>NZ_JBWKCA010000007.1:0-371004 GCF_056436715.1 Streptomyces sp. NPDC043176
GCCTGGCGAGGCATCGCCACCCGCTACGACAAGGCGCCCGAAAGCTACCTCGCCGGCCTCCACCTCCGAGCCTCCATGATCTGGATCGACGATCTACTCAAGACCACCACGTGATCACGACATCACACAGGCCCTAGATCGGCCGGCCGAGCCGTGCTCAGCAGGGGGTGACTTCGGGATCGATCGGAGGCAATCCCCAGGGGTCCAGGGTGCCGTTGCAGTACTCGGCGAGGAACTGGACAGCGCCGCCGTCGTAGTGCCACCAGCCTCCGTTCCGGGAGGCGATGGTGACGAGCCACTGTTCGGGGTTGTCGCCCGTCGTGCTCCAAAGGAACTTGTCGCCTTCGTTCGACTCGGCCCATGGCAGGAGACCACCCGGTGCGGGATGCGGCCGCAAACCGATCGACATGTCCGCCTCCCAGTAGTGCTGGAGGACTCCTTCCAGATCATCACGGATACCGCGAAGGCGGTGATGCTCCTCGCCTGGGTCAGGGAGGCCCACGAGCAGAAAGTCCCCGATGGCGAAGGCCTCGTACCTCTCCGCGAGGCGTTTGAAATCGGCAGGCAGCGCAGTGCCCAGGTCGTCTTCGAGCACGGCCCACTTGATAACGGCACGCTCCGGCCGACGGTGATCAGTCAGCCCTGGAACCGCGCGCTCCAGTGCCTCGATCGCCTGCTCCGGATCCGTGATGCGCTGCACTGGTGTCTGCGTGCCGATCAGATCGTCAGTCATGGCAGCAGCGTGCCAGACCTGACGGGAGCCACGGCCGTGTCCCCCTTTGCCTCAGATGGGCCGCACGCCTGTGCCAGGCCCTCCGGGGTATCTCTGGCCCCCGGCGGGTGGGCCTGGATCGCCTCCCCTTCACTCGGGGATGACCAGACCTCGGTCACGCAGCTGCGGCATGCAAATCTCCAGGCATGCCTCCACCGAGGCCGCATCAGTACGCACGAGCAGGCCCTCATGGATGGGGGCACCGCTTGCGACGAAGGTCCACGGCCTGACTCCGTCACGCAGGCGTTCCGCATCTACCTTGAACAGCACCGTGACGCCCTGCTCGGCCAGCGCCTCCATCACGCGCATCACGTCGACCAACGTTCCACCCCGCCCGTTCGAATAGGCAGGTCACGCTACATGGGCTGAGGGCCCTCGACTTGACGGCATAGCAACGTGAGGTGTCTGGATAACCCCGTTCACTGGCGTGGCTCCGCGCCAGTTCGACCGGGCGGTACGTGCGCTGCGGCGCGGAGGAGCCGACACCGCTCGGCGAGGCCGGTCGTGGGGGATTCCGCTGGAAGACCGGTTGCTCCTGATAACTGCTTATTGGCGCACCAAACTGACACTGCGTCAGCTCGCTCTGCTCTCGGTGTCTCGAAGTCCGCAGTCGGCCGCATCATCAACCACCTCGGTCCCCTGCTCGAGCTCAAGCCCTACAGGTGGTTCCGCAAGGACGCCGTGCTCATCGTGGATGGCACTCTGGTCCCCACCCGCGACCACACGGTGGCGGAGCGGTCCAAGAACTACCGATACTCGACGAATCATCAGGTCGTCATCCACGCGGACACTCGACTGGTGGTCGTGGTCGGCCGACCGTTGCCGGGCAACCACGACGACTGCAAGGCATGGGAGCCATCCGGCGCCAAGGCCGCCGTCGGGAACACCGCAGTGATCGCCGAGGGAGGCTGTCGAGGCACCGGGCTCCTCATCCCGCACCGCCGCGACCCTGGGCAGAGCGAACTGCTGCCTGGAAGGAAGAGCACAACGCCTCTCACCGCTCGATCCGCGCTCGGATCGAGCATGCCTTCGCCCGGATGGAGACCTGGAAGATCCTGCGCGACTGCCGCCTCAAGGGCGATGGCGTGCACCACGCGATGCTCGGCATCGCCCATCTGCACAACCCCGCGCGCCGCGACTGACCGCACTTGACCGAACCGCTGACCGTTCAGGATGCGGCGGGCAGGAGCTGGACCAGGCCGACCCAGGTCTCCTCGTCCACCTTGGTGTGCGTGGCGCGGACCCTCCAGCGGCCGGCGGGCAGTGGGACCGATGCCTTGGCGGGCATCCCGCCGCCGGGGTACTCGATGCCCAAGTCGGAACCCGCTTCGGCGGAGTCCATGAGCACCGCCGGACCGTCCGAGACCCAGGTGCCGCACTCCTCCCACACCGTGGCCGGGTCTGCGAGGACAGTGTCCGCCGCGGCACTCAGTCCGGACTCGGAGCCGGCGGCGAGCCACCGCAGGAACGCTCGGCGCTCCGGCAGATAGCAACTGGTGGCCGGCTCGTCCGCCAGCACCAGTGCCTGCGCACCGTTCTCGCCCACAGGGATCACACCGGCCGGATCATCCACCGCACAGGCCCGGTCGTAGTCGTCTGGAGCGGTGGCGTCTCCCGCCATGACACCACTCTCCGTGCACCCGCCCCAGGCGGCCAGGGCGGAGGCGGGGACGACGATCAGAGGGCCACCCATCGACTCCACCCAGACAGGGGAGGGGCCGGAGGCATCGCCTGCGGTGGACGAGGAGGTGATCATGCAGTCAGTGTGCCCTCGCCCACTGACAACGGCCCCGCGCTCATTGCAACCCAGCACAGGGAAAGCCTCAGCGCCTGCGGCGAGCAGCAGTTACGGGACGACCTTCAGCGCGAGGATGGCTGCGGCCGTGACTTTCGAGTAGATGACCGGCCGCTCGTCGGTCTCCCACCCGTGCTCCGTCATGTCCGGCCAGACACCGGTCGCGATGTCGAGGTCCACCGCCCTGAGCACGTCGACCTGCACGCCCTGGCGCTCCATGATCCCGGTGCCGAGGTCGATCAGGCCCTGCGTGTGGCTCCGCTCCGGCGACCGCGATTGACCTGTGGAAACGGCCTTGTCCGAGGCTGCTCGGAGCATGCTGGTCCGAGCACGGTCCGGATCTGGTGCGCGCGGTGTTCGGGTCCGGCGGGGATCGGGTGAGTGGGCGCGGCCCAGCCCCGGCGATCGCCGGACCCGACTCGTACGCGGCGCCGGCGGCCCGACGCGTCCAGCGCGCAGTCATAGGGGAACCACGTCCAGCGCGCAGTCATAGGGGAACCACGTCCAGCGCGCAGCCATAGGGGAACCAGTCGAGCCAGGCCGTTCACGCAATGTCTCATTCCGCGGTCCCAGCCCTTGAGGACCCTGCCACCGCCCAGGGCGAACGTGCCCCGTCCCCGACGACCAGGGCCCGGCTGCCACCGAGAATGCCGATTTCCGGAGCACCTGATCCAGTGGTGCACGGCGCTCGGCCGGTATTTCACAGCGTGGCAGGCACGAGGGGGTTTCTCGATTAGGCCCATCCGCTCCGGTTCGGGCCCCGATTTCACGGCACACGACTTCCCGGTGTCGGGACTTCGACGAGATCCCTCGGTGGAGAACCCCGCAGGCCGCGCACCCGCCCGCGCTGTGCGGTGGCCGTCTGGGCCGGATCGAGCGCACTGCGGTCGTGACCGCTCGGAAGGATGATGGGGGCATGGAAGGGCTACCGTTCATTCCTCCCTCCGGGGCGGACGAAGGCGGGCACCTCAGCCCGCCCCCGGCCGCCTTCGCCCTGCTCGCCGCAGATGGAGTGCTCGTCGGGTGGAGCCGGGAAGCCGAGGCCCTCCTGGGATATCCGGCTTCGCAGGTACTGGGACGCCGGGCGGTGGACCTGATCGCGACCCCGCACGCCGATCGCGACAGATCGGAAGAGCCGCGGTCGGATCAGCGGCTGCGGCTCGGTGGGACGCGCAGTGCCGTCGTGGACGTGCGCCACCGTAGCGGAGACACCGTACGTGTGGCAGTGACCCTGCACCCCCTGACCCCCACCTCCGACGGGGTCTCCTCCGGCCGGGCCCCCTCCGCCGTCCTCATGGCGGCCGAGCTGGAGGGGCTTCGCTGGTGGGAGACCCGGCAGGCGATGCTGCAGGGGCTCGTCACCCAGTCGCCGGTGACACTGACCATCTACGGTCCCGGCGCGCGCCTCTTGTGGGCCAACGCATCCAGTGTCCGGGAGCTCGGCGGCGACCTCACGGCATTGCTCGGCCGCTCCATGACCGAACTCTTTCCCGGTGATGTCCTCACCACCGAGCATCTGGCGCCGCCGGAGGACTTCGTCCAACAGATCCTCGAGACCGGTGAGCCGGTCATCGACGTGCATTTCCGGGGGCGCTCCCCGGCCGACCCACGACGTGAGCACGTCTGGTCCTCGTCCTATTTCCGACTGCTGGACGGCCGGGGAGAGCCGGTGGGCGTGTGCGAACAGTCCATCGACGTCACCGACCACTACCGTGCGCAGCAGCGCCTCGCGCTCCTCGCGGAGGCCGGCGCGCGGATCGGGTCGACGCTGGACCCGTCCGGAACGGCAGCGGAGCTCGTCGAGATCGCCGTGCCGCAGTACGCCGACGCCTTGTTCGTCGACGTGATGGCAGAAGTGCTCGGGGGAGAGGAACCGAAGCCCGTCACGGCATGGGACCTGGTACGCGTGGCCGGTTCCGACGAAGACCCCTCACGGGTGGGCGAGCGGGTCGCGTACGCTGCCGGATCGTCGCAGGCCGAGAGCCTGGCCGGGGGCCGGTCGACCACGGACGCCGGGGTGGCGCCGACACGGCTGTACGTCCCGCTGATCGTGCGGGAGACGCCATTGGGCCTGGTCACCTTCGTACGGGGCGACGACTCGGAACCCTTCGACCACGGCGATCGGGCAGTGGCCGAGGAGCTGGCGTCGCGGACCGCCGTATGCATCGACAACGCCCGGCGGTACCGCCGGGAGCGCACCGCCGCGTTCATGCTCCAGCGCAGCCTGCTGCCACGATCGCTGCCCGAGCTGAGCGCGGTCGAGGCGGCGAGTCGCTACCTGCCGGCCGACAGCCACCTCGGCGTCGGCGGAGACTGGTTCGACGTCATTCCGCTTTCCGGGGCACGTGTCGGACTCGTCGTGGGGGACGTGGTCGGCCACGGACTCGGGGCCGCTGCCACCATGGGGCGCTTGCGCGCGATGGTGCGCACCCTGGCCGAGCTGGACCTCGCGCCCGACGAACTCCTGGCCCGGCTGAACGACCAAGTCGGCAAGGACGCGTCGGACCAGGACGGGAAAGACGAGGACGGCGGTGGCGCCGTCGGAGCGACGTGCGTCTACGGGATCTACGATCCGGCTTCCCGGACGAGCACCTGGGCGGCGGCGGGACACCCGCCGCCGGCTGTGGTGCAGCCGCACGGCCCCGTCAGCTTCCTTCGTCTGCCGCCGGGACCTCCTTTGGGTGTGGGACGGCTTCCCTACGAGGGCGCGGAGGTGGAGCTCGCCGAGGGAAGTCTGGTCGTCCTGTTCACCGACGGCCTCGTGGGGGCCCGGGGGAAGGGCATCGACGGGGGGTTGGACCGGTTGGCGGCGGTACTCGGCGAGCAGCGGGGATCGTCGTCCGACCGACTGTGCGCCCAGATCGTCGCGGACCTGGCATCGGACCAGGTGCAGGACGACGCGACGCTCCTCGTCGTGCGCACCCGTGCGCTGGGGAGACGCCAGGTGGCGACCTGGGAGCTGCCCTCGGACCCCGCGCTCGTCGCACGCGCACGTGCGATGGCCGCGGAACAGCTCGGGCGGTGGGGACTGGACGATCTGGTCTTCACCACGGAACTGGTGGTCAGTGAACTGGTCACCAACGCGATCCGTCACGCCTCCGGCCCGATCGGTCTGCGCTTGATCCGGGACCGTTCTCTCATATGCGAGGTCTCCGACTCGCAGCACACCTCACCGCATGCCCGTTACGCCGGCAGCGACGAGGAGGGAGGACGCGGACTGTTCATGGTCGCCCAGCTCACCGAGCACTGGGGGACGCGCTACGTGCCGGCAGGGAAAACGATCTGGGCGGAACAGGCCTTGCCCGTGGCTTGACGGCCGCGAACCATCCCCCCTCGTGGGTGGCTCGGATCCCGGTGCCGCTCCCATCGGCCGACCGCGCCTGCCCGGACCCGGGGCGGTTCCGCATCGAGCGCCTGCTCCAGGCTGGGCGGCGTGGGAGCTCAGGGCCTTTCCGTGCGCATGGCTCATGGCGTGCGCACGCGTACGGCCAAGGCGGCGATGTCATCGTCGAGGTTTCCTCTGCTGTGACGGAGGAGGTCGTGGTGCAGGGCCGTGAGCAGATCACGGGGAGGGGTGGGGGGCTGTCGACGCATCCATTCTGTCAACGGGAAGAACTCACCGTCCCGTGCGCGGGTTTCGGCGATCCCGTCCGTGTAGAGGAGGAGAAGCTCGCCGGGAGCGAGGTCGAAGGCGTCCGCACGGTACTGGTCGCCGATCAACTCCGCGAGGCTGAGCAGGGGCGACGGGGCGGAGGGTTCGAGGACGCGCACGTTCTTCAGGCTGTGGATCAATGGTGGGGGGTGTCCGCAGTTGACGATGGTGATGCGGCTGCCTTGATGCGGGATCTCGACGAGCAGCGCGGTGGCGAAGCGTTCCATCGGTGCCTCGGGTGGATGGGCGGCGTTGTGCCGGGCGCAGCTGGCGTCGAGCCTGCGGGCGATGTCGGTCATGGAGGCCTCGCCGTGTGCCGCCTCCCGGAAGGCGTTGACGATCGCCGCGGCCGCCCCCACTGCCGGCAGGCCTTTGCCCCGCACGTCGCCGATGAGCAGCCGTACCCCGTACGGCGTATCGGCCACCTCGTAGAAGTCTCCGCCGATGCGGGCTTCCGCGGCGGCCGCGAGGTACAGCGATTCGATCTCGACGTTCCGGAAACGGTGCGGCAAAGGCCGCAGCACCACCTGCTGGGCCGCGTCGGCGACGAGTCGTACCTGGAAGAGGGTGCGCTCCCGCTGAAGCCGGACATGGCTTCCGTATGCCGCGGCCACGGTGACCGCGACGATCCCCCCGCACGTCCACCACGTCCCCAGATCGGGGAAGACGAGGCTGAGGCCGATCATCAGAAAGAGGCAGACGGTCCCGAGCAGGACGGTCGGGAGGACCGGCCACATGGCGGCGGCCAGAGCCGGCGCCGCGGGCAGGAGGCGGCTGAAGGCCATCTCCGGCGGGGTGGCGTAGGCCAGGCCGGCGATCACGACGGTCAGAATCACCGGCGACAGCCGCACGAGCCTGCCGTAGCCGTAGCTCCGACGGAGCCGCGGCCGTCCGGACTCGATCATGAATCCCAGAGTATCCGCGAGGGGCGCGCTCAGCGACGTGACGAGCGGGTTCCGCGTGGGGCAGAGCACGCCCGCCGGCTCGCGAGAGCGCGACCGCGTGATGCGCCAGTGGCGCCGTAGGGCCCGGGGAACGTCACGGATGGTGAAAAACGGATACCAAGAGTATCTCTTTCGTCGCATCAGACTCATGGACGGACGACGTGGTGCTCAGCTCGGCCCTCTCGGGCCTCGCGCCGGGAAGCGTTCGCTCGCCCGCAGGGAGCAGCCGGGGCGCATGGGCGCTCCCAGGGCGAGGTGCACGGGCACAGCCGCAGCACCCGGGCCAGGGATTCGGGCGGCGGTCTGACGGGTGCGGCGGGAGCCCGCAGGATGGCGAGTTCCCCGGGCGGCCGTGGCGTCAGAGGTCATCGCCCCGTGCGACGGTCCCGGCGGGGACGACGGGGCCGTCGCCTCGCACACGACGTGCGCCTGGAAGGGCGCGTGTGACCGCCCGCCGCCCGTCTGGTCCGGAGCCGGTGATACGGGCATGTGCGAGCAGATCATCGGGCTCGCCAAGCAGGTGGAACAGCAGGCTCGGGACGGACGGTGGGGCCTGTCTCCCGAGGACACCGAACTGGTCCGCGCGACCGCGGATCGCGGCGGGTCCTGGTGCCGCCCCCTACAGGAAGGATTCCGGCAGTCGTTCTGACCCCGGTACTTTCGTTGGCGCGGCTGGGAGACCAGAGGGGGGCGCTGGTCGCCCGGGGCGGCGCCGAGTACGCCGGAATCGAACTGTTCGGCGCCTGGTCGGACGCCGCTCTCCGCCTGCGTCAGGCTGGTACGCCGGTTCGCAGTGCGTGACGACAGCCGGTTCTCGCTCGGTTGGGAGCACGCGGTCCGTGACTCCCGTGGGCAGTTCCGGTTCCTTCACGACGAGTCCAAGGTGAGCAACCGCAACGCTGCGCTGTTGCGCATGTCGTTCCTGTTCCCGGACCCGGCCCGACCGGGACGCTTCCTTGAGCGACTTCCCGCCGACCGGATCGACTTCGTCGACAGAAAGGATCACCCGCGACTCCAGCTCGCCGACTGGGCGGCGGGCGCGGTGTGGCAGTGGGCAGCCCAGCCGGCGGTAGGTGGCGGCGATCAGTTCTCCCGGGATCGCGAGACCGTCGTGCAGCCATGGGGCGTCGGATGTATCTGGCCGCCCGGGGAACCGCGCCGAGACTGCCGGTTGAGCTCTACAGGTCCCGCTCCTCCAGCGGTTCGTCGTCCTGCATGCGGGCATCGTGGCCGAGGGGCAGTCCGGGCCGCCACCCCATCGCTCGTCCGGGTGACGAGGCCCTGCACAGTGCTCAGGGGTGGTCGGGGTCGGCGCGCCCTGCAGGTTCGCGGGGTGGGCCTTGCGCAGGCCCGCGCTGCCGGCTCCGCCGACCCGCTCGGACAAGGTGCTCAGCCCCGGCGCGTTCAGACCTCGCTGGATGCCTTGTGGAGTTGCCGTGCCTGCCAATCATGCCCGTAAGGGTTCCGTACGCCGCCGTCAGGCGACTACCGGGAGTCGTACACCAACGCGCTGCCGAAGCCCTGTGCCTCTCGTATGGCCGCGCCGTCCGGGGCCCGGGGGCAGCTCCCCGATGTGAGGTCGACGACCCGATCCCGGGACACGACCCGTGGTTCTCGGGCCCGTGCCCGAGGGGGTGCCCGACGCGGGAGCGCGCACGTGTGAGGCGTCGATCGCGGTGTCGTCCATGTCGAGCAGGCCGGCCTTACCGAAGCTCGGCCGGAAGGATCTCGTGCAGGCGGGGCCAGACGCCGGCCTCGGTCCAGTCCCGCGGACGCCGCCAGGCCGATCTGGGGCGGCGAGCGTGAGTTGTTCAGGTGACCGGCGTCTGTCCCGTGCCTGCAGTGCCATGCGTGTGGAGCGCTCCCGGTGGCGCCGACCTCGGGGGTTTCGGCGGCCTGGACGGGGTGAGGTGAGTTCTCGTCAGGGGAGGCCGGGCCGGCGGAGAGCGGGTCCGGACGAAGGAGGGGGCCGGATGGCAGTGGTCGGCGACGACGGCAGGGGCGTGACGCGACGGGAAAGCCGGGCGCGCCCGCTGCGGGACCTCGTGCTCGTCGTCGGGCTCGTGGGGGTACTGGCCGGGGGCGCCGCGCTCATGGTCAGGACGGCCCGCGCGACCGGCTCGTACCTCCCCGTCGTCCTCGGGGCCCTCGCCCTGGTGCTCGGCGTGGGGTCGCTGCTGGCCCGGTGGGGCAGGACCCGCCCCGCGCCGTACGCCCCGGGTGCGTACGGCGGCGTCGGCGGCACGGAGCCGACGGTCCCGATACCGGCCGCCGAGACCGTCCTCGACACCTCCGCCGCCGCCCGGGACATGGCTCCGCCCGCGGCCGAGCCCGCCCCCGTCCCGCCGGCCGTCGATTCCGCGGCGCTGGACCACCTGGCCGTCGACCCGGACGGCTTCGAGCACACGGTCGCCGCACTGTGCGCACGGGACGGCTGTTCCTCCGTCGAGGTGGTCGGCGGCGCCGGTGACCTCGGCGCGGACGTGATAGCGACGGCCCCCGACGGCACGCGCGTGGTCCTGCAGTGCAAGCAGTACGCGGAGGACCACCGGGTCGGCTCCCCGGACCTCCAGCGCTTCGGGGGCACCTGCTATGCCGTGCACGAGGCCGACGTGGCCGTCCTGGTCACCACCAGCTCGTTCACGGACCCGGCGCTCGCGTACGCCGCCTCCTGCGGGATCGTCTGCGTCGACGGTACGGAACTGGCGGCCTGGACGGCGTCGACGGCACCGCCTCCCTGGGCCGCTCAGCCCGCTGTGCCGACGCCGGCAGAGCCCCCGGCGTCCTGAGGAGGGCCGGCGCCACGGCGCCGGGGCGCCGTTCAGGAGGGGCACCCCGCGTGGCGACGCAGGCGGACGTCCTCGTTCGGGGTCAGGGGTGAGGGGCACGCGCCGTCCGGCTGTTCTTCTGCCGCACACTGAGGCACCCGGCCAGGCAACTGGCTGCTCATCGGCGGGAGATCGGCACGCGATGGCGACGTATGCTCCTCAGCCGTCAGCCGTCAGCCGTCAGCCGTCAGCCGTGCACCAACCGGATCACCGACCTCGTGAAAGCCGTTGTCGTCCTTCACCACACCTCAACGTGAGGTTGGAGAACGCTCAGTGACGACTGGGTCCGGCGCCGGCCCCTCGGCGAGGCCTGGGGAACGCACGAGGAAGACGCGAGCGGTGTGGGCATGCCCCCTCGTTCTCAGGGGCTGACGATCACTACGTCGAGCTGTCTCGGGCCGTGCACGCCCTCGACGCGGTCGAGTTCGATGTCGCTGGTGGCGGAGGGGCCCGAGATCCATGTCTGAGGTCGCGCCGGATCGAGGCGAGGGAGAGCCTGCGGTACGGAGGCGACGGCCTGGTCGGCGGACACGATGCAGATGTGCAGGTCGGGGACGAGGGTGAGGGCGCGGCGGCCCTGGCCGGGGCCGCCGTCCAGGACGATCGTGCCGGTCTCGGCGATGGCCAGGGCGCAGCCGGTGACCACCGCGTCCGTGGTGTCCAGGTCGAGCGGGGTGAGCGAGGCGCCCTCGTCGTGACGTTGTCTCGCCGTCGTCGCGGAGAGCCAGGCGGCGGGCAGCCCGGGAGGCACGGCCACCGTACGGGCCCCGTGCCCCTCGAGCAGTTTCGCCACCAGGGCGGGGAGCTCAGCCTCGGTAGCGCGGTGGACGATCGCCCGGTAGTCGACGAGGTTCCCGTGGAGGAGATCGAGGATCGTGGCGGTGTCGTCCGGGGTGTGGGTGGCGAGGTAGTCGCGGGTGGGCTCAGGGACGGGGGGTGAGTCGGTCAGTACTCGGCGGATGCGGTCCAGGACGAGTTCGCGGGAGTTCTGGTTCACGTGCGGTTCTTCTTCCACCAGTCGCGGAACGGTTCGGCGGGCATCTCGGGCAGGTCGCGGCTCTCCGTCCACGGGCCGGCGCCGGGGCCGGGCAGCCTCTTCGGATGCAGGGCGCGGGTCTTGGAGGCGATGCGCTCGCCCGCCGCGAGGACGCCGGGGTGGTCGAGGACCCACCCGGCCGCCCGCATCGCCGCCTTCTCCAGGCGGTGGCCCTTCCCGCCCTGTTCGGCGACCTTCTCCCGCAGGTGGACCAGGACCTCGGGGATGTCGATGGCGACCGGGCAGACGTCGTAGCAGGCGCCGCAGAGCGAGGAGGCGTACGGCAGGGAGGCGTCGATCTCGCTCGTGGTGCCCCGCAGCTGGGGGGTGAGGACGGCGCCGATGGGGCCGGGGTAGACCGAGCCGTACGCGTGGCCGCCGGCCCGCTCGTAGACCGGGCAGACGTTGAGGCAGGCCGAGCAGCGGATGCAGCGCAGCGCCTGCCGGCCGACCTCGTCGGCGAGGGCGTCGGTGCGGCCGTTGTCGAGGAGGACGAGGTGGAAGGCCCGCGGGCCGTCGTCGTCGGTGGTGCCGGTCCACGTGCTGGTGTACGGGTTCATCCGCTCGGCGGTGGAGGAGCGGGGGAGGGTCTGGAGGAAGACCTCCAGGTCCCGCCAGGCGGGCACCACCTTCTCGATGCCGACGACGGAGATGAGGGTCTCGGGCAGGGTCAGGCACATCCGGCCGTTGCCCTCGGACTCCACGACCACCAGGGTGCCGGTCTCGGCGACCATGAAGTTCGCCCCGGAGATCCCGACCTTGGCGCGCAGGAACTTCTCGCGCAGGTGCAGTCGGGCCGCCTCCGCGAGTTCGGCGGGGGAGTCGGACAGTCCGTCCGGGGCCGGACGGCCCCAACTCGCCATCTTGTCGCGGAAGATGTCGCGGATCTCGCCCCGGTTGAGGTGGATGGCCGGGACGAGAATGTGCGAGGGGCGGTCGTCGCCGAGCTGCACGATGAGTTCGGCTAGATCGGTCTCGTACGCGGTGACGCCCTCGGCCTCCAGGTGCTCGTTGAGCCCGATCTCCTGGGTGGCCATCGACTTGACCTTGACGACCTCGGTCTCGCCGGTCGCCTTGACCAGGTCCGTGACGATCCGGTTGGCCTCGGCCGCGTCCGCCGCCCAGTGCACCGTGCCGCCGGCCGCCGTCACCGCCTCCTCCAACCGGAGGAGATACGTGTCGAGGTGACGCAGCGTCCGGTCCTTGATCTGCTTTCCGGCTTCGCGGAGCGCCGCCCAGTCGTCCAGCTCGGCCACCGCCCGCGCCCGCTTGTCCCGGATCGTGTGGGTGGCGTGCCGGAGGTTGGCCCGCAGCGTGTCGTTGCGTACCGCGTCGTGCGCGGCCTTCGGGAAGGACGGCATGCCGACGAAGGTCCCGCTCATACGAAGGGCTCCTCTTCCGTGCTCGCGAGGATCTCGACGAGGTGCAGGGCGCGCTGCGGGACGTCCTGGCGGCGCAGCATCCCGCCGAGGTGCAGCAGGCAGGAGTTGTCGGCGCCGCACAGGACTTCGGCGCCGGTGGACAGAGAGTTGCGGATCTTGTCGGCGCCCATGGCGGCCGAGACGTCCGGGTTCTTCACGGCGAAGGTGCCGCCGAAGCCGCAGCACTCCTCCGCGCCCGGCAGCTCCACCAGCTCCAGCCCCTTCACCGCCTCCAGGAGCCGGCGCGGCCGCTCCCCGAGGCCGAGCATCCGCAGGCCGTGGCAGGACGGGTGGTACGTGACCTTGTGCGGGAAGTACGCGCCCACGTCCGTCACGTCGAGGACGTCGACCAGGAACTCGGTGAGTTCGTACGTCCGTGGGACGAGGGAGTCGGAGGCCTCCGCCAGTGTGCCGCCGCGTCCCTCGGCCTGTGCCTTGCGGCCGATCCTCGGGTAGTTGTCGCGGACCATGGCGACGCAGGAGCCGGACGGGGTGACCACGTGGTCGTAGCCCTCGAAGGCGCGGCTCATGCGGTGGACCAGGTGCTCGGTCTCGCGGCGGTATCCGGTGTTGTACTGCGGCTGCCCGCAGCAGGTCTGGGCCGCCGGGAAGTCCACGGTGACGCCGAGGCGTTCGAGGACCTTGACGGTGGCGACGGCCGTGGAGGGACAGACCGCGTCGTTGACGCAGGTGGCGAAGAGAGCGACGCGCATCAGGGGTTCCTCGGGGCGGAGTCGAGTCGGGCGGCGGCCGCGTCCCAGGCGGCGGTGTCCCCCTGGGGAGTGTAGTGCCGCAGGTGCTGGGTGGAGGCGACCAGCCGGCGCATGGCGGCGAGGTCGCCGACCAGGCCGGCGGTGCGGGCCTGGACGAGGATGTTGCCCAGCGCGGTCGCTTCGGTGGGGCCGGCGACGACCGGCAGGCCGGTGGCGTCGGCGGTGAGCCGGCAGAGCAGGTCGTTGCGCGAGCCGCCGCCCACGAGGTGGATCCGGCGGATGTCGCGGCCGGCGAGCTCGGCGGCCTGGCGCAGGGTGCGGCGGTGGGCGAGCGCCAGGCTCTCCAGGACGCAGCGGACGACCGCTCCCTGACCGTCGGGGACGGGCTGTCCGGTGCGGGCGCAGTGGTCCCGGATGCGGGCCGGCATGTCGCCGGGGGCGAGGAAGTCCGGAGCGTCCGGGTCGACGAGGCAGGCGAAGGGTTCGGCCCGGTCCGCGTCCGCGAGGAGCGTGGGCAGGTGAGTGGGAAGGTTCTCCTTCTCCCATGTGCGCCGGCACTCTTCGAGCAACCACATGCCCATGATGTTGCGCAGGTAGCGCACGGTGCCGTCGATGCCGCGCTCATTGGTGAAGTTCGCCGCCCGGGAGGCCTCGCTCAGGACCGGGGCGTCCAGTTCGAGTCCGGCCAGCGACCAGGTGCCGCAGGAGATGTAGGCGAAGCCGGGTTCGGTCGCGGGCACGGCGGCGACCGCGGAGGCGGTGTCGTGGGAGGCGACCGTCGTCACCGGAGTCCGGGGATCGAGCCCGGTGTACGCGGCGACGTGGGGGAGCAGGGTGCCGGCCGGGTCTCCGGGCCCGCGGAGCGGCGGGAAGAGGGCGGGGTGGAGGGAGAGCCGGTTCATGAGGTCCTTGGACCAGGTTCCGGTGCGGGCGTCGAAGAGGCCGGTGGTGGAGGCGTTGGTCTCCTCGGCGCCGATGGACCCGGTCAGCCAGTGGATCAGCAGGTCGGGGATGAGCAGCAGCGTGCGGGCTGAGTCCTGCTGGGCGGTTCCCTTGGCGGAGGCGAGCTGGAAGACCGTGTTGAACGGGAGGTGCTGGAGGCCCGTGATGCCGTACAGCTCCTCGGGGCCGACCTCGGCCCAGACACCGCCGGCGGCGCCGTCGGTCCGGCTGTCGCGGTAGTGGAAGGGGTGGCCGAGCAGGGCGCCGTCCGCGTCGAGGAGTCCGTAGTCCACGGCCCAGGTGTCGACGCCGACGGAAGCGACGCCGCCGGAACGGGCGGCCTCGCGCAGTCCGTCGAGGATGCCCTGGAACAGGGCGAGGACGTCCCAGCGCAGTCCGTCCGGCAGGCGCACGGGGTTGTTGGGGAAGCGGTGGACCTCGGTGAGGTCCAGGTTGTCCGGCCCCACCCGGCCGACGATCACCCGTCCGCTGGTGGCGCCGAGGTCGACCGCGGCGAACGCGGACGCGAAGGCGGAGGACGGGGGAGTGGTGGTCACGTGGATACCTCTTGCGCGGGGGCGGCTCATCGAGGGACGAAGAGGAGAAGGGGCGGACCGGCGGCGCCCGGCGGGCACGGTGTCAGGGCCGGTTCCCGTACGGCATCGCGCCGCCGGTCCGCAGGTGCGCCTGGGGCGGGTGCGTCAGTCACTCGCCCCAGGGCGTTCGAGGGCCCTCAGCGAAGGAAGGCCGCGGCGACACCGGCGTCGACGGGGATGTGCAGGCCGGTGGTGTGGGTGAGGTCGCCGCCGGTGAGGGCGAAGACGGCGTTCGCGACGTGCTCGGGGAGGACTTCGCGCTTGAGGAGGGTGCGTTGGGCGTAGAACTCGCCGAGCTTGTCCTCCTCGATGCCGTAGGTGGCGGCGCGCTGTGCGCCCCAGCCGGCGGCGAAGATGCCGGAGCCGCGGACGACGCCGTCGGGGTTGACGCCGTTGACGCGGATGCCGTGCTCACCGAGTTCGGCGGCGAGGAGGCGGACCTGGTGGGCCTGGTCGGCCTTGGTGGCGGAGTAGGCGATGTTGTCCGGTCCGGCGAAGACGGCGTTCTTGGAGGCGATGTAGACGATGTCGCCGCCGAGGCCCTGCTCGATCATGACGCGCGCGGCCTCGCGGGAGACGAGGAAGGAGCCGCGGGCCATGATGTCGTGCTGGAGGTCCCAGTCCTTCGCGGTGGTCTCCAGGAGCGGCTTGGAGATGGAGATGCCGGCGTTGTTGACGACGAGGTCGACGCCCCCGAAGGCGAGGACCGCTTCGCGGAACGCGGCGCTGATCTGCTCCTCGGAGGTCACGTCCACCGTCACCGCGACGGCCTTGTCGGGTCCGCCCAGCTCCTCGGCCACCGAGGCGGCGTTGTCGCCGTTCAGGTCGGCGACCACGACACAGGCGCCCTCGGCGACCAGCCGCTGCGCGATGGCCTTGCCGATGCCCGAGCCGGCTCCCGTCACCAGGGCGACACGGGTGGCGAGCGGCTTCGGCTTCGGCACGCGCCGCAGCTTGGCCTCCTCAAGGTCCCAGTACTCGATGCGGAACTTCTCCGCCTCCTCGATCGGCGCGTACGACGACACCGCCTCGGCACCGCGCATGACGTTGACGGCGTTGACGTAGAACTCGCCCGCCACCCGCGCCGTCTGCTTGTCGCGGCCGAAGGAGAACATGCCGACGCCAGGGACAAGGACGATCGCGGGGTCGGCGCCCCGCATCGCCGGCGAGTCCGGCAGGGCGTGCCGGCGGTAGTAGGAGGCGTACTCCTCGCGGTACTCCGCGTGCAGCTCCTTCAGCCGGGACACGGCCTCGTCCAGCGGGGCCGTGGACGGCAGGTCCAGGACGAGCGGGCGGACCTTGGTGCGCAGGAAGTGGTCCGGGCAGGAGGTGCCCAGGGCCGCGAGGCGCGGGTGCTGGTCGTGGGCGAGGAAGTCGAGGACGACGTCGGCGTCCGTGAAGTGACCGACCTGAGGGCGGTCCTGGGATGCCAGTGCGCGGATCACGGGTGCGAGGGCGGCGGCCCGTTCCCTGCGCTCCTGCTCGCCGAGCGGACCGTAGCCCGTCCGCGGCGCGCCGAACGGCCGCTCCTTGCCGCGCTCGGCGAGGAAGGTCTCCGCCGTGCGGATCATCCACAGGGCGTGCGTCTCGCACTCCTGGGCGCTCGCGCCCCACGCGGTGATGCCGTGCCCGCCGAGGACGACACCGACGGCGTCGGGGTTGGCCTCCTTGATCGCCGCCATGTCGAGACCCAGCTGGAAGCCGGGACGGCGCCACGGCACCCACGCCACCCTTCCGCCGAAGCACTCCGCCGTCAGCTTCTCGCCGTCGGCGGCACAGGCCAGGGCGATGCCGGAGTCGGGGTGGAGGTGGTCGACGTGCGCCGCGTCCACCAGGCCGTGCATGGCGGTGTCGATGGACGGCGCCGCGCCGCCCCTGCCGTACAGGCAGTGGTCGAAGGCCGCGACCATCTCGTCCTCGCGCGCGACGCCCGGGTAGACGTCCTTCAGCGCCCGCAGCCGGTCGAGCCGCAGGACCGCGAGCCCGTCCTCGGTGAGCGTGCCGAGGTCGCCGCCGGACCCCTTCACCCACATCAGCTCCGTGTCGGAGCCGGTGACCGGGTCGGTGACGGTGCCCTTGGCCGAGGCGTTGCCTCCGGCGTAGTTGGTGTTGCGGGGGTCGGAGCCCAGCCGGTGCGCGCGGCCGAGGAGGGCGGCGACTTCGGGGTGGGTGGCCATGTGTGATCGGTCCTTCGCAGTCGAAGTGTGCGGGGTGGGGAAGGAGTACGCCCCTGAGGGGGCGGGCGTCGTTCGGTCCTGCGGGCTGCCCTGGGAAGCCGCGTGGTCAGGCTCCCCAGCCGGCCTGCTCGCCGCCGACCCGCTCAGCGGCGATCCGCTCCTGCCACCCGGAAGCGGTGTACGCGGCGACGGGGTCCGGGGCGAGCCCCTGATCTTCGCGGACTTCGCACAACAGCGGGCGCACGTCGGTGTTGTAGGCGTCCATCAGCACCGCGTTCGCAGCAAGGACGTCGCCGTCGCGCTGGGCGGTGGCGAGAGCGTCGGAGTCGACGAGGAGCGCCTTGGCGGTGGCCTCCTGGACGTTCATCACGGAGCGGATGACAGCCGGGATCTTCGCCTCGATGTTGTGGCACTGGTCGAGCATGAAGGCGACGTTCGCGGTCGGGTCGAGGCCGCCGTTCCTCGCGACCTCGTGCATGATCCGGAACAGCTGGAAGGGATCGGACGAACCGACCATCAGGTCGTCGTCGGCGTAGAAGCGCGAGTTGAAGTCGAAGCCGCCGAGCTTCCCTTCGCGCAGGAGGAAGGCGACGATGAACTCGATGTTGGTGCCCGGCGCGTGGTGGCCGGTGTCCACGACCACCTGGGCCTCGGGCCCGAGCTTGAGGCAGTGGGCGTAGGACGTACCCCAGTCCGGGACGTCGGTGGTGTAGAAGGCGGGCTCGAAGAACTTGTACTCCAGGAGCAGGCGCTGCCCGTTCCCGAGCCGCTCGTACACCTCGGCGAGAGCGGCTGCGAGACGGTCCTGGCGAGCGGCGATGTCGTCCTGGCCGGGGTAGTTGGTGCCGTCGGCGAACCACAGCTTCAGGTCCGACGAGCCGGTCGCGTCCATGATGTCGACGCACTCCAGCAGGTGGTCGACGGCCTTGCGGCGCACCTTCGCGTCGGGGTGGCAGACGCTGCCGAGCCGGTAGGCGTCGTCCTGGAAGGTGTTGGAGTTGATCGCGCCCAGCTCCAGGCCGCGTTCCTCGGCGTACGAGGCGAGGGCCGCGTAGTCGTCGACGCGGTCCCAGGGGATGTGGAGGGAGACCTTCGGGGCGATGCCGGTGAACTCGTGCACCTTCGCGGCGTCGTCGAGCTTCTCCCACGGAGTCCTGGGTACGCCGGGCTGGGCGAACACCTTGAAGCGGGTGCCGGAGTTCCCGTAGCCCCAGGACGGGGTCTCGATGGTCTGGGCCTTGAGCGCGGCCTTCAGGGCGTCCCGCACGACAGTCATTGGGCAACCTCGGAACCAGGGCCGCGCTGTTCGCGTCGGCGTTGTGAATCGTTTCATCGCTACCGAAACATGTATTCGTCAAACGGTCAAGAGGGTTCCGCCCGGTCTGATGTGAAAGGATTCATGCAGATGAGGGTGGGGCACCCCAGGATGACGAGTGCGCGGATGCGAGGCGAACGGATGGTCGGCAGTGGTGGACGTCCAGGAGGTGGCGCGCCACGCGGCCGTCTTCCGCGCGAACGACCTCATGGCCCCGGGCGTCGTGCAGACGGCCTTCGACGCGGGCGTACACATCCCGGACGGTCTCGCCGTCGTCGGCCACGACGACATCGAGTTCGCGGAGGCGAGTCTCATCCCGCTGACCTCGGTGCGCCACGGCGCCGTCGAGATCGGCCGCTTGGTGGCCGAACTGCCGTTGCGGGAGCTCGAACACCCCGATCCGCAGCACGGTCATCGGCACACCGCCATCGTGCTCGAACCAGGGCTCGTGGCACGCCGATCCAGCATGTCGCGATCTTGACGGGCTTGGCCTTGCCCGCCGGGAGCGACTGGCGCGGCGCCGCTCCGTGAGAGGTGACGGCCGCGGCGGCGCGAAACGTCTCGCGCCCCGCCGGCGAGCTTCGGCGACGGGGTCGCATGCCTGGGCGGGGTGAGGCGGGACGACCGGGTGACCGCCGGGCGTCCCGCCTCGCCGGCGCGACCGGGTCAGGGCCCGTGGCGCGAGGCGGTCGGGCGGGTCCTCGGCCCGTTCAGCGCGGGTCGTTCTCCCGCGAGCGCCTCACACCCACGGCGGACAGGATCGCCCCGAGCGCGCAGAGCGTGCCGGCGACGAGCACCGAGGTGTGGACGCCGTTCATGAAGGCCTGGTGGCTGCCTTCGGTGACGGCGGCCCGCAGGCCGGCGGGCATGGCGTCCGAGACGGGCGAGATCCCCATGGCAACGGCGTCCTTCGCCTCCAGCAGGCCCTCGGCCACGGGGCCCGGCACCCCCGCGGTCGTGAGCTCCCCGGTGAGCGTGGTGCCGACCCTGCTGCTGATGAGGGAGACGAGGACGGACGTGCCGAGCGCGCCGCCGATCTGCAGGCCGGTCGCCTGGAGGCCGCCGGCCACGCCGGCGCCCTTGACGGGCGCGTTGCCGACGACGGCGTCGGAGGACGAGGCCATGACCATGCCGACGCCCAGGCCCAAGGCGACGAACGGCGGCCACAGGAGAGCGTAGGAGGAGTGGGTGTCCCAGCTGAGCATGGTGAAGCAGGCGACGCCCTGGAGTGCCATGCCGAGGGGCATGGTGAGGCGCGGGCCGAACCTGTCCGTGAGGGCGGCGCCCAACGGGGAGGCGACCACCGAGGCCAGACTCAGCGGGAGGGTGCGCACGCCGGCTTCGACGGGGGTGAAGCCACGGACGTTCTGCAGGTAGATCATGACGAAGAAGATCACGCCGAGCAGGACGAAGAAGTTCAGGGCGGTGATGGCGGTGCCGATGCTCAGCGCCGGGTTGCGGAACAGCCGCATCGGCAGCAGAGGCGAGGTGACGCGGGTCTGCCACCATCCGAAGACCGCGAGGAGCAGGAGGCCGGCGCCGATGGCACCGAGCGTGCCGCTGGAGGTCCAGCCCCAGGTCTCCCCCTTCACCACGCCGAAGACGAGCAGGAGCAGGCCCGCGGCGAGCAGGACGACGCCGAGGATGTCGAACTTCTCCCGCGCGGCTGCCTGGTTCTTGCTCTGCGGTAGGACGGCCGCGCCGAAGGCGAGGGCGGCGACGCCGAGGGGAGCGTTGACGTAGAAGACGGACTCCCCGTCGACGTGTTGGACGAGGAGGCCGCCGACGATGGGGCCGAGGGCGGTGGAGACCGAGGAGACCATGGCCCAGACACCGACGGCCATGCCGAACTTCCGCGGCGGGAAGACGGCGCGGAGCAGGCCGAGGGTGTTCGGCATCAGCAGGGCGCCGAAGAACCCCTGGGGGGCGCGGAAGGCGATGACGCCCTCGATGGAGCCCGCCAGGCCGATGGCGACGGAGGCGAGGGTGAAACCCGCGACGCCGACGAGGTAGAAGGTGCGGCGGCCGAAGCGGTCACCGAGCTTGCCGCCGAGGATGAGGGCCGCGGCGAGGGCGAGCAGGTAGGAGTTGGTGACCCACTGGAGGTCGGAGGTGGAGGCGTGGAGGTCGCGCCCGATCTCGGGGTTGGCGATGGCGACGACGGATCCGTCGAGGCCGACCATGAAGAGGCCGAAGGCCACGGCGATCAGGGTGAGCCACGGGTTGGAGCGGCGGCCGGGGACGGAGGTTCCGGCGGACGGGCGGTGGGACGGTTCGGCGAGGGTGCCGACGGAAGGCATGGCGGTGTCGGGTCTTTCGTCTCAAGGCATGCCGGCATCGCGGCTGCGGGCAGGAGCCGGGGCCGCACGGGGCATGCGCGAATGCGGGAAGAAGCGGGGGCGCCGCCACGGCACCCGGTGCGGCGTGCCGCCGGACCGGGTGGGGGGTGGATTCAGTGCGCGGCGTGCAGGCGCCGGTCGAGGCTGTTCAGTGCCCCCAGCGCGAAGCCGAGTGCATCGAGTTCGCCGTCGGTCATCGTGCGCAGGACGCGTACGACACGGGCGCTCATGATCTGCGCGACCTCGCCGAGCCGCCGCTGGGCGACCGGAGTGAGGTGGAGGTGCGCCACGCGCTTGTCCGCGGGGTCCTGGCGACGTTCCAGCAGGCCCTGCTCGGTGAGCTGGGGGACGAGCGCGCTGACATTGCTCGGCTTCATGAGCAGCGCTTCGGCAGCGACCTCACCCTCTGGAACTCCGGCGCCTGGACACTCGTCCCCGGCCTCTACACATGCGCCACCGCCCGCAACTCCCGGACCATGACCGCACAGAGGGCAGTCACCATCGACTGACCGAGGAAGGAAGAGAGGTCAAGCCGTAGGGCGAGTCCCTCTCGCCCTGTGAACGGTGCGGCAAGCCCGACGAGCTGACCTCGATCGTTCGGGTACGACGTCAGCCCGCGGTCCGCGGTACCGGGCGAACACGGTTCCAGGGCCGACAGTCGGGTGAGCGCTGAATTGCGGGGCCGACCGGGCGCGCGTCATCCTGATAGTCGAGGGCAGGTGCTGACGTGCACACCAGCGACGAGATCTACCACCGGGTGCTCTGGGACCCGCGCTTCGACCCCGAGCGGTTCGTGATGGGGATCGCCGAGCGAGGGGCCCCGCCGAAGCGGGTCCTGCTCGGCGACTTCGTACCGGGCGGGGAGATCCCCTGGCACAGGGTGGTGTTCTTCGAGGCGGACGGCCAGGTCGTCTGGGACCGCGCCTCCGGCGTCGACCGGCTCGACGAGACCCTCGTCGGGCAGGTCGGCCCCGTGCCGGCCCCGGCACCCGGCGACGTCCTCGCCGTCCCGCCGACGAACCGCACCGCCGTCGCCTGGCTGCCGCCGGCCGAGCTGTGGCCGCCGATCCAGCACATTCGCCGCGAACACGACCGGCAGATCCGCCGCTGGCCGCCGCACGTCAACGTGCTCTTCGGTTTCGTCCCCGAGGCCGAGTTCCCCCGGGCCCTGCCGCTGGTCGCCGCGGCGCTCGCCGAGACACCGCCGTTCACCGCCCGTCTGGCGGGCGTCCACTGGTTCGGACACCGCGAGGACGCCACCGTCTGGCTCGACCCGGCCGCCGCCGACCACGAGCCCTGGGCACGGTTGCGGGAGTCCCTGGAGCTCCGCTTCCCGCTCTGCGGATCGCACTCGCACGGCTTCACCCCCCATCTCTCCCTCGGCCGTACCCCGGACCCGCACCCCCTCGTCCGCAAGGCTGAGGCCCTCCTCGGCCCCATGACGGCCCGGGTCGACGAGCTGGTCCTGCTCTCCCGGCGCGGCGACGAGCCGATGCGGGTCCGGTCCCGCGTCCTGCTCGGCAGCGGCGACGTGCGTCACCCGCAGAATCCGACCTCACCGGGCGGCCTCCCGTCGTCACCGCCTGTCCAGTCAGACGCTGCACGGGCGTAGATGAGCCCCGCCGGGAGGGGGCGAACCCGGCGCCTGGTGGACCTGTGCCGCGCCGTCGGCGCCGCACCGGTAGGCGCGCCGACGCCTACCGGCGCGGCACCGACGGGGCCGAGGTATGTCGAGCAGCAGGTGTTCGCGGATGCAGGGATCGACCTTCGCCTGCCCCCCCGTGCCGGCCACCGGGGTAGGGGCGGGTGCGCGGATCTTCAGCGCCGTGCGCTCCCTGAGGGTGCACGGGACGGAAGCTGTTCGGTGCGGCCCCGAGGCGGGACGTCAGGCTGTGGCCGTTGTCGTCGCGGGTACTGACGCGCGCCGGACCTGGATGATCCGGAGCTGACTTCCACCGGACCTCCGACCGTTTAGGCCCGCACTCAACGGTGCTCGGGGTTCTCGAAGTCGAACCGGCAGCCGGCGTCCCACTCGGAGCGCTGGTTTCCGTGGGCGGGGATGCCACCGGCGTCCTTGAGCATGCGGGCCAGGTGGAGCTGGTTCCAGGTCATGAAGGTCGTGTTGCGGTTCGTGAAGTCGTTGTCCGGACCGCCGGAGCCGGGGTCGAGGTAGGACGGGCCCGGGCCGGCCGGGCCGACCCAGCCCGCGTCGGCCTGCGGCGGGATGACGTATCCGAGGTGCTGGAGGCTGTAGAGGACGTTCATCGCGCAGTGCTTGGCGCCGTCCTCGTTGCCGGTGATCAGGCAGCCGCCCACACGGCCGTAGTAGGCGTACTGGCCGCGCTCGTTGAGGATCGACGAGCAGGCGTACAGACGCTCGATCACCTTCTTCATGACCGAGGAGTTGTCTCCCAGCCACACCGGCCCCGCTAGGGTCAGGATGTCGGCGGCCATCACCTGCGAGTAGATGACGGGCCACTCGTCCGTCTCCCACCCGTGCTCCGTCATGTCCGGCCAGACGCCGGTCGCGATGTCGATGTCCACCGCCCTGAGCACCTCGACCTGCACGCCCTGGCGCTCCATGATCCCGGTGCTGATGTCGATCAGGCCCTGCGTGTGGCTCCGCTCCGGTGAACGCTTGAGCGTGCAATTGATCACCAGGGCGCGGAGACCACGGTAGGACGTGCCGGTGTCGGTCATGGATGTGTTCCCCTGCGGGCGAGTGGGCGGGTCGGGCGGCGAAACACGCGCGGCTGCCGACGTCGATAGGGCTCCGGGTAGGGCCGGCCGGAGATCCCGCCTACTCTCTCGCCTCGTGGGACGGAATCACCGAACGCCACGCCAGTGCTGACGAAGGCGGCCACCCCCTCACCCGCGTGGCCTCACAGCCATGACATGTGTCGCCGACCCGGATCGGCCCGTACAGCACCAGGATGTCGGCCGCCATCACCCGCTCGTACAGCTCGGACGAGGCGTCCGACTCCCACCCGTGCTCGGTCATGTCCGGCCACACGCCCGTGGCGAGGTCCAGGTCGACCGCCCGCACCAGCGAGGTCGTCACGCCCTGTGCCTCCATGACCGACCGGCTGCGCTCGACGAGCCCCTCGGTGGTGCTGACCCCGGGCGAGCGCTTGAGCGTGCGGTTGAGGAAGAACGCGCTGAGATCGTCGTACCGGTACTCGGCGGAATCGGACGCGGTCGTCGACGGGCTCCTCGCTCCTGGGGGCGGCCCCTCCCGGGACCGCCCCCAGCCTGCGTGCCCCGCCGCCCCCGGGCCACCCGAACGCACGAGGCGGCCGCCGCGGACGGCGTCAGGCGGCGGAGCCGGCGGAATGCTCCGGACCGGCGTCGGGCAGTGGGCGGGCCGCCACGGCGTGGGCCGGTTCCTGATGGCCGCCGGAGGCGATGACGCGGACCTCGTCACGATCGCTGATCTCCGCGCGGATGATGCCGGTCACGTCGGCGTAGACGGGATGGCCTCCGGACCCCTTGAACTCCGTGCGCTCCACGACCACGACGTCCTGGGTGGCCCCCGTGGCGTCGGAGAACACCAGCTCGTATCTGAGTGGGCTCATCTGTCTGATTTTACGCCGATCGGTCGATGCGGCCGCTCAGGCACCGCCTTCTTGCGGGGCGTCACCGGTCGGCTGCGGCTGGTTCTGCGCCGGGGCGTTCTGCTCGCGCAGGAAGTCGATGGCCGCGCGGGTGGCGGTCAGCGCCGTGACGATGGCGGTGAAGAGCGCGGCGTAACGCCGTTGGGCTTCCTCACGCCACGTGTTGAAGGCCGTCTTGCCGGCCTTCGTCGTCATCCGCTTGTCGTGCACCTTCTTCGCCGCGTCCGCGTCGTAGATCTTCGACGCGAGGTAGGACGACCAGGAGGGCGGTGTCGGCGCGGCGCTCACCATCTCCTGCGGGACGGCCCAGTTCCCCGCGCCGCAGGTGGTGGCCAGCGTGACGAGGCCGCTGCTGAAATCGCCGTAGGTGGTGGAGTTCGCGTCGGCTCCGACGGTCGAATCCTCCGGCAGGGTGGCGATGAAGGAGCTGAAGGGGGACCCCTTGTCAGGGTGTCCGTATTCGTGGGCGGCACCCGCGGCGTTCCTCAGGGCTTCCACGGCGGCCGCTTGCGCCGCCCTGAGCTCGAGCCATCGAGCCCGCAGAGCGGGGGACCGGCCGATGGCACGGGTGGTGTCGGTGTCGAGACCCTGATGGAAGGCGGTCAGCGCGGCCGCGAGCTGCGTGATGATCGTGTCGGCGGCGGAGTCGAGGGAGTTGAAGACGTGGTCTCCCTGGACCTTTCCGCCCGACGCGCCTCCCTTCGAGGACCCTTCCCCGTTGTTCTTCTTGCCGCGCTGCACCCACACCCCGCCCCCCGGCTTCCCGGTCGCGGCCCGCTGGAGGGGTGCCTCGGCGGGAGGGGAGCTCATGACGCGGCGGGCGTTGGCCTCGGCTTCGCGTTCGAACCGGTCGGAGGGGTCGGAGACCTTGAGGCCGGCGCCGTTGTCGGTGCCGGCGACGGGGCCCTGGCGCTGCTGGACGACGTGGGTGAGCTCGTGGGCCAGGGTGTGCTTGTCGGCGCCGCCGTCACCGATGACGACATGGCTGCCGGAGGTGTAGGCGCGGGCCCCGACCTCGGCGGCGGATGCCCGGGCGGCGGCGTCGTCGTGGATGCGGACGTCGGAGAAGTCCGCGCCGAGTCGGGCCTCCATGTCGGTGCGGGTCACCTCGTCCAGGGCACGGCCGCCGGAACGCAGCACGTCGTGGACGGCGGAGCGCTGCACGGCGGGCTCCTCGACGGTCCCGTGTCCGCAGCCCGCGCCGTGCCGGTGCTCCTCCTGGGCCCAGGCGTGCCCGCTCTCCTTGAGCAGCTGGACCACGGCGGCGTTCCCCGCGAGCCGCTGGATCTCGGCGAGATCGGGCCGCTCCACCGGGCTCGGAGCCTGGCCCGGAGGCCTCGGCCGCTCCGGCCTCCTGACGGAGGACGCCGGGTCGGGCGCGTGGTCGTGACGCATGGAGTGCCTTTCGTCGGGTGCCGGACGGCATCGACTCCACCGGAGTGCGGGTGGCGGGGGAAGGGCCCCGGGTGCAGCTCCGTGGGCAGGCATCGCTGCCCGAAGGGCCGTCCGGCACGCGGCGGACCCCCTACCGGACCACCGCGTCGACCAGCGCGGCGAGGGCCGCGCCGAGGGCCTCGACCCCACGGTTCGCCGGGCCGCCCGGCTCGTCCATGTACAGATCGCGGCGGATCTCGACCATCAGCGCCGAGACCCGCGGGTCATGGCCGTAGTACCGCAGGGGCACGTACGTCCCGGCGAACGGCGTGTCCGTCGCCACGCCCCCGAACCCGCCGAACGCCTCCCGCGCCGCGGCGAGCAGCGCGGGAGGCGTGTGGAACGCGTCCGTGCCCAGGCAGACCGGCGGCCGGGGCCCGTCGCCGTGGAGCTCGTACGGCAGCGGCTCCGTCGGGTACGAGTGGACGTCCACGATCACCGCCCGGCCCGTTCTCGCCAGCCGGTCGGCCACGGCCGCGGTCATGCCCTCGGCGTACGGCGTGAAGTACCGGTCGAGCAGCGGCTCCGGGTCGAACCCGGCGGGCCGCAGCTCGGCGCGGTGCGTGGTGCGCGTGTACACCGCGCCCATCCCGACGGCGAGCATCTCCTCGCGCTCGTCGGGGAACCTCTCCGGGTCCACGACCAGCCGGGACAGCCGGTTGACGAACCGCCAGGGCGTCGTCCCGGCCGCCCCGGCCGCGACGGCCGCGATCGCCTCCGTGTGGGAGTCGGTGATGTGGGCCAGCTCGGCGGCCAGCTCCTCGTCGCCGAGGAGAATGCCGTCGCGCACGTCCGGGGGCACCACGGGCGAGGAGTGCGGCACATGGAGGAGGACGGGGGAGTCCGGGGCGCCGGCGAGAAGAGCGAAGGAGTCCGGGGTCATCGCCTCACCCTTCCACAGGGCGGCCGCCGACGGGGCCGTTCGGGGTCCCCCCGGCCCGTTCCGGCGCAAAGCCGCTGGTTAGAGTGGTGCGAGGTCGCGCCGCCGTACCAGGACCGGGCGCGAGACCGGGCCGACTGTCGATCACAGGGTCCCGTACGACCACCCCGACCCCGTCTCGTCCCGGCCCCCGGCCGCCTGCCCCGGAAACACCGCATCACATGAGCACCGACACCGCCCCGACCGACACCGTCCCGCGCTCCGACACCGGCGCCACCGCCCCCGCGGTTCCCCGCCGGCCGAGGATCACCGGCCGGGCCCCGGCCCGCCCGGCACCCGTCGCGGCCTTCCACAGCGTCAGCGCGGCGACCGCGGCCCTGCTGGGACTCGTCGCGATCGGCGCACTGATCCACGAGCCGGTCCTGATACCGCCGCTGGCCGCCAGCGCGGCCCTGGTGCACTGCGCCCCCGCGCTGCCCCTCGCCCAGCCCCGCAGCGTGATCGTCGGTCACCTCCTCGGGGCCGCCGCCGGATACTCGGTGGCGGCGGCCGCCGGCGGCAGCGCGTGGGCCGCGGCCGTCGCCGCCGGTGTGACCCTCGCACTCACCACGCTCGCCAGGACCCCGCACTCACCGGCCTGCGCGACCTCGGTCGTCATCGTGCTCCAGGCGCCCGCCCCGGCCCGTTTCGTCCCGCTCCTCTTCGGGTCGACGGTCCTCCTCGTCCTGACCGCGTACTGCGCGTCCCGCATCCGCCGCCGGGCACCGAGGTACCCCGCCTACTGGTGGTGACCCGGGCCCTGCGCCCCACGTGAGCGCCGTACGCCCTCCGCGGCGCGCCGTGAGCCGGGCGCCTGCGGCCGGTGCGCCCCGGAGCGGTGCACGCCCGGGCGCCGTTCCCGTGGGTGATCGGGTCAGGTTGCGGCCCCTTCCGGTCGGAAACCCCGGTCAGGCCCAGGATCGTCCCCTGCCGGGACCGCCAGGGGCGTATTCCCTTTCTTGCGATGCCCGCACGTGCATCGGCGCACCGAAGGGGAGAGAACCGCATGCCGTCCTCCTTGCCCCACCTCCGGCAGGACTTCGCCGCGTCCCTCGTCGTCTTCCTCGTGGCGCTCCCGCTCTGCATCGGGGTGGCAGTAGCCTCGGGCGTCCCCGCCGAACTCGGCCTGGTCACCGGCATCGTCGGAGGCGTGGTCACCGGCCTGATGCGGGGGAGCAGCCTCCAGGTCTCCGGTCCGGCCGCGGGACTCACCGTCCTCGTCTTCGAGGCGGTCCGCAGCTTCGGACTGCCCGCGCTCGGCGTCGCCGTACTCCTCGCCGGACTGCTCCAGATCGTGATGGGCCTGCTCAAGTGGGGCCGCTGGTTCCGTGCCATCTCCGTCTCGGTCGTCGAGGGCATGCTCGCCGGCATCGGCCTCGTCATCGTGGCCGGGCAGCTCTACGCGGCGGCCGGCATCAGCGCCCCGGTCTCGGGCCTGGAGCGGCTCGCCGGACTGCCCGCCGCCCTCTGGGACGCCCTGACCGGCGCCGTCGGCCTGGCGCCGCTCGCCGTCGCGGCCTTCACCGTCCTCGTGATCGTGGGATGGCGGCGTGTCCCGAAGCGGCTGCGGGCCGTTCCCGGCGCGCTCGTCGCGGTCCTGCTGACGGCCCTCGCGACGGCCCTGTTCGAGCTGCCGGTGGCCACCGTGCGGGTGAGCGGGGTCCTTGACTCGGTACGGCTGCCCGGAACGGACGTCTTCGCCGCGCTGACCGACGTCGCCCTGCTCGGCACGGTCCTCGCCTTCGCGTTGATCGCCTCCGCCGAGTCGCTCTTCGGCGCCGCGGCCGTGGACCGGCTGCACGACGGGCCCCGTACCGACTACGACAAGGAACTGCTCGCCCAGGGGTTCGGCAACACCGTCTGCGGTCTGCTCGGCGCACTGCCGATGACCGCCGTGATCGTGCGCAGCTCCGCCAACGTCCAGGCCGGGGCCAGGACGAAGGCGTCCCGGGTCCTCCACGGCGTGTGGCTGCTGCTCTTCGCGGCCCTGCTGCCCGCCACCCTCACCCACGTGCCGCTCGCGGCGCTCGCCGGCATCCTCGTCCACGCCGGCTGGAAACTGATCCCCTTCCGGGGCGTCGTCGCGCTGTGGCGCGGCCACCGGGGCGAGGCCTTCGTCCTCGTCGCGACGGCCGTCGCCATCGTCACCGTCAGCATGCTCGAAGGCGTCCTGATCGGCCTCGTCCTCTCCGTCGCCAAGGCGGCTTGGGACGTCTCCCACCTCAGGGTGGAGCACACCGACGACGGCCACGGCCCCGTGCGGGTACGGCTGTCCGGCAACGCCAACTTCCTGCGCCTGCCGAAGATCCTCGACACGCTCGACTCCCTGCCCGGCGACCGGCCCGTCGAACTGGACCTCGCCGGCGTCCAGCACCTCGACCACGCCTGCCGTGCGGCCCTCGAAGCGTGGGCCGAGCGCCACCGCACGGCCGGCACCGCCTCCGTGCTCCTGCACGGGCACCCGTGACCCCCTCCCTCCACGAGCAACCGTGACTTCCTCGGTGCGGTGCGCCGAGGAAGTCACGGGCGCGTTCGTCGGGGCGGGGAGGTCACGGGCGCGTTCGTCGGGGCGGGGAACCCGTCACGGACGGTCCCCCGGGCGGGCGGCGACGAACGAGGGGCGCCGGACCGGGGCGGCGAACGGCAGCTCGGGGAGGTTCTCGACGCTGTTGAAGACGAGGAACACGTTGCTCCGCGGGTACGGGGTGATGTTGTCGCCCGACCCGTGCAGGGCGTTGCAGTCGAACCAGGTGGCGGAGCCCGCCGGGCCCGTGAAGTGGCGGATCCCGCAGGCGTCCGCGAAGGTCGTCAGCGCCTCGTGGGAGGGCGTCCCGGCGTCCTGCATCTGCAGGGACCGCTTGTAGTTGTCGCGGGGCGTCTCGCCCGCGCAGCCCAGGAAGGTGCGGTGCGAGCCCGGCATGATCATCAGGCTGCCGTTGGTCGTGTGGTTCGGCGTCAGCGCGATCGACACCGACACCGTCCGCATCTGCGGCAGGCCGTCCTCGGCGTGCCAGGTCTCGAAGTCGGAGTGCCAGTAGAAGCCGCTGGCGCCGAATCCGGGCTTGACGTTGATCCGCGACTGGTGGACGTAGACGTCGGAGCCCAGGATCTGGCGGGCGCGGCCCACGATCCGCGGGTCCTCCGCGAGCCGGGCGAAGACCTCGCTGATCCGGTGGACCTCGAAGACGGAGCGGATCTCCTGGGAGCGGGGCTCGACGATCGCCCGCTCGTCCGACCGCAGGCCGGGGTCGGTGACGAGCCGGTCCAGTTCGGCGCGGAGTTCGTCGACCTCGGCGGGGGTGACGAGTTCGTCCACCGTGACGAACCCGTCGCGGTCGTAGTCGGCCAGTTCACGGGCCCAGAAGGGGCCCGGGGTGCCGGGCTCGGACCACACGACGGGGTCCTTGCGTCCGATGAGCACCTCCTCGGCGCCGCGGGTGGGGTAGAGGTCGACGGGGCGTGCGGGGGCGGAGGTCATGGGGCGGGGGGCCTTCCTTTCGGGTACGGACCGGTCTGCGGGCGCGTCGTCGCCTCAGGCCGGGTCGGGCTCGGTGAGGAGGGGGTAGACGCCGTTCGCGTCGTGGTCCTCGCGGCCGGTGACGGGCGGGTTGAAGACGCACAGGCAGCGGAAGTCACGCTTGACCTTGAGGGTGTGGCGCTCGTGCCGGTCGAGCAGGTACATCGTTCCGGGCACGATGGTGTGCGTCAGGCCCGTCTCGTGGTCGGTGAGCTCGGCCTCGCCTGCGGTGCAGACGACGGCTTCGACGTGGTGCGCGTACCACATGGAGGTCTCGGTTCCGGCGTACAGGACCGTCTCGTGGAGGGAGAAGCCGACACGCTCGCGGGCCAGCACGATGCGCTTGCTCTCCCAGGTCCCGGACGCGGCCCTCACGTGCCGCTCGGTGTTCTCCAGCTCGTCGAAGGAACGGACGATCATGGGCGGTGGCCTTTCCGTGGCGGGGTGGGCGGGTGAGCCGATCGGGGCTCGGGGCGGGTGCTCAGGCGGCGAGACGGCCGGCGGTGTGGCGCACGGAGCGGGCCAGGATGCCGAGGCCCTCGTCGAGTTCGTCGTCCGTGGCGGTCAGCGGGGGCAGCAGTTTGACGACCTCGCCGCGCGGCCCCGACGTCTCCAGGAGCAGCCCGAGTTCGAAGGCCCGCCGGCACACGGCCTCGGCGCGCTCCCCGTCGGCGAACTCCAGGCCCCACACCAGGCCGCGCCCGCGGACGGCGCGGCCCGCGCGTCCGTCGGCGTCGCACAGGTCGAGGAGGGCGCTCTCCACCCGGTCCGCCCGGCCGAGCGTGCGCTCGCGCAGGGCGCTGTCCCGCCAGTACGCGTCCAGGGCGGCGGTGGCGGTCACGAAGGCGGGGTTGTTGCCGCGGAAGGTGCCGTTGTGCTCGCCCGGCTCCCACACGTCGAGTTCCGGCCGGAACAGGCAGAGGGCCAGGGGGAGGCCGTAGCCGCTGATGGACTTGGAGAGGGTGACGATGTCGGGCGTGATGCCCGACTCCTCGAAGGAGAAGAAGTCGCCGGTGCGGCCGCAGCCCATCTGGACGTCGTCCACGACGAGGAGCATGTCGTGCCGGCGGCAGAGCTCGGAGAGCCCGCGGAGCCATGCGGCGCGGGCGACGTTGACGCCGCCCTCGCCCTGCACCGTCTCGACGATGACGGCGGCGGGGTGGTCGAGGCCGGAGCCGGGGTCGTCGAGGAGCCGCTCGAACCAGAGGAAGTCCGGGACCAGGTCGCCGAGGTAGTGGTCGAAGGGCATCCGGGTGGCGTGGTGGAGGGACACGCCGGCCCCGGCGCGTTTGGCGGCGTTGCCGGTGACGGCGAGCGAGCCGAGCGACATCCCGTGGAAGGCGTTGGTGAAGGAGACGACCGTTTCCCTGCCGGTGACCTTGCGGGCGAGCTTGAGGGCGGCCTCGACCGCGTTGGTGCCCGTCGGGCCGGGGAACATCACCTTGTACGGCAGGGCCCGGGGCTCCAGGACGGTCGCGCGGAAGGCCTCCAGGAAGTCGCGTTTGGCCGTGGTCGACATGTCGAGGCCGTGGGTGACGCCGTCGTCGGCGAGGTAGTCGAGGAGGGCGCGCTTGAGCACCGGGTTGTTGTGGCCGTAGTTCAGCGAGCCCGCGCCGGCGAAGAAGTCGAGGTACGGCCGCCCCTGTTCGTCGTACAGCCGGCTGCCGGTGGCGCGCTCGAAGACGACCGGCCAGGCGCGGCAGTAGCTGCGGACCTCCGACTCGACGGTCTCGAAGACGGAGGGGGCGATGTCGGTGAGGGTCACGGAGGGTCTTCTCCAGGGTGTCGTTCGGCGTGTGTGCGTGTGTGCGTGTGTGCGTGCGGGTGCGGGTGCGGGTGCGGGACGGCTCAGGCTTCGGGGGAGCCGAGGGGACCGATGCGGTACAGCACCTCGGACTCGTGCCCCGCCGTGGGGAAGGCGGCGGCGGGGAAGAGGACCTCCTGGGTGAGGTCCGTCCCGTGCCGGCGGGCGTAGGACCGGAAGAGCCGGTCGGACGCCAGGTTCCCCGGCGTGACGGTCGCCTCGATCCGGTGCAGGCCGTGTTCGGCGGCCACGCGGTCGGACAGGGCGTCCAGCAGGGCCCCGGCTACCCCGGTTCCGCGGTGCGAACCCTCCACGGCGACCTGCCAGACGAACAGCGTTCCCGGTGCGTCGGGGCGCAGATAGCCGGTGACGAAGCCGACGGGGCGGCCGGAGGCGTCCCGGGCGACGGCGGTGGTGTCGGCGAAGTCACGGCACCACAGCAGGTAGCTGTACGGAGAGTTGAGGTCGAGCTCGCCGGAGCCGCGGGCGATCCGCCAGAGGTCGGCGCCGTCCGCGACGTGGGCCGGTCCGATGGTGACGCCGTCGACAGGGGAGGTCAGAGGGGCAGTGGGCGCAGTGGTCATGGGCGCCGAAGCTACCGAGCGACCGTCTGAACTTCCTCGGGCCAAGGGGTTGTTCGAGAGGTCGTGGGCGTGATAGATGCGCCGGGCGCTCCGGTGGGCGGAATCGACCTTGCGGTGCACGGCGACACGCACGAAATGCGGACAGAATGCCCGTTTGTAACGGATGGATAACGTCCCACGAAGTGGGCGTCCGGCTCTTCGGCAACATGAGAAAATCCGGCGCTTCGCGTTTGAAGGCGTCCGGAGTGGTCATGCGTAGGGGTCGGCCCGGGCACCCGTGAGGTGCCCGGGCCGGTCGGCCGGGTCTACCAGATCGCCTCGATCCACTCCGGGTGGTCGATGAACGGGTTCCGGTTGTGCTGGTAGGTGTTGAAGATGATGTCGTTGCGGCGCTCTTCGAACGCGCTCGGCGGGTCCTGCTCGTTCCACTGCTTCAGGACCGAGAGGCGGCCGTGGAAGGGGACGCTGCCGTTGGTGGTCGAGTCGTTGGGCTCCAGGTCCGCCCAGGCGTCGTCGCCCTCGTAGCGGACGGCCATGTAGAGGATCATGCGGGCCACGTCGCCCTTGTCGGCGTCGCGCGGCTCGAAGGAGTTGCTGTCCGTGTAGCTGCCGGGCGCGCCGCTGACCGCGCTGCCGCCGTTGTCGAAGTCCTTGTTGCCGCGGATGCCGTTGACCTGGACGTCCGCCGCGCGCAGGTGGTGGAGGTCGGTGCCGGGGCCGGCGGAGGTGCCGAAGTTGCCGTGGGACTGGGCCCAGGTGTGCTCGCGGTTCCAGTCGCCCACGTCGCCGCCGTTGAGGGACTTGCTGCGGGAGGTGCCGCTGTAGAGCAGGAGCACGTTGGCGGTGTTGTTCGGGTCCTGGTCGGTGTTCTTCAGGGCGTTCCAGACCGCGTCGTACGAGATCCTGCTCTGGCTGCCGATGATCGTGTGCAGCGAGGACTTCAGGCTGGTCCCGGTCTTGCCGATCGCGTTCTTGTAGTACGTGCTGTCGTACGCCGTGGTGGTGGCGCTCGCGGGGGTCGCGGTGACCGTCGGGAGGGTGAGGGAGACGAGGACGGCGGCTATGGATGCCGCCCAGGCCTTCCGGCGGCCTGTCTGTGCAACGGACATGGGGGGTGCCCTTTCCCGGGTGCGTCACGCGCCGGGACGCGGACCGGCTCAAGGGTTCCGCGTTCTACGCGTGTTGACTTCGTGTCAGCCGGGAGCGTGGCACAAGACAGGTACCTGTCATGTAACGGGGAGGAGGCTGTTGCGTGACGTTCTCGCATCTCGGGCAACCGAACCACCACAAGGGTGCTCAGACGCCCCGGACGTCCACCGGCATCCCCTTCGGCTCCTTGATCCGCTTCATGATGATCTGCGAGTTGACCTCCGTGACCCCCGCCAGGGTCGTCAGCCGCTCGATCCACAGCCGCTCGTACGCCGCGAGGTCGGCCACCGCGATCCGCAGCAGGCAGCCGGGGCTGCCGAACAGGCGGTAGGCCTCGATCACGTCCGGGACGTCCTGGAGCGCCTCCTCGAAGGCCTCCACCGTCTCCCGGTCCCGCCGCACCTCCACCGAGACGAGCACCTCGAAGCCCCGCCCCACCGCCTCCGGGTCGATGATCGCCCGGTAGCCCTGGATCACCCCGTCCTGCTCCAGCTGGCGCACCCGGCGCAGGCAGGGGGAGGCGCTGAGCCCCACCCGTTGGGCCAGCTCCTGGTTGCTCAGCCGGCCGTCGTTCTGGAGCTCGCGCAAGATGTGGAGATCGATTCGGTCCATGGCGCAATTATCCACCACGGTGAAACGTTCAGGCGGAGGATTTCGCAATCGTCTTGCGCGCCTCCTGTCCTATCGTTGCGACAGCAGGGAGATATGGGTACGGAGTGAGGACGGCAGGCATGAAGCGGACGAACGACGGGGGAGCGCGCCGGATCGTCGTCATCAGCACGGGCGGCACGATCGCCAGCCGCTGGCAGGGCACCGGGTACGCGGCGGACGCCTCGGGCGACGACGTCCTGGCCACCGCGCCCCTCCCCGAGGGCGTCACCGTCGAGGTCGTCGACCTCTTCAACGTCAACAGCTCCCGCATGACCGCCGCACACCAGCTCGCCCTGCTCCGGACCGTCCACGAGACGTTCGCCGACCCCGGCGTCGACGGCGTCGTGGTCACCCACGGCACCGACACGCTGGAAGAGACGGCCTTCCTCCTCGACCTCCACCACGTCGACGCCCGCCCGGTCGTCCTCACCGGCGCCCAGCGCCCCTTCGGCACCGGCGACGGCGACGGCCCCGGCAACCTGTACGACGCGCTCCAGGTCGCCGCGAGCGTCCGCGAACTCGGCGTCCTGGTCGTCTTCGACGGCCGCGTCCACGCGGCACGCGGCACCGTCAAGACCCAGACGCTCGCCGCCGACGCCTTCTCCGACCCCTCCGCCGAGCGCCTCGGCCGCGTCGGCTTCTCCCGCGTCGACATCGAGCGCCAGCCGGAGCGCCCGGCGCCGCTGCCGCTCCCCGCCGCCGCGGGGACCGCGACACCCGGCGCCACCGGCCCCGACGCCACCCCGCTGCCGCGCGTCGACATCGTCACCCACCACTCCGACGGCGACCCGTTCCTCCTGAACGCGGCCGTCGCCGCCGGCGCCCGGGGCATCGTCCTGGAGGCGACCGGCGCGGGCAACGCCACCCCGGAGATCGTCGCCGCCGTCGCGGACGCGGTCGCCCAGGGCGTCCTCGTCGCCGTCAGCACCCGGGTGCCCGCCGGGCCGCTCGCCGAGATCTACACGGGCGGCGGCGCGGTCGACCTCGTCGCCGCCGGCGCCGTGCTGACCGGCACGCTCCGGTCCGCCCAGGCCCGGATCGCCCTCCTCGCCACGCTTCTCGCCGACGGCGGCAGCGGCGACCCCGCCCGCAGCACCGCCCTGCTGCGCCGCCTCCTGCAGGGCCCGGTCCGCGCCGAGCCCGCCCTCGCCACCGGCGGCTCCCGGTCCGCCACGGCCGTCGCGGGCCGCGCCTGACCGGCGCACCCCCCAGAACCCCGGCTCGCGGGCGGTGCATCCCCCCGCCCGCCCGCGAGCCGGAGCCCAACCCCACCGCGCGGACGCCCTCCGGCGCCGTACGCGCCGCCGCGCTCCCGCCTCGCACCGCGCGCGTGCCCCCGGCCCGCGCGCCGACGAGCGCCCGCCGTTCACCGGCGCGGATGCCCCGTCGTGCGCGCCGGCGAGTGCCCGCTCTTCACCGGCGCGAGCGTCCCGTGGTGCGCGTCGGCGAGTGCCCGCCCCTCTCCGCGCGGGTGTCCCGTCGCCGCAGGCGACGAGCATCCGTCTCTCACCGCGCGGGTGTCCCCGTCGCCGTACGCGGCGGCGAGCATCCGCCTCCCACCGCGGGTGCCCCGGCGCCGTACAGGTCGGCGGCCCCGCTCCTTCGCACGCCCCGCACTCCTCAAGGACGGCATCCATGGTTCCCGCACCGGCTCCGCACGACGCACCGGTCCGCACCGAGCACGACCTGCTCGGCGACCGGGAGGTCCCGGCCGACGCCTACTGGGGCGTCCACACGCTGCGCGCCACCGAGAACTTCGCCATCACCGGCACCCCGATCTCCGCCTACCCCCTCCTGATCGACGCGCTGGCCGCCGTCAAGGAGGCCGCGGCCCGCGCCAACGAGGAGCTCGGCCTGCTCCCCGCCGACAAGGCCGCCGCCATCGCCGGCGCCTGCCGGGAGATCCGTACGGGACGGCTCCACGACCAGTTCGTCGTGGACGTCGTCCAGGGCGGCGCCGGCACGTCCACCAACATGAACGCCAACGAGGTCGTCGCCAACCGGGCCCTGGAGCTGCTCGGCCGCCCCAAGGGCGACTACGCGCGACTGCACCCCAACGAGGACGTCAACCTCGGCCAGTCGACCAACGACGTCTACCCGACGGCGATCCGCATCGCCGCCATCGGCGCCGCCCGGGAACTCCTGAAGGCCATGGCGGTCCTCCAGGACGCCTTCGCCGCCAAGGCCCTGGAGTTCCGCGACGTCGTGAAGATGGGCCGCACCCAGCTCCAGGACGCGGTGCCCATGACGCTGGGCCAGGAGTTCTCCACGTACGCGGTGATGCTGGAGGAGGACCGCGGCCGGCTCGCCGAGGCGATCGAGCTCATCCACGAGATCAACCTCGGTGCCACCGCCATCGGGACCGGCCTCAACGCCGCCCCGGGGTACGCCGAGACCGCCCGCCGGCACCTCGCCGAGCTGACCGGGCTGCCGCTCGTCACCTCCGCCAACCTCATCGAGGCCACCCAGGACTGCGGCGCCTTCGTCCAGCTCTCCGGCGTCCTCAAGCGCATCGCGGTCAAGCTCTCCAAGACCTGCAACGACCTGCGGCTGCTCTCCTCCGGCCCGCGGGCCGGCCTCAACGAGATCAACCTGCCGCCGGTCCAGGCCGGTTCCAGCATCATGCCCGGCAAGGTCAACCCGGTGATCCCCGAGGTCGTCAACCAGGTCGCCTTCGAGGTCATCGGCAACGACATCACCATCACGATGGCCGCCGAGGGGGGACAGCTCCAGCTCAACGCCTTCGAACCGGTCATCTTCCACGCCCTGTCGAAGAGCCTGCTCTCGCTGCGCGCCGCCTGTCTGACCCTCGCCGAGCGCTGCGTCACCGGCATCACCGCCAACACCGAGGCGCTGCGGGCCGCTGTGGAGAACTCCATCGGCCTCGCCACCGCCCTCAACCCGCACCTCGGCTACACCGCCGCCACCGCCATCGCCCAGGAGGCGCTCGCCACCGGCCGCGGAGTCGTCGAGCTCACCCTGGAGAAGGGCCTGCTGCCCGCCCAGCGCCTCGCCGAACTCCTCACCCCCGAGCGCCTGACCGGCGCCCCGGGCACGTCGCTCGCCTGAGCACCCGCTCCACCGGCTCCCGACACGGTGGCGGGCCCTCTGCGGCCTGTCATCGTGCCGGGAGCCGCCGCGTGCGGGGGTCGGGCGGAGCCGCCGCCCGCGGCGCGGGCCCATGCCACGTCCATAGCAGAGGCGATCAAGAGGGCGTGTCCGGCCGGAAGTTACCCGGCAGTTTCTCGTGACTTCCTCGGCGGCCAGTCGTAGAACGTGTTCCCATTCACTCGCGAGTGAGGAAGATCACATGAGTGAACACCCCCTGTCCGCCCAGGGAAACCACCGCGTAAGCCGCCGCAGTTTTCTCGCGGGAACAGGTTCTGTTCTCGGCGCCGCAGCCCTCGCCGGCACGATCACGACCCCCGCCCGCGCCGAGGTCCCCGGCCTGAACTGCACCCCCATCACCGACGGGTCCCAGGTGCGCGCCCTCGTCATCGGCACCGGCTACGGCGGCTCCGTCGCCGCCCTGCGGCTCGCCCGCGCGGGCGTGGACGTCCACATGATCGAGATGGGCATGGCCTGGGACGCCCCCGGCCCCGACGGCAAGATCTTCGCGAACACCACCACCCCGGACTACCGCTCCTTCTGGCTGCGCACCCGAACCAAGCAGCCCCTGAGCCAGTTCCTCGGCTTCCCCCTGGACAAGGACGTTCCCGTCCACACCGGCATCCTCGACGCCGAGGACTTCGCCGGGATCACCGTCTACCAGGGGCGCGGCGTCGGCGGAGGCTCCCTCGTCAACGGCGGCATGGCCGTCACACCCCTCCGGGAGCGCTTCCCGGAGATCCTCCCGACCGTCGACCCGGCCGAGATGTACGCCACCTACTACCCGCGCGCCAACGCGGGCCTGGGCGTCACCTCGGTGGACGTGAACTGGTGGGAGAACGCGGACTGTTACCAGTACGCCCGCGTCGGCCGCAAACACGCCCAGCGCTCCGGCTTCCCCTTCGTGTTCGTGCCCAACGTCTACGACTGGGACTACATGAAGCAGGAGGCCGCCGGGTCCGTCCAGAAGTCCGCCCTGGCGGGCGAGGTCATCTACGGCAACAACGCCGGCAAGAAGAGCCTCCAGAAGACGTACCTCGCCCAGGCCGCCGCCACCGGCCGGGTGAGCGTCTCCCCGCTGCACCGGGTGACCTCCGTCAGTCCGGCCGCCGCCGGCGGCTACACCGTCGTCATCGACCAGATCGACACCACCGGCGCGACCCTCGTCACCAAGACCGTCCGCGCGGACCGGGTCTTCTTCGCCGCGGGCAGCGTCGGCACCAGCAAGCTCCTCACCCGCCTCAAGGCGACCGGCGCCCTGCCGTCGCTCAACGAGCACATCGGCAAGGGCTGGGGCGACAACGGCAACGTCATGTGCGGCCGGGCCAACCACATGTGGGACCCGACCGGAAAGCTCCAGTCCTCCATGCCCACCGCGGGCATCGACAACTGGAACGCCGGCGGAGCCTTCGCCGAGGTCGCCCCGCTGCCCACCGGCATCGAGACCTACGCCTCCTTCTACCTCTCGATCACGCGCACGCCGCGCCGTGCCGAGTTCTCCTGGAACCCCTCCACCGGCAGGGTCGACCTGAGCTGGGACCGGGCCTGGAAGCAGACGTCCATCGACATGGCCAAGTCCATCTTCGACAAGATCAACAGCAAGGAGGGCACGATCTACCGCACCGACCTCTTCGGCGCGTACAAGATCTGGGGCGACCACCTCACGTACCACCCGCTCGGCGGCGCGGTCCTGGGCAGGGCGACCGACAACTACGGCCGGCTCCACGGCCACCCCGGCCTCTACGCCATCGACGGATCCCTGATCCCCGGCAACACCAGCGTCAACCCCTTCGTCACCATCACGGCCCTCGCCGAACGCAACATCGAACGGATCGTCGCCGAGGACTTCTGACCTCGTGAACGGCACGAGGGGCCGGCCGGAACACCGGCCGGCCCCTCTTCGCGCTCCTCAGTGCGTCGGCAGCACGCACACCGTGTCGAGCCCGAGCACCCGGTTCAGCCGCCCGAACGCCAGCCACGAGCCCAGGCTCATCGTCAGCTCCACGATCTCGGCCTGGCTGTACCGGGCCGTCATCCGCGCCCAGAACTCCTCGTCGAGGCCGTGGTGGTCCAGCGCGTACCGCTCCGCGTACTCGGCCGCGAGCCTCGTCCGCTCGTCGAAGCTCTCCGAGACCTCCGTCTCCCGCCAGGCCGCGACCACCTCGTCGAAGCCGTCCTCGACCTTCTCGCCGTCCCGGTCGGTACGCCAGTCCAGGCAGAACCCGCAGCCGTTGATCTGCGCGATCCGCAGCCGGGCCGCCTCGAACTCGCGCAGCCCCAGGGTCGTGTGGGCGTACACCGACAGCGAGAAGTTCGCCGCCGCCGTCCCGATCTCCGGCACCATGTCGCCCCACACGTACCCGATGGGCTCCTGGCCCTCGGGAATGTCGATGATCACCGTGTTCTCCTTCCCAGCTTCCCGACCGCGGGCCGCAGCGGTACGTCCAGCGCGTCGTACAGTCCCGGTTCCGCCGCCACCAGCCAGTCGATCGCCCCGACGAGCCGGCCCACCGCCGTGGCGTTCCCACCCGCCGACCGGTTCTCGCCCTCGTCGGTCGCCGCCACCGTCACCTCGATCCGGGGACTTCCCTCGACGATCACCCGGTGCGCCCCCGCCCCGTCCGGCGGCACCGGCCAGTCCGGCGCGCACGAGGGATGGATCCGGGTGACGTGCTCGATGACGATGCGGGGCTCCCCGCCGACGATGCCCTGCACCTCGAAGCGGATCGCACCCTGCGTACCGGCCTCGAAGACGCCCATCGTCCGTGTCTTCACGGTGGACTCCAGCGGGCGGCGCTCCATCGTCTCGCGGATCTCGTCGAGTTCGGCGCCGAGGGCGCGGGCCATCAGCCGTATCTGCCCGCCCCAGATCATGGTGGGAACCGAGGGCCACAGCATCGGCGGCTCGTAGTCCATCGGCCGGCCCATTCCCACCAGCTCCCGGACCGACTCCTCCTGCTCGTACGTGGAGTAGTCGAAGATCTCCTGGCAGCGGACCACGTCCACGGTGGCGGCGAGACCGCTCACCAGCAGCGGCAGCACGTCGTTGCCCCAGCCCGGGTCCACGCCGGACACGAACAGCGAGCCGCCGCCCTCGGCGACCGCCGCGAGCACCGGGTCCCGGAACTCCGGCGGCGCGTTGCGCTGGTCGTACAGCGGGTAGAGGGCGGGCGTCACCACCACCGCGCCCGCCGCCACCGCCCGTGCCACGTCGGCGAGCGCCCCGTCGGGCCGGGTGTCGCCGGAAGCCGCGTACACCACAGCCCCCGGCCGCCCGTCGAGCACGGCCCCGACGTCGTCGTCGGCCGCCACCCCGAGGTCGTACCCGAGCCCCGCGAGCCGGCCCGCGTCCCGCCCGACCTTCGCCGGGTCGGACACCAGCACCGCCGCGAGTTCCAGGCCTGGATGGGCGTCCACGGCGCGAATGGCCGCGCGCCCGACATTTCCGGTACCCCACACCACCGTCCGAATCATGCGCGGAGGGTAGCGCCGGGCGCCGAAGGTTCCCAGACCCGTGACACAAAGATCTGACGGATCGTCAGTTGGCGGTGCGGGGACGGCCCGTCAGCCCAGCCGCAGCGCGACGAACGGAATCGTGTCGCCCGGCAGGAGACAGCGCTCCGCCTCCGTGAAACCGCGCCCCCGTGGCCGGGTCAACCGCTTTCGGTCCGGCCACCGCCGGTCACCCGTCCCCCGCCGGTCACCCGTCCCCCGCCGGTCACCCGTCCCCCGCCGGTCCGGGCGTCGGCGGTCACCCGTCCACCGCCGCGCGAAGCCCCCGGACCGCCCGCGCGAGCGCCTCCCGGACGCGGTCCGTGTCCGCCTCCGTCGTACGCCAGTTGCTGAACGCGGCGCGCAGGGCGGGCGTCCCGTGCAGGACCGTGGGGGTGAGGAACGCCTCGCCCGAGTCCGCCACCGCCCCCGCCAGGGCCTCCAGCCGCTCCGCCGTCGGGTCGTCGGCGAGGGTGAAGCAGACGACGTTCAGGTGCACCGGCGCGAGGAGTCGCAGCCCGGGGACGGCGGAGATCCCCTCGCCGAGCCGCCGGGCCAGTGCCACGCACCGCTCCACGATCTCGGCGTGGCCCTCGCGCCCGTACGCGGTCAGCGAGAACCAGGTCGCCAGGGCCCGCAGCCGCCGCGAGTTCTCCGGCGTCAGATGGAGGAACGCGGGGGTGCCGGCGGGCATGCCCAGATACGGCGACTCGTTGTGGAAGACCCGCACCTGGAGGTCCTGACGGCGGGTGAACTGGACGGCCGCGTCGTACGGGACGTTCAGCCACTTGTGCAGGTCCACACAGATCGAGTCGGCGGCGTCGAGCCCGTCGACCAGCGGCGCGTGCGCCGGGGAGAGCGCGGCGAACGCGCCGAACGCGGCGTCCACGTGCAGCCAGAAGTCGTACCGCTCCTTCAACGCGCCGATCGCCCGCAGATCGTCGAAGTCGACCGTGTTCACCGTCCCGGCGTTGGCGACCACCACGGCGGGCTCCCCGGCCAGCGCCTCCAGCGCCTCCGCGAGGCGCCCCACGTCCACGGCCTCGCGCGCCCCTCCGAGCAGCGGCACCGGCCGCAGCCGGTCGCGGCCGACCCCCAGGAAGGACAGCGCCTTCGTGACGCTGGAGTGCGGGCTCCCGGACAGCACGTGCACAGGACCGAGCGCGGCCACCCCCTCCCGGGACACCGACACCCCCCGGCGCTCGCCCAGCCACTCCCGGGCCACGGCGAGACCCACGGTGTTGGACATCGTGGCACCGCTCACGAACGCGCCCCGGTGCGCCTCGCCCAGACCGAACAACTCGCGCAGCCAGCCCAGCGTCTCGCGCTCCAGGGCGTCGGCGGTCGAACCGCCCCCACTCGAACCGTTCTGGTCGTACGCGCCGGTGAGCCAGTCGCCGGTGAGGGCGGCGGGCGTGGCGCCGCCGGTCACGAAGCCGAGGTAGCGCGGCCCCGCCGAGCCGGAGAACCCCGGCTCCCAGCGCTCGGCGAACCGCTCCAGCGCGCCCTGCGCGCCGACCCCCGCCACCGGGAGCGGACCGGCGTCGGGCGCCTTCGCCGCGGTGGCCACCGGCCTCTCCCCGAGCCCGGAGAGCTCACGGGCCGCGAAGTCGCGGGCGGACTGCAGGAGTTCGGGAAGCCGGTCGAGGTCGGCGGCGAGCGTGGGGTGCATGGCCTCAGCGTAGACAGCCCGCCAGCGCTCGCGCGGGGGCCAATCCGCGGAAGGTGGCCTGGTACGAAGCCCCGTCGGCATCCGGTGGACCGGACCGCGGTCTGCCACGAACGACGTCCCTCCGCCACCGCGGAAGCGGCCGTACGGGTGAGGCCGCGGGCACGGCGTGACGCGCGGACCACCGAACGGGTACGGATCGCTGCATTGCCCCCGGCCAGGAGGATGCCGTCCCATGTCCGTACGCAAGGGCGCCCCCGCGCTGCTCGGCGCCGGCACACTGTGCGCGGCCCTGCTGCTCACCGGCTGCGCGAGCACCGCGCCACCCGCCCCCGCGCACAGTCCCACGAGCGCGCCCGCGGCGGGCGACGCCCGCCCCGAGGGGACCCGGCCCGACACCGCCGCGAACAGCCTCGCGTCCGCGCCGGCCCCCGCGGCCCGCATCCCCGGCATCGGCCCCGCCACCCACGCCTTCGTGCCCGACGGCACCTCCCAGGCGCTCGTCGTCACCGGCACGGGGCCGGACGACAACACGGCCACCGCGACGCTGTACGCACGGGGCCCGGCCGGCCGCTGGACCGAGTCCGCCGGCCCCTGGCCCGCGCACAACGCGCTGCGCGGCTGGACCCCGGAGCACTTCGCGGGGGACCTGCGCACCCCGATCGGCGTCTTCCGGCTCGGCGACGCGGGAGGCCGCCTGCCGGACCCCGGGGCCCGCCTCCCCTACGACCAGGACGCCGAGTTCGCGATCAGCGGCACGGGCTTCTCCGGCGAGCCCCTCGAAGGCTCCTTCGACCACGTCGTCGCCATCGACTACAACCGGGTCCCCGGCCGGACCCCGCTCGACAAGGAACGCCCCCTCGGCGCCGGGAGAGGCGGCGGCGTCTGGATCCACGTCGACCACGGCGGGCCCACCCAGGCCTGCGTGACGCTGGAACGCGAAGCACTCCGCGAACTCCTCCGCGCCCTCGACCCGGCCGGGGAGCCCGTCGTCGTCATGGGCCCGGCCGCCGATCTGGCGCGCTGACGGGGCCGGCCGGCCGGGGCCGGGTCAGTCGCCGCCGGCCCCGACCGCCCCGCGGAACGAGGCGGTGTGGCTGCGTACCTGCTCCGGCGTCAGATAGGCGTCCGTGTACTCGAAGTCCCGCAGCGTCCCCGACTTCGACGCCAGGAACCCGGTGCGCACGTAGTCGTCGCCCGCGGCGGCGTTGAGCAGCCAGTTCGTCATCACGCGGGTCTTGGCCACGTTGGTCCGCAGTGCCCCCCAGTGGTACGCCCGGGCCACGGCCTGCGCCGGCATGCCGTGCAGCTCCACGCCGAGCGGCTTCGAGACGCCGTCCCTGCCGCCGAGGTCCACCACGAGACCGAGGTCCTTGTGCGTGTACGGATGCGTCGGCTCGCCGCGCAGCGTGGCGACCAGATTGTCCGCGACCGCCTTGCCCTGCCGCATGGCGTGCTGCGCGGTCGGCGGGCAGATCGCCCCCTCCTCGCCCTTGGCGAGGTCGGGCACCGCGGCCGCGTCCCCGAGGGCCCACACGCCTTCGAGTCCCGGCACGTCCATCTCCGCGGAGACGACGAGCCGTCCGCGGAGGGTCTGCGCGCCGAGCGTGCCGATGAGCGGACTCGCGGCCACGCCGGCGGTCCAGATCAGTGTCCGGCTGGGCAGCGTCCGCCCGTCGGTGAGCGTGACCGTCTTCTCGTCGACCGAGGCGACCGAGACGCCCAGCGAGACCTCGATGCCGCGCTTGGTCAGGATGTCCGTCGCGGCGGAGCCGAGCTTCTCGCCGAGTTCCGGCATCAGCTTCGGCGCGATGTCGACCAGGTGCCACTTGATGAGGCTCGGGTCGAGCCGCGGGTAGCGCTTGACCGCGTTGTGGGTGAGCAGCTGGAGACAGGCCGCCGTCTCCGTGCCCGCGTAACCGCCGCCGACCACCACGAACCGCAGGCGGGCGGCCCGCTCCTCCTCGTCGTTGCTCGCGTCGGCCAGGTCCAGTTGGGCGATGACGTGGTCGCGGATGTACACGGCCTCCGCCAGCGTCTTCATGCCCCGCGCGTGCTCGGCGAGCCCCGGGATGTCGAAACTGCGGGTCACACTGCCGGGCGCGAGGACCAGGTGGTCGTACGGCTCCGTCACGTACTCGCCGGAGATCGTGCGCACCACGCAGACCTTGGCCGCCGTGTCGATCCCCACCACGCCGCCCGGGACGATCCGCGTGCGGTGCCGCTGACTGCGCCGCAGCGACAGGGCCACCGACTGCGGGGTCAGCACCCCCGCCGCCACCTGGGGGAGCAGCGGCAGGTACAGCTGGTACGAGAACGGCGACAGGAGCGTGATCAACGCCTCCCGCTCCGCGAGGCGCCGTTCGAGCCTCCGCACACAGCCCACTCCGGCGAATCCCGCGCCCACCACGAGAATCCTCGGTCGAGTCACGCTGTCCGCCCTTCCGTAGGAGCGTGCATCACGCCATTGCCCCGGGCCAGGTGAGCCCACGGGGCTGTCTTCATCCGACTATCCGCGTTTCACCCTTTCTATCCTCATTGGCTCGGTACCGCTCTTCGGCGAGGCCCGCGCGTCAGAGGACGACGACGCCCAGGGGCCGCGATCCCGCGGCGAGGCGCCGGGTGTCGCCCGAGGCGAGGTCGACGACGCTCAGCCCGTCCCAGTACCCGTCCCGGGTGAACCCACCCGTCACATAGGCGGTGCGGCCGTCCCGGGACACGGCCACGCTCTCGTGCGGCCCCTCCAGCGGGTACACCCGCTCGGCCCCGGCTGGCGTACGGACGGTCAGGGACGGGCCGCGGTCCGCGTCGGGGTCGATCGGTCCCGTGCCCACGGTGAACAGGGTGCCGTCGGCGGTCACGGTCACGCCGTGCTGGTGGGTGTTCGCGGTCATCGGCTCGATCGCCGTGCGGCCGGTCCGCGGGTCGACCACCGCGAGGCGCTCGCCCTCGAAGGGCAGCAGCAGCTTGCCGTCCGACGGACGCACGGCCGTGTAGTGCGGCTTGAGCCACGAGCCGAGCCCGCCCTCCGTGCCGTACGGGGCGACCTCCACCCGGCGCGTCCGCAGGGCGTCCGCGGCGACGACGGTGACGTCGAAGGAGTCGTGGTTCGTCGCGTACACCTCGGCGCCGTCCCGCGACACGTCCACGTCGAACGGGCGTCGGCCCACCTCCACCGCGTCCACGACCCGCAGCGCCGTCGTGTCGACGACCTCCAGTGCGCCGTTCCCGCCGGGCACGTTGACCCCCACGTACGCCCGGCGCCCGTCCGGCGAGAGCGCGATGCCCATGCCCCCGCCCCGGTACTCGCCGGTCGTCACCGGGCCGGTGTCCGTGCGGTACGGCACGAGCGCGAGACGCCGGCGGGTCGCCGTGTCCACGACCGCCACCCCTTCGGCGGTCGCCACCCACGCGCGCCCGTCCTCGCCGACCACCAGCCCGTACGGAGCGGTGCCGACCTCCACGGAGCCGGTCGCACCGCGCGCGGGGTCCACGAAGGTGACCGTGTCGGAGCCGAAGTCGGTGACGAGCAGGGTGCCCGGCGAGCCCGCGCCCGTCCCGGCCGGCGCGGGCGTCACGGTGACGGACGAACCGGGCCCGGTCGCCCCGGAGGAGACCGGGGCACGCGGCGTCGGGTCCGCGGCGGAGGCCGCCCCTCCGGCCCCCTGCGCGCACCCCGCGAGCAGGGCCACGGCCACCGCCGCGGGCACCGGCACACGGGCGGAACGGGACGAACGGCGGAACGCTGCCATGACGGACTCCTCGGTACGGGGGACCGGGCGGCCGGCCCCGCCGGAGACGGGTCCACGCCCTGCCCCGATCCTCCGCCCGCACCCCGACCCGGCCGCTCCACCGCCCGGCCCCGCGCCGACGGCGGAACGGACGACCCGGGGGTCCACCGATCGGCTGACCCCGGACCCGGGCGCGCGGGGCGACCGGCTCTCGGCGCCGTCCTTGCCGTCCCGCGCGTGGGGCCGGTGCTTCAGCGCTTGAGGCCGCTGAGGAAGCAGAGCACCCGCTCCACGCACAGGACGGCCGCCTCCGGCACGTAGGACGGCGCACCGCGCTCCGCGAACAGGTGCGAGGTCCCGGGGTAGAGGAAGAGCCGCCGGTCGGCGGCGCCCGCCACGAGAGCGCGCGCGGCCTCGACGTCCCCCTCGTCGGCGAAGCAGGGGTCGGCGTCCATGCCGTGGACCTGCGCGGGCACACCGTCCGGCCAGGCCGTGCCGAAGGTGTCCGCCGGCACGCACGCGCTCAACAGCACGGCGCCGAGCGCCCCGGGCCGGGTCTGCGCCAGCTTCTGCGCGGGGAGCACGCCGAGCGAGAACCCGGCGTACACGATCTCCTCGGGCAGCTCCCTGGCGGCTCGCACGCCACGCTCCAGGAGCGTGTCGAAGCCGACCTCTTCCGCGTACCCCGCGCCGGCTTCCAGGTCCGTGAACGTGCGGCCGTCGTACAGGTCGGGCGTGTGCACCGTGTGCCCGGACCGCCGCAGCTCGCCGGCGAACGCGGCGACCCCCTCGGTCAGCCCGAGCGCGTGATGGAAGAGCAGAACCTCGGCCATGTCGTCATCCCCTGATCACCGAACGCGGCCCGCCCCCGTGGTGGCACAGGCCGTTGCGGAGCCAGCATCGCGCACGGCACCGACAACGGGATCCCGTCCTGCCCGGCGGACCATGGCGAGGTCCTGGTCCGACGGAGCCCGGCACGACGACGCGGCGGTCGCGCGTGCGAGGCGCCGCGAGCCGGACGGGACTTCCGGACAGGTCCTAGAGCTGCGGGCGGTGCGGCATGACGGAGGCGCCGGGCTGCGGGTGGGCCATCATCGCGGCGCCCTGACCCATGCCGTTCGGTCCCATGCCGCCCTGACCCATGCCGCCCTGACCCATGCCGCCCTGACCCATGCCGTTCGGTCCCATGCCACCCGGTCCCATGCCGTTCGGCCTCATGCCGCCCTGGGGGCCGCCGACGGCGAGCTGCGCGCCGACACCGGCGTGGGCGACCGGCGCCTGCGGCGCGGGAACACCCTGCGGCGGCAACTGGATGACCCGGCTCAGGTCCCGCAGAACCTCCTCGGCGACCTGGCGGACGTCACCCGGAACATCCCCCCGCTCCCGTATGAGCTCGGCGTAGATCGGTGCCGTGCCGTCCGCGTGGTTCATGGGGCTCGCTTCCTTCGACTGCGCCGGTTCCGTCACCGACGGGGCGACGCGAGTCTACGGGGCACCACCGACACGCCCGGGATCGGGAGCCCGCCGTCCGGGCCCGAAAGGGGCCCCCGACCGCTCCGCGCGCCGGATATTCGCTGTCCTCCCGACCCGGACCCGACCGAGAATGGATCACCGAACACCCGGGAGGGACCCCATGAGCCAGGCGACCCTGACTCTGCACGACCTGATGCCGTCCGACGAGCTGGCCGACGCGCTCGACGAGGGGCACATCACACGCAAGCGCCACCCCGAGCTGCCGCTGTCGATCTACACGTACACGCGCGCGTGCCAGTACGCCCAGCACTGGAACGAGGCCACCACCCGCTGCCGCGGCCTCGTGGCCGACGACGCCACCGGACGGATCGTCGCCCTCCCCCTCCCCAAATTCTTCAACCTGTCCGAACACGCCACCGGCCGCCCCTACGCGCCGCCGCTGCCCGACGAACCCTTCGAGGTGTACGACAAGGTCGACGGCAGCCTCGGCGTGGTGTTCCACTACGAGGACCGCTGGCACGCCGCCTCCAAGGGCTCCTTCACCAGTGCCCAGGCCGGCTGGGCCCAGCGCCGTCTGGACGGCGCCGACACCTCGGGCCTGGTGCCGGGCGTCACCTACCTCGCCGAGATCCTCCACCCGCACAACCGGATCGTCGTGAACTACGGCGACCGGCGGGACCTGGTCCTGCTCGCCGCCTTCGACCGGGACGGCACGGAGCTCGCGCTCGCCGAGGCGGCCGCCTCCTGGCGGCCCATCGGCTCGGTCGTCCGCACCTGGCCCGCCATGAGCGTCGCCGAACTCACCGAGCTGACCGAGTCCAACACCCTCCCCGGCGGCGTCCCGGCCACCGGCACCGACGCAGAGGGTTTCGTGCTGCGCTTCGCCTCCGGCCTGCGCGCCAAGGCCAAGCTCACCGAGTACGTGCGCCTCCACAAGGTGCTCACCGGCGTCACCGCACGGGACATCTGGCGCGGCCACGGCATCCAGCGCTTCGCCGGCGTGCCCGCGGCCCGGCTGGCCACCGGCATCGGCTGCGCCGTCGCCGACGTCGAGGCCTCCGGCGGCAAGCCCCTCGACGCCCTCCTCGAACAGGTCCCGGACGAGTTCGACGCCTGGGTGCGCGAGGTCGTCGCGCGTCTGGAGGAGGAGGCCGGCCGTCGCGAGCGGGCCGTCGACGAGGCCTACACTCGCCTGGCGCACCTCGCCGGGGACCGGGCCGCCTTCGCCCGCGCCGCCGCGGGCGTGTCCGACCGGGGGCTGCGGGCAGCCCTCTTCCTGCGCCTCGACGGGCGCCCCACGGACCTCCTCGTGTGGCGTCAGATACGCCCCGACGCAACCGACCCCTTCACCCACGACGAGGAGAACTGACCGTGCCTGTCGTCCACGTCATGACCGGCCTCCCGGCCTCCGGGAAGACGACGGCCGCCCGCGCCCTCCAGGCCGCCGCCGAGGGGCGCGTCCGCCGCGTCAACCTCGACGACCTGCGCTCCATGCTCGACCTCCCGGCGGCCGACCGCGGGCGCTCCCGCACGCACGAGCAGACCGTGCTGGGCATCCAGGACGCCGCCGTCCGCGCGGCCGTGGACGACGGCTTCGACGTGGTCGTCGACAACACCCACCTGACCCCCCACATCCCCAAGCGGCTCAAGGCCGCTCTCACCGGCCGGCCGGCCACCTTCGTCGTCCACGACTTCACCGACGTGCCCGTCGACGAGTGCGTCCGCCGCGACGCCGCCCGCGACCGGCCCGTCGGCGAGGAGATCATCCGCCTCCTCGCGGACAAGCACGCCAAGGCCACCCGCGGCGGCTGGCGCCTCACCGCGGACTGGCTCAACGACCGGCCCGCCGGCGTGCCCTACGTCGCCGACCCGGCGCTCCCGTCGGCCGTCATGTGCGACATCGACGGCACCCTCGCCCTGCGCGGCAACCGGGGCCCGTACGACTTCACACGCTGTGACGAGGACCTGCTCAACCCGTCCGTGCGGGACGCCCTGCGCGCCTTCCGGCACGCCGAGCGCGACCGGATCGTCCTGCTGTCCGGCCGGAGCGAGGACCACCGCATCCTCACCGAGGCCTGGCTGGCCCGGCACGAGGTCCCGTACGACGAGCTGTGGATGCGGGCCTCCGGCGACGGCCGCGGCGACGACGTCGTGAAGGCGGAGCTCTTCGACGCCCATGTCCGCCACCGCTACGCCGTCCGCGTCTCCCTCGACGACCGCGACCGCGTCGTCGCCCTGTGGCGCCGCATGGGCCTGCCCACCTGGCAGGTCAACTACGGCACCTTCTGACCGGAGGCCGGCCGGAACGTTCCGGTCGGCCGGTCACGGGGGTGGGGCCGCCCACCCCCGTGACCATGTCAGGATCGTGGGATGGTGGAAAAGATCATCGCGGCGTGCGACGGCGCGTCGAAGGGAAACCCCGGCCCCGCGGCCTGGGCATGGGTCATCGGCGGCTCCGACGGCGGCATCGACCGCTGGGAGGCGGGCCCGCTCGGCCGGGCGACCAACAACGTGGCCGAACTCACGGCCCTGGAACGGCTCCTCGAGGCCCTCGATCCCGGCGTGCCGGCCGAGGTCCGGATGGACTCGCAGTACGCCATGAAGGCCGTCACGACCTGGCTGCCCGGCTGGCGACGCAAGGGCTGGAAGACCTCCTCGGGCAGCCCCGTCGCCAACAAGGAGCTCGTCGTCCGCATCGACGAACTGCTCACCGGCCGGGACGTGGCCTTCGTCTACGTCCCCGCCCACCAGGTGGACGGCGACCCCCTCAACGACGCCGCCGACCGCGCGGCCAGCCACACCGCCCGCACCCAGGAGCCCACGGGCTCCGCCACCGGCGCACCGCTGCCCCCGCCGGAAGCGCCCACGCGCGCCTTCGCGCCCCGGGCGCGCACCTCCGCTTCCGCCCGCTCCTCCTCGAGGCCGGCTTCGTCACCGTCCTCTTCCTCGGCCTCCACGGCCCGCCGGGGTCGCCCGTCCGGCGGCACCCTCAAGGCGAAGTTTCCCGGCCGCTGCCGCTGCGGCAAGGCCTACGACAAGGGCGAGACGATCGCCAAGAATCCCGACGGCTGGGGCCATCCCACCTGCGTCTGAAGGAAGGGGCCGTCCGACTGGCGGGCGGCCCCGTCCGGCCCGTGAGACCGCCGAAACGGGGTGCGCGGCAGGCTTCACCCACGTGTGGGCGCGGGTTCTTCCGGGGTTCTGTTCTCGGAGCGGTTGTGGCTGCATACTGTTCCTCCTCGCACCTGGTGACGAACCGTTTTACCTGCTCTTTTGTCGCTCTCACGACGTGATCGGCACCCGGCGAGAACCTCCCTCCTGCTGCTGCCGCGGCCCCTCCGTGGCGGGAGCTCTCCCTGCCCGTGAAAGACCCGAGGTTCCGTGCCAGTACCTGTTCTCCTGACCGGGCGCTCCGTGCGCCTGGAGCCGCTGGCGATGCGGCACGCCGAAGCCCTCGCGCGGGCCGGCGGGGCGGACCGATCGGCCTACGCCTTCACCCCCGTACCCGACGGCCTCGAATCGGCCCTCGACTACATCGCCCGAGCCCTCTCCGATCAGGCGGCAGGCCGGTGCCTGCCCTTCGCCCTGGTCAGTACGGCCGACGAACAAGTCATCGGTTCGACCCGTTTCCTCGAACTCGACTACTGGCGGGGGCCGCTGGTCTGGCCCCCCGTCCCCGGCATGCCCCACGGCGATCCGCTGACGTCCGTCCCGGACGCCGCCGAGATCGGGAACACGTGGATCTCCGGTGCCGCCCGGGGGACCGGCATCAACACCGAGGCCAAGTACCTCATGCTCCGGCACGCCTTCGAAGCCTGGGGCGTCCGCCGCATCACCCTGCGCGCCGACGCCCGCAACACCCGCTCCCGAGTCGCGATCGAACGGCTCGGAGCCACCTGCGAAGGCGTCCGCCGGGCCCACTCGCGGGGACTCGACGGAGCCGTCCGCGACACGGCCTTCTACTCGATCCTCGACGACGAGTGGCCCACCGTCCGCGACATCATCGAGCTCCGCATGGCCACCCCCCGCCAGGTGCGGATCCCCCAGGACCTGCTCCCGGCCTGAGCCCCCGACGGTCCCCGTCCCCCCGCCCCGGCAGCCCGGCGTACCTCCGCCGCGCGGCCGGGGCGGACCCGGTTCCGAGGGGCCCGGGCGGGCGCTAGCGCGCCCGTCGCGCGGGTGGTTCCATGGAGGTGACGGGAAGGACTCGCGTGAGGATGCGGAGTAGCGGTAGCAACCGGGCCGCGCACCGTGCAATCAGGATCCGCGAGAAGCGGATGAGTCCTTCCCGCCCCTGACATGCCGGTCGGGCGAGCCCGCTCCCCGCCCCGACGCACCCGCCGGCCGGTCCCTGGAGCCCGGACCCACGCCCCGCCCCGCGCCGGTGCGTTCCCCGGCCCCCTCGGACCCGCTCCCCGGCTTCCACGGCCCCCTGGTCCCTGGAATCCCTCGTCTTCCGGGCCGCCCCTGGTCTCCCCGGTCTCCCGGCCCGCCCTGGTCTCCCCGGTGCCACCCGGCTCCGCCCGGTCCGGGCCCGGGCCCGCCCGGTACGGTGACCGGGACAGCGAGCAGCACCACCCGAAAGGACCGAGTGATCGTGCCGACCGGAACCCCCGACGTACTCCTCCGGACGGAGGGCCGTGCCGGGTTCGTCACCCTGAACCGGCCCCGCGCCATCAACGCGCTCACCCACGCCATGGTCCTCGCCGTCGACGGCGCGCTCACGGAGTGGGAGCACGACCCCGGGATCAGCACGGTCGTGATCGAGGGAGCGGGCGAGCGGGGCCTGTGCGCGGGCGGCGACATCCGGGCGATCCACGAGGACGCGCGCGCCGGGGGCTCCGCCTCCGCGGCCTTCTGGCGGGACGAGTACCGGCTCAACGCGCGGATCGCCCGCTACCCCAAGCCGTACGTCGCCCTCATGGACGGCATCGTCATGGGCGGCGGCGTGGGCGTCTCCGCGCACGGCTCCGTCCGCGTCGTCACCGAGCGCTCCCGGGTGGCCATGCCGGAGACCGGCATCGGCTTCGTCCCCGACGTCGGCGGTACGTACCTCCTCGGGCGCGCCCCCGGCGAACTCGGCACCCACCTCGCCCTCACCGGCGCAGTGGTCGGCGCGGCCGACGCCCTCCTCACCGGCCTCGCCGACCACTTCGTCCCGTCCGCCGAACTGCCCGTCCTGGCCCGGGACCTGACGCTCCTGCCGGCCGCGGAGGCCGTCGCCCGCCACACGGCGCCGCCGCCGCCCGGCGTCCTCGCCGGACAGCGGGAGTGGATCGACGCCTGCTACCGCGCCGAGGACGTGGAGACCGTCGTCGAGCGGCTCTTCGACATCGGCGACCCCGCCGCCAAGGAGGCCGCCACGACCCTCCTGGCGAAGTCCCCGACGGCCCTCAAGGCCACCCTCGCGGCCGTCCGCCGCGCCCGCCTGCTCGGCACCCTGGAGGAGGTCCTGGACCTGGAGTTCCGGGCCTCCTGCGCCGCGCTGACCACGCCCGACCTCGTCGAGGGCATCCGCGCCCAGGTCGTCGACAAGGACCGCGACCCGCGCTGGACCCCGCCCACCCTCGCCGAGGTCACCGCGGGGGACGTCGCCCGCTACTCCACCGCACCGGCCGGCGGCGACCTCGGCCTCGCGGCCACCGTGCCGGCGGTCGCGGACCGGGACGCCCGAGACCACGCATGACCACGGACACCTCCTTCCGGCCCGTCCTCGACCGCATCGCCGAGGAGATCGCGGAACTCGCCGACCGGGGCACCCCCGCCGACTACATCCCGGCCCTCGCCGCGGGCGATCCGTACCGCTTCGGCATGGCCGTGGCCGAACTCGACGGCACGGTCTACGGGGTGGGGGACTGGCAGCACCCGTTCTCCACCCAGTCCGTCACCAAGGTCTTCACCCTCGCGCTCGCGCTCGCCGGGGAGGGCGACGACCTCTGGGCCCACGTGGGCAGGGAGCCCTCCGGCGACCCGTTCAACTCCCTCGTGCAGCTGGAGTACGAACACGGCATCCCGCGCAACCCGTTCATCAACGCCGGCGCCCTCGTCGTCACCGACCGGCTGCACCGCCTCACCGGCGACGCCTCCGGCAGCCTGCTCGCCTTCCTCCGCGCGGAGAGCGGCAACCCCGGCCTCGGCTTCGACCCCGGCGTCGCCGCGTCGGAGGCCGCGCACGGCGACCGCAACGCGGCCCTCGCCCACTTCATGGCCTCCTACGGCAACATCACGGGACCCGTCCCCGACCTGCTGCGCGAGTACTTCCGGCAGTGCTCCCTCGAAGCCTCCTGCGCCGACCTCGCCCTCGCCACCGGCTTCCTCGCCCGGCACGGCCTGCGCGCCGACGGCACCCGCCTGCTGACCCGCAGCCAGGCCAAGCAGGTCAACGCCGTCATGCTCACCTGCGGCACCTACGACGCCGCCGGCGACTTCGCCTACCGCGTCGGCCTCCCCGGCAAGAGCGGCGTCGGCGGGGCCGTCGTCGCCGTCGTCCCCGGGCGCTGCACCCTGTGCGTCTGGAGCCCCGGCCTCGACGCCCGCGGCAACTCGGTCGCCGGCGTGACCGCTCTCGACCGCTTCACGACCATCACGGGTCTCTCCGTCTTCTGACCCCTCCGCGGGAACCGTGACGGGAGCCCGCCGTTCACACGCCTATGCGGCCAGTCCCTCGGCGTCCCCGAACGCCGCGGGCTCGCCCAGCGCGGCGGCCGCCGTCCGCCAGGCCTCGGTGACGGCGCCGTGGGCGACCAGCGTCGCGGCGGCGACGTCGTCGGGGAGGCGGAGCGGGGAGCCGATGTGGACGTGGAGGTCCGGTCTGCGGACGGGAGCCGTGAGAAGTCCGGCGATCTGCTTCGCGCGGCTCCCCGAGGTGATCCGCCGGGCACCCGCCTGGCCGATCGGCACGACCTGCGCGCCGGTCGCGCGGGCGAGCCGGGCGAGCCCGGTACGGAACATCTCGGGCGGGTTCTCGCCGGCGTCCCCGCGAGGCGGGATGCGCCCCTCGGCGTACAGCATCACGTGCCTGCCCGAGGCGAGCGCGACGGCCGCGGCGTCGAGGGCGGCGGCGGCCCGCGCCGAGTTCCGGTGCACCGGCACGTGTCCTTCACGGGTCAGGACCCGTCCGAGCACCGGGACGCGCCACAGCCCCGCCGTGGCGAGCACGACGGGCTCGACGGCCGCTCCCCTGCGGAGCGCGGCCAGGACGAGTGCGGGGTCGGCCGTCGACGTGTGGTTCGCGACCAGGATGCTGCCGGGCTCGATGCGGGCCCCCGCGTCGGCGGTGACGGTCAGCCGGCCGAACAACGGCACGACGCGAGCGGCGATTCGACTGAGCACGGACTGCCCCTTGCCACGGGAGGATGCGCTGACCCGACCATCGTCGCCGCGCCGTGCGTCCCGGGGATGAGCACGCGTACTCACTCGCGTACCCGATCTCCCTGTGTACGGGACCGGGTGACCGGCCCGGGACACCCCCGGTCTACGCTGAGCCGGACGGACGGGGCACGACGGACCAGCGGGGGAGGCGCGGCGCGGTGAAGCGTTCTCCTCGACGGCTCGCGGCCCTCCTGCCCGCGCTCCTCTGGGCCGTCTGGTCCCTCGTTCTGCTCTCCCCGTCCGCCCCGTCCGCCCCGTCCGCCGCGACGGCCGTGCGTACGACGGCCGAGAGCCCCACGACCATGAGCCCCACGGTCGCGAGCGCGGCCGTGAGCACTCCGGCCGTCGCGAAGGCGTCGGCCTCCCACCGGCTCACGCCGCCGGAGCCGCACGCCGGGGACACCGCCGTCGTACGGCTGTCGGCGGCCGTCGAGAACCCGGTGAGGTTCCCGCCGGCCCCCGTGACGCCGGCCGCGGCGCCCGTCGACGTTCCCCTGCCCCCGCGCGGAGTCCTGGTGGGGGACCCGCGCCGTGAGCGGGCACCGCCCGGCGGTTCCCGTGGACCGCGGGATCCGCGCGGACCTCCCTCCATCCGGCACGACTGACGTTCTCCCGCGTCGCCGTCCGGGGCATCGGCATGCCCTCGGACACAGGTCGCGACGCGCATCCGACCGTACGTCCGGCACGGACGGCGCCGGCTCCCCCGACGGGGCGCCCGCCGGATCCGTGCGCTGCCTGTGGAGTACCCATGACCGCTCGTTCCGCGTTCCGGCGCGCGCTCCTCGCGCTCGCCGTCGTCGCGCTCTCCCTCTGGGTCGCCCTGACCACCACGCCCCGCCTCGGACTCGACCTCAGGGGCGGGACCCGCATCGTCCTCCAGACCGAGGACGGGCCCACCACCCGCGCCGACGCCGCGGCCACCGACCGCGCCCTGGAGGTGCTGCGCAAGCGCGTCGACGGCCTGGGCGTCGCGGAGCCCTCCCTCGCCCGGGCGGGGGAGCGGCGCATCGTCGTCGAACTGCCCGGCCTCCGCGACCCGCGCGCGGCGGCCGAGGTGATCGGCCGTACCGCGCAGCTCACCTTCCACGCCGTCACCGGAGAGGCCGCGGGCCCGGCCGGGCCCGCCGGCGCGGACGGCAGGCGCGTCCTGTCCGACCCCGACGCTCCGGGCCGCTTCCTCGCCCTCGCCGCGCCCGCGCTCACCGGCGACGGCGTCGAGAACGCCGAAGCCGTGCTCGACACGACGAACGGCCGTGGCTGGACGGTCGACCTGTCCTTCCGCGACCGGGCGGCGGACGGCTGGGCGCGGCTGACCGGTGACGCCGCCTGCGCCGCGCCGGCCGACCCGGCGCGCAGGGTCGCGATCGTGCTCGACGACCGGATCGTCTCCGCCCCCGGCATGCAGGCCGGAGTTCCCTGCGGGGCGGGCATCGGAGGCGGCTCCGCACAGATCACCGGCGGGTTCTCGGCAAGCGAGGCGCGTGACCTCGCGGCCCTCGTCCAGGGCGGCGCGCTGCCCGTGCCGGTGACCACGGTCGAGCAGAGCACCGTGGGCCCGACGCTCGGTGCCGAGGCGATCCGGGCCGGCACGCTGGCGGCGGTGATCGGCCTGGCCTGCACCGGGCTCTTCGTCATCGCGGTCTACCGCCTCCTCGGCGTGCTCGCCACCGCAGCCCTCCTGCTGTACGGGCTGATCTCGTACGCCGCCGTCGTCGCCCTGGGCGCCACCCTCACCCTGCCCGGCCTGGCCGGGTTCGTCCTGGCCGTCGGCATCGCCGTGGACGCCAACGTGCTGGTCTTCGAACGCGCCAGGGAGGAGTACGCGGCCCTCGGCCGGGCCGCGGGGCGTGATCTCCGGCGGCCGGTGACGGCGGCCTTCGGCAAGGTGTGGAGCGCCGTCGCCGACTCCCACGTCACCACGCTGCTCGCGGCCGGCCTGCTGTTCGCCTTCGCCACGGGCCCGGTCAAGGGCTTCGGCGTGACGCTCGCGATCGGCGTCGTCACCTCGGTCCTCACCGCGATGGTGATCACCCGGCTCCTCGCCGACGCGGCCCTGCGGCTCCCGTCCGTGCGCCGACGCCCCGAACTCACCGGCATCGCCTCGCTCGGCCGGCTGCGGACGCGGCTGTCCCGCCGGGCACCGCGCGTGATGGCGCACCGCCGCCGCTGGCTCCTCGGCTGCGCCGGGCTCCTCCTCGTGGCCCTGGCGGGGATCGGGGTCCGGGGGGTGGAGTTCGGCGTCGAGTTCACCGGCGGCCGGGTCGTGCAGTACACGGCGGAACGACCGGTGGACGCGGACGCGGCCCGTTCGGCGATCGCCGCCGCGGGTTTCCCCGACGCCGTGGTGCAGACGACCGGCGACGGCGGCTCCGACGTGTCGGTGCGCGTCCGCGGGACGGGGGACGAGGAGCAGCGGGACGTCCGCGAGGCGCTCACCGGCGTCGCGGGCCCGGTCACCGTCGAACGCGACGACCTGATCGGACCGAGCCTGGGCGGTGAGCTGCGCACCCACGCCCTGCTGGCCCTCGGCCTTGCCGTGGCGGCCCAACTCCTCTACCTGACCGTACGGTTCCGCTGGACGTACGCGACGGCGGCGGTGGCCGCGATGACCCAGGACGTCCTGCTCGTGGCCGGTCTGTCCGCCTGGCTGGGCAAGCCGTTCGACAGCGTGTTCCTGGCCGCGCTGCTGACAGTCGTGGGCTACTCGGTCAACGACTCGGTCGTCGTCCTCGACCGGCTGCGGGAACTGCGCCGGCGCGGCGGCGGCGTTCCGCTCGCGGACCTCGCCGACCGTGCCGTGGCCCAGACCCTTCCCCGTACGGTCAACACCGGCATGGGAGCGCTCTTCGTCCTCGTGGCGCTCGCCGTCCTGGGCGGCGACTCGCTCACGGACTTCTCCGTCGCGCTGCTCGCCGGTGTCGTCCTCGGCATGGCGTCCACCGTCTTCACCGCGATGCCCCTCGCCGTCGTCCTGGAGGCACGCCACCCGTCCTCGATGCCGGCCGCACCCCGCCGACGCGCGGGCGCAGTGGTCTGAGGGCCGGTCCCGGCGGAGTGACGTCGGTTCGGGCCTGTGGGCGAGGGCCGCCCGGTGTGACGCCGCCAGGCGGCGGCCCGCTCCTCCGCTCCCGGAGCGCCGGGCCGCCGCCCGGGCCGGCGGCGGCCGTACCGGGAGCGTCGCAGCGGGCGCCCCTATGCGGGGGTGGCCCGCTCCGACGGGGTGCGCGAGGGCGCGTCGAGTTCGGCCTCGACGAGGTCGGCGGCGCGCCGTGTGCCGCCCTCGCGGGCCATGGACTCCTGGATCTCCCGGGCGCGCAGGGCCACTTCGGGGTCGTCGACCAGGGCGAGCACGGCCTCGCGCAGCCGGGCCGGGTTCACCTCTTCCCTCGGCAGGTGGCGGGCGACGCCGAGCGACTCCAGCATCGCGGCGTTCTGGAACTGGTCGGTGGCCTGCGGGACCGCGACCATCGGGGTGGCGGTGGCGAGGCCCTCCTGGCTCCCGCCCGCGCCCGCGTGGGTGATGAACGCGTCGGCCTCGCGGAGGATCGCGAGCTGGGGCACCCAGGCGTGCGCCTCGACGTTGGCGGGCAGGTCGCCGAGCTCGGCCGGGTCGACGAACTTCCCTATCTGCAGGACGACATGCCAGCCCGGAAGGCCGCCGAACGCCTCGACGCAGTCCCGGTAGAAGCCGGGCTGCTTGGTGAAGGAGGACCCCAGGGAGACGAGGAGCACCTTGCCCGCGCCCGCCGGGCGCCGCCACTCTCCCTGGTCGGCCCGGGTGCCCTGGCAGGCGCCGACGAATCGGTACACCGACTCGTCGACCCGGTCGGCGTGCGGCTGGAGCGCCTTGGGGATGAGCACGACGGCGCGGCGGGGGCGGGCGACGAACCGGTCGGGGTGGGTGTCGATCCCGTGGCCCGCGAGCCACTCCTCGAACCGCGTGTAGTAGGCCTTTCCGCGCGGTGACGCCTTGAGCTCGGCGAACGCCGGTTCCGCGACCTCCTCCTCGTACCCCTCCCACGGCACGAGGTTCGGCCACAGCGACAGCGCGGGCACGCCCCACGTGTGGGCCAGGACGGGGGCCGGGTACGACGTGATGTCGTGCAGGACGAGGTCGGGGCGGTCCCCGTCGAAGGCGTCCGCGAGCTGGGGGAGCGCCTGCACGGCGTCGGCCAGGAACGGTTCGAGGTGGTCGATGAGTTCCGTTCCCCAGGCGTCCGGGTCGTCGTCGGTCGGCAGGGTGGACGTGTAGACGACGGGGGTCGCCCCGGTCTGGGCGACCTTGTCCGCGAAGGAGGCGGGGACGGCGTAACTGACCCGGTGGCCACGGGCCACGAGTTCGCGGATGACCTCCAGGCTGGGGTTCACGTGGCCGTGGGCGGCGATGGAGAACATGGCGATGTGCGCGGGGGGTGCGGTGGTCATGACGCCACCATAAGCGAGACGAACCGTATCGTCTAGTTCAATGTACGGGCCGACGCCGACGCCGACGCCGACGCCGACGCCGACGCCGCCGGTGACGGTGAGGGCGGCGGTGTGGGTGGTCAGCGGCCCGGATCGGTCCAGTGGCCCACCGGGGTGAACTGTGCATGCCAAGATGGGCTGCCCGCGCCATGCCTCCGACCCAAGGGGACGTAGTGAAGACACCGGCGTACGTCACCAGGGGCGCCCTCGCCCTCACCGGCGCCCTCGCCCTGCTCATCGCCCTTCCGACCAGCGCACTCGCCGCCCCGCCCACCGCCCTGCCCGCCAACGCCGACGGCCTGGAGCAGACCTTCCAGCCGGCCTTCGACTACGACACGGACGGCTGCTACTCCACCCCCGCGATCGGACCCGACGGAACGCTCAACGGCGGACTCAACCCGTCGGGCGCGCTCAACGGCCAGTGCCGCGACGCGTGGGACCTCACCAACACCAACGGATACGCGCGCTACAAGTGCAACAACGGCTGGTGCGCCATCCTCTACGGCCTCTACTTCGAGAAGGACCAGGCCGTGGCCGGCAGCAGCCTCGGCGGCCACCGCCACGACTGGGAACACGTCGTCGTGTGGGTGCAGAACAACCAGGCCCAGTACGTCTCCACCTCGGCCCACGGCAACTTCGTCGTCAACGGCCGCGACCGCATCCGCTGGGACGGCACCCACCCCAAGGTCGTCTACCACAAGGACGGCATCGGAACCCACTGCTTCCGCCCCGCCAACGGCAACGACGAGCCGCCCGAGAACCACCAGCACACCTGGCAGTACCCCAGCCTGGTCGGCTGGAACGGCTACCCCGCAGGCATACGCGACAAGCTGAGCCAGGCCGACTTCGGCAGCGCCGTCTTCGGCCTCAAGGACGGCAACTTCGCCGCCCACCTCGCCAAGGCCAAACCGTCCGGCATCGCCTTCGACCCGTACGCCTGACCACCGCCGCGACCACTGATCACGAAGGGATGAACCTGCCGCGATGGCGTCCCGCCGGTCACGGCGGGACGCCACGCTGCTGACGTGCGCACAGAAGGCAACAAGGTGGTCCCGCCGCAGCGGACCGCCGCACAGAGGACCGGTACGGGCGAGGCCGTCACACCACCCGCGCCCCACCGGCGGCCCCCGTACCGGACCGACTCCGCCGAGGCACGCCTCCGCTACTGGTTCGACACCGTCCTCACCCGCGGCACGCCCGCACTCGTCGACTGGCTCGCCCTCGCCTGCCTCCTGCTCGTCGTCCCCGTCAGCGCCCTGCTGGTGTGGACCGACGACCACGCCCCCGCCTCCCTGAGCTCCCGCATCGCGGCGGTCTGGCGCAACACCGGACAGACCCTGCGCCTGGGCGGTGAAGTCGGCCCACCGCTCCGCGTCGCCCTCTCCGTCCTCCTCGCCCTCATCGCGCTCCTCTACGTCTCCACCCTGGTCAGCCTCATCACCACCGGCATCACCGACAAACTCATCGCCCTCAACCGCGGGCACTCCACCGTCCTGGAACGCGGCCACACCGTCGTACTCGGCTGGTCCGAGCAGATCCCCACCGTCGTCGCCGAACTGGTCACCGGTCAGGTCCCCGCGGCCCGCCGGGGCCGCGCCGTCGTCACGGTGCTCGCCGACCGGGTCAAGACCGCGATGGAGGAAGAGCTCCGCGCGGCCGTCGGCGCCACGGGCCGCACCCGGGTCATCTGCCGTACCGGCCGGCCGGCCGACCCCCACGCGCTCTCCCGCGTGAACCCGACGGCCGCGGATTCCGTGCTCGTCCTGCCCCCGGACAGCCCCCGCGACGACACCGAGACGGTCAGGACCCTGCTGTCCCTGACGGCCGCCGCCGGCGAGGACCACCCGGTGCGCGTCATCGCCGCCGTACGCGGCGACCGGCACCTCACCGCCGCACGCCTGGCCGGCGGCCCCCGCGCCACCGTCCTGCACACGGACGACATCTCCGCGCGGCTCCTCGTCCAGTACGCGCGCACCCCCGGCCTCTCCCTCGTCCACCAGGAACTCCTCGACTTCGCCGGCCACGAGTTCCACACCCTCCCCACACCCGGACCGGCGGGCCTCACCTTCAAGAAGGCCTCCGCCCGATGCCCGGAGTCCTGCGGGGTCGGCCTGGTCCGCGGCGACGGGACCGTCCTGCTCAACCCGCCCGCCGACACCCGGCTCGATCCCGGCGACCGTCTCCTCGTCGTCGCCGAGGACGAGGACCCGACCCACCCCGTCGAGCCCCCGGTGCCGTACGACCCGACGGCCCTCACCGCGGCGCCGCCCCCGGCACCCGCACTTCCCGAGCGGTACCTCCTCCTGGGCTGGAACCGCCGGGCACCCCGGCTCGCCCACCGCCTGTCGCTGAGCGCACCTCCCGGCACGACCCTCGACGTCGTCGCCGAACCCACGACGGCGACGCGCGCCGCCGTCCGCTCCGTCACCGAGGCCGTGGGCCACCGCCTCAGGCTCGTCCACCACCCCGGCGACCCCACGTGGCCGGAGGTGCCCGCCGCCCGTGACCTCACCGGCTACCGGGCCGTCATCGTCCTCGGCCCCGACTCCCGCCGGGGCCACGAGGACCCGGACGACCGCACCCTCGTCACCCTCCTCCACCTCCGGGAGCTGCAGCGCCGCGGCGGGCACCCCGTCCACGTGGTCGCCGAACTGACCGACGACCGCAGCCTCCTCATCGCACCCCGCACCACCGCCACCGACTTCGTCGTCAACGGAAGGACCATCGGACTCCTGATGACCCAGATCTCCCGGAACCCCCACCGGGCCGCCGTGTTCGAGGAGCTCTTCGCCCCGGACGGCAACTCCGTCCACCTCCGCCCGGCCGCCCACTACGTCGCCACCGGCCGCCCCACCTCCTTCGCGGCCGTCGTCGAATCCGCCGCGCGCCAGGGCGCCTGCGCCATCGGCTACCGCTCCCACGAGCACACCGCGACCGCCCCGCACCACGGCGTACGCCTCAACCCCCCGAAGTCCCACGTCCGGCACTGGCACCCAGCCGACCAGGTCGTGGTCGTCGCACCGGGCGACTGACCGGACGGAAGGCGGCAACCTTTCCGGCCGCGGCGGCGACTCACTCACGCCCGCCCCTCGAGGGCGGGGCCACCCCCCGACGGAAGGACCCACGACGTGAGCGAGAACCGCAGCAGGACGAGGCACCGCCGCCGCGGAAAAGGAAGGATGATCGGCGTTCCGGCCGCCCTCGCCGCGGCCGGACTCCTGGCGTACGGCACGGCCTTCGGAATGTTCGGCCAGGACGCGCGCCCCGAGGCCACGGCCGCGGACGCGCCCGCGTGGGCACGGGCCGTCGCCGACGGGTTCGCCTCCGTCGACGCGCTCGGACAGAAGGGGACGTACGGCGGGCGGGACGGGACCACGGTCACCGTACGGACCCTCGCCGACCTGGAGAAGTACGCGACCGCCCCGGAGCCGTACGTCATCGTCGTCGCCGGCACGATCACCATGAACCCCGTCGGCAAGGAGATCAAGGTCGCCTCCGACAAGACGATCGTCGGCTCCGGCACGGCCGGCCACATCGTCGGCGGCGGCTTCTTCCTCGGCCCGGGCGTCCACAACGTCATCATCAGGAACCTGACGATCCGAGACGCCTACCAGGGCGTCTGGAACGACAAGGAGCACGACTTCGACGCCGTCCAGATGGACGGCGCGCACCACGTGTGGATCGACCACAACGACCTGCGGAACATGGCCGACGGCCTCATCGACAGCCGCAAGGACACCACGTACGTCACCGTGTCCTGGAACAGGCTGAGCAACAACAACAAGACCTTCGGGATCGGCTGGACCGAGAACGTCACGGCCGACCTCACCATCCACCACAACTGGTTCCGCGAGACCGAGCAGCGCAACCCCTCCACCGACAACGCCGCCCACGCGCACCTCTACAACAACCTCCTCCAGGACGACGCCGGGACGGCCGTCACCTCGGCCTACGGCAACTACGCCCGGGGGAACACCCGGATGCTGCTGGAGAACAGCTACTTCCAGGGCGTGAACAACCCGGTCATCAAGGACGCCGGCGCCGGCCTCGTCCAGCGCGGCAACCTCTTCTCCGGCACCACCGGCCGCAACGAGAGCGGCGGCACCGCCTTCGACCCCAGGACCTACTACCCGTACACCGCCGCCCCGGCGGCCGACGTTCCCGCCCTCGTCAAGTCCGGCGCCGGCCCCCGCGGCGCCATCGGCACCGCCACGGCCGCCGCCGCGGCCACGACCCTGACCGTCGCCAAGGACGGCAGCGGCCAGTACACCAGCGTGCAGAAGGCCGTCGACGCCGTCCCGGCGGGCAACACCTCCCGGATCGTGATCCGCGTCGCGCCGGGCGTCTACCGCGAGACCGTGAAGGTCCCCGCGAACAAGCCCTACGTCACCATCGAAGGCACGGGCGGCAGCCGCAAGGACACCCTCATCGTCGAGGGCCACGCCTCCGGCACGCCCAAGCCCGACGGCACGGGCACCTACGGCACCGGCGGCAGCGCCACCGTCGCGGTCGAGGCCGACGAGTTCCAGGCCCGCAACCTCAGCATCGCCAACGACTTCGACGAAGCGGCCAACCAGGCGCTGACCGGACATCAGGCGGTCGCCCTGCGGACCGCCGCCGACCGGATCGTCCTCGACGGCCTCATCATCAGCGGAGACCAGGACACCCTCCTGCTCGACACCGCCGCCCGCGACCGGATCGGCCGCGTCCACCTCACCGACTCCTACGTCATCGGCAACGTCGACTTCGTCTTCGGCCGCGCCACGGCCGTCATCGACCGGTCCGTCCTCACCCTGAAGAAGCGCTGGGACGGCTCCTCGGCCGGCTACCTCACCGCGCCCAGCACCGCCGCCGGCCGCAACGGCTTCCTCATCACCCGCTCCACCGTCAACGGCGACGTGACCGCCGGCAGCTTCCACCTCGGCCGCCCCTGGCACGCCGGCGGCGACGCGACCCTCGACCCGCAGACGACCGTCCGCGACAGCGTCCTCGGCGCCGCCGTCAAGAGCAGGCCGTGGACCGACATGGGCGGCTTCTCGTGGAAGGCCGACCGCTTCGCCGAGTACCGCAACACCGGCCCCGGCGCCGGACCGGCCGGAGCCGACCGCCCGCACCTCACCGACGCCCAGGCAGCCGCCCAGGACACCGCGCACTGGTTCGGCGGCTGGACCCCCACCGCCGGCTGACGGCCCGGACGTCCGTCCCCACGGCCTCGCACGTGCCCGTACGGACCGGGCCGCCCCGGACGCGCCCCTCTCGCGCACGGTCGCGCTACGCGCGGCTCCCCGGCTTGCGCGCCTCGAACAGGGTCCGCGCGGAGTGGGCCACGAACGGCCCCTCGGCGCGGATCAGGGCGTCCAGCTCACGCAGCCGGGGCAGCTGCGCGTCGACCGTGAACCCCGGCACGATCCAGACGACCTTGCGCAGGAACCAGACGACGGCACCGATGTCGTGGAACTCCATCCGCAGCCGCTCGCCGCGCACGTCCACGACGTCGAGACCGGCCTCCCGCGCCCCCGCCGCCTCGTCCTCGGGCCGGCGGGCCCGGGCCGCCTCGGGCTGCGGGCCGAGGAAGTACTCGACGAGTTCCCACACACTGGCCGGCCCGACGTGCTGGGCCAGGTACGTGCCGCCCGGCCGCAGCACGCGGGCGATCTCGGCCCACCACACGGTGACCGGATGCCGGCTGGTGACGAGGTCGAAGGCGGCGTCACCGAAGGGCAGCGGCGGCTCGTCGGCATCGGCGACGACGACCACCCCCCGGGGATGGAGCAGCCGGGTGGCCCGGGCCACGTTCGGCGGCCACGACTCGGTCGCCGCCATCGTCGGCGGGAGCACCGGCACGCCGCCCAGGACCTCGCCCCCGCCCGTCTGCAGATCGAGCCCCGCCGAGGCCGTCGCGAGCCGTTCGCCGAGCAGCCGCTGGTACCCCCAGGACGGGCGCTGCTCCGTCGCCCGTCCTTCGAGCCAGGAGAAGTCCCAGCCGTCGACCGACGCCTCGGAGGCCTCCGCCACGAGTTCTTCGAAAGAGCGTGTCATCCCCTCATGATCGGCGAGGCGAGGGTCCCGGGCGAGCCGATTACGCCCCGTCCGGCACACGGAACCGGGCGGGACCTTCCGGGCAGGCCCCGGGGACGGTACGGCGGATCAGGCCGCCCCTCCGGCCAGGGCCCCTACCGCTCCACCCGCGCGTCCCGTTCCGCGTCCCACCTGCCCACCACGCCCGTGAGCTCGACCCGGGAGCGGATGCCCAGCCGGACGAAGACGCCCCGCAGATGGTGATCGACCGTACGGGGGCTCAGGGAGAGGTGGTCGGCGACCTCCTGGTTCGTGGCACCGCGCGCGACCAGGCGGGCGATGCGCTGCTGTTGCGGCGTCAGCTCGCGCGGAGCCGCCGCGTCCGCGGCAGCGGCGGAAGCGCCGCCCGTCGCGCGGAGTTCGGAGCGCGCGTGCTCGGCCCAGCCGCCCGCCGCGGCCCGCTCGAAGGTGACGAGGGCGTCGCGCAGCGGGCCGCGCGCCGCCCCCGGACGCCGGCGACGCCTCAGCCAGGTGCCGTAGGCGAGGAGGGTACGGGCGCGCTCGAAGTCGTTGCCGCAGCCGTCGTGACGGCGCACGGCCTCGCCGAACCAGTACCCCGGCCCCTCGCCGTCCGCGAGCAGCGCCCGGCAGCGCGCCAGTTGGGCCGGTGCGGGACCGTCGACACCCAGCGCGGCCCACGCCCCGTACTCCTCGGCCGCCTCCCGGGCCTCGGCGGTCCGGCCGGCCGCGACGGCCGCCTCCACGAAACACGGGACGGCCAGCATCCGCAGCGCGAAGTGGCCGCCGCGGGGCCCCGGCCGTACGAGCGGCACGAGCCGTGCGGCGGCCTGGGCGGCCAGACCCCGGCCCAACTCGGCACGGGCCAGCGCCCACTCGGCGAGGGTCGCCGCCTGGACGAGCCCGTGCGGGCCGGCCGTCGCGAGCGCCCGCCCGGCGTGCTCCGCCACCGCCGGCCCGTCGCCCGACACCGAGGCCACCAGGGCCAGGACCGCGTGCTGATGGGCGGCCACGTTGTGCTGGCCCGTCGCCTCCGCCGCCCGCAGGCCCTCGCGGGCGGTGCGCTCGGCCCTGCTGTGCCGGCCGGCCCGCAGTTCGGCGTACGCGAGCTGTTCGAGGGCACGGGGCAGCAGGGCCGTACGCCGTTCCGCCCGGGCCCGGGCCAGCGCGCGGGCATGGACCCGGGCCGCCGCCGCGGTGTCGCCGAGGACCAGCGCGGCCGAACCCGCCCGCAGCAGCAGCCGGGCATCGTCCGCGGCACCGTCCCGCGCGACCACCCGCGCCAGGGTCGTACGAGCCTCGTCGAGCCGTACGCTCAAGGCGGCCCTCAGCCCCTCGGCGAAGTCCCGGGCCGTACCCGGCGCCTCGTCCCCGCCGTCGAGGGCCGCCAGACACCCGGCGACGTCGCCCCCGGCCCACGCCGCCTCCATCGCCAGGAACCGAGCGTCGGACGCCTCCACCGGCGCCCGGTCCCGCAGCAGCTCCGCCGCCTGCAGCAGCGCCTCGTGCGCGTCCGTCACCGGACCCCCCGCCAGCGCCGCCAGACCGCGCACCAACTGGGCACGGCCCCGCACGAGCGGCGACAGCGAGCGCACGGCCGCCGACGGCCCCAACCGGTCGGCCCGATGGCCGGCGCCACGCGCGAGAGCCGTCCGCGAGGCCGAGCCGGCCGCCGCGGGCTCCGTGCTCGTGAGCACGCCGGGCGCCGGGGCGGCCTCCGGCTTCGTGCCGGCCGTGGTGGGGGGCGGACCGGCCGACGCGGCCGGGCGGAGGGCGGCCGCCCGCGGGCCGGCCGGCCAGGTCGGGCGGGACGAGGCGAGCGCGGCGCGCCCGAGGAACGCGTCGTGGAAGCCGAGCACCCCGTCCGTGCGGCGCAGCAGACCGTCCGTGACCAGCCCCTCCAGCGGATCGGCCGACGTGCGCGCCTCCCGGCCGCCGGCCGGGAGACCCCCGCCACCCCTCGCGTACGCGCCGGCGCCCGCACCCCCGACGTCGGTCCGGCCCGCCAGGGCCAGTACGGCGACCGTGGCGAGCAGCCGGCGCGAGGCCGAGGGGAGGCCGTCGAGGAGCCCCCCGTACACCTCGGCGAGGACGGCGTCGTCGACCGCCGGCCGGGGCAGCGGAGCGGTGCCCGTGAGCTGGGCCGCGGTCAGGCGCCTTACCGTCGCGGCCAGCACACCGGGGTGTCCCGCCGCCTCGTCGAGCAGGCGGTCCGCGACCGGCGGCGTCGGCGAGGACGCCGCACACAGGTCGTCGAGCAGGGTCCGCGCACCGGCCGCCGTCAGCCTCCCCAACCGGACCGTCTCGGCCCCCGGCACCCCGGGGAAACGGTGGTGACGCGCGGCCGAGACGAGCCATCCCACCCACGACGGCCGACCCGGCCCCCTGCCCAGGGCCTCCTGCCAGGTCGCGGCGAGCGCGGCCCGGGAATGCGCGTCCCAGAGATGGAGGTCGTCGACGCAGATCAGCACCGGCCGGGGCCTCGCGGCGGGGGAGTGGCCGACGGCCGGGCGTGCCCCGGGACCGTCTCGCAGCGCGGCCGCGGCCGCGGACCCCGCCCCGGCCTCCGCGAGGAGGGCGGCGACCGCCGGCCCCAGTCCGCCCTCGCCCCGCGCGCGCCGCAGCGCCCGGCGGCCCGCCGCGGGGGTCGGCGCGAGGACCGCGAACAGCGCGCGCGCCGCGCTCCACGGCCCCCGGTGACCCGGCGCGGCGACCCGGTACGCCGTGCCCGGAAAGTCGTGCGCCGCCCGCGCCAGCAGACTGGTGCGCCCCTCGCCGGGGCTTCCGGTGACGAACAGGACGCCGCCGGATCCGGCGGCCGCACGGGCCGACAGCCGGGCCACGGCGGCCAGTTCCGCCGTGCGGTCGTACAGCCGCGGGCCGGGGGCGGCTTGCGTCGCTCCGCTCACGGCGGTCAGGTTACCGACCCGTACGGGTCGGCGGAAGGTTCCCGGGTCTGGGCGGTGGCCCAGACCCGGGAACCACGGTCTGTGACGGTGCACAGAGCGTCAGGAACCGAGCGGGCAGCTGCCCCGGTACTCGTCGATCGTGAGACTCGGCCGCGGCAGCGGGCAGAGGAACTGCTCGTAGCGGGTGTCGTCGTCGATGAAGCGCTTCAGCCAGGACAGGCTGTACTTCGCGATCGTGGTGTTCGACGAGTTGGGAGTGAAGTGCGTCGCGCCGTTGAGCTCCAGGTACGCCTTGTCGAGCGAGGCGGGCAGGCTCTCGTAGAACGGCTCGGAGTGGGTGGCGACCGGCGCGATCGTGTCCCCGTCGGCGCCGATGACGAGGGTGGGGGTGGAGATCTCGGGCCAGGTCTTGTCCGTGTTCCACCCGGTGAGCGGCACCGCGGCCTTCAGCGACGGCCGGCTCTTGGCCGCTTCGAGGGTTCCGCCACCACCCATGGAGTGGCCCATCACACCGAGCCGGGTCGCGTCGACGCGCCCCCGCACGGAGCTGCGCTGCGTCAGGTAGTCGAGCGCGGCGAGGAGTTGGCGCCCGCGGCTGTCGGGCTGGTCGAGGGTCGTGAGCGTGTCGATGGTGAACACCACGAAGCCCTGCGAGGCGAGCCGGGGGCCCAGCCACGCGATCGACGACTGGTACGCGGTGAACCCCGGCGAGATCACCACCGCGCCGAAGGTGCCGTCGCTCGTGGACGTCGGGTAGTAGATCGTGCCGCCGCCGAAACCGCTGACGGCCAGCGAGGAGACGCCGGTCTCCGCGACGGCGTACGAGCCGCGCAGCGCCTCCACGCTCGCCTGGGTCGGCGCGGGACCGCGCTCGTACGGGTTGCCCGCTGCCGCGGCGGAAGCGCTCGGGGCGCCGTCGGCGGCCTGGACGCCGGGAGCGAGCAGCAGGGTGAGGCAGGCGGCGGCCATGGCCGCGCCGATGTGTCGTGTCACGACGGAGTCGTCCTCTCGTGTCGTGGGGCGGTCGCCGTCCGAACCGTCCGGACGGCGACCGCGCCGTGAACTGGCCCGGCCACTGTCGGGCGACACGGCACGAGGGGCATCGGCAGAACCACCGGCGTTCGCCGCCGGGGCGGGTTTCCCCCGGGAGTTCCCGACGATCGCCGACCCCGCGGGGAACACCCTGGCCCGCGTGCCGCAGCCGCGGATGGGCGACGCCCCGCCGAGCAACGGCATACCGCGGCCCGCGCTCGCCGCGATCCTCGCCGACGCCGCCGTCACGGCCGGCAGGAGGTGACGGCGCTCCTCACCCCGATCACGGACGAACTCATCTACCTGGGCGCCGTGTTCGCCGAGGCCGAGGACTTCCGCCCCACGCTGCCCGCCGCCCTCGAAGCCCGGGAGTCCCGCCGCAGGCCCCGCGCGATGTGGGGCCAGGCCACGTCCCACGCCCTCCTCAAGCAGGAGACGGGCGCCCCCACCACTCCCGAGGAAGGGGGGGGCGCCGCCGTCATCCTCGCGGGCCCGTGGGCCCGGCGCGTCAGGCCGGGTTCCTGACGTCGGCGAGGTAGGTCGAGGCGCCGACGCAGTCGCGCATCTCGTAGCGGGGCGCGACCGCGCCGGTCCAGCGCAGGAAGCCGGAGGTGCCGGTCGCCGCGCTCATGTCCATGAACCGGCAGCCCTCGTAGAGGACCTTGCCGTACGTGGTCGCGGTGGCGCCCGTCTTCACCTGGTGCGAGCCCATGAGCGCGCAGTCGACGTAGCGCACCATGGGGCCGCGCGAGCCGTTCGCCTCGAAGTCGTACACGTGGGTGACGGCGCTCGGCGCCCAGGACTTGAAGCTGTGCGCGGTGTCGTCACAGGACACGAAGGTGATGTTGCCCTTGTACCACTGGGAGTCGATCACCTTGTGGCCCGTGCCGCGCAGCTCGAAGCGGATGCCCTGCGCGTACAGGCGCATGACGGAGTCGGCCCGGCTGCCGGCCTCGGGGGTGAGCTGGAAGAAGGTGCCGGTCGACGCGGTGTCGGTGAGGATGTAGGAGCCGCCGGTGAAGTTCATCGAGCCGCCGCGGGTGTTCTTCACGAACACGCCCGACTGGTACTCCACCTTGCAGTCGCGGAACCAGTAGTTGAGGAACTGGTCCTGCTGGCTCGCCGACGGGGTCATGCCGATGACGAGGAACGCGTCGGAGTAGGAACCGCCGACCTGGCAGTGGTCCCAGCCCATCTCGCTGTTCAGGTTGGACGTCGTGGCAGGACCGTCCAGACCGATGCCGCGCTTCCAGCTGCCGCGCCACTCCACGTCCGTGTACCAGGTGTCCTGGACGCCGTACGTGGCCGACGAGTACGCGTAGCAGAAGCTCGACGTCGCGTTGGTGCTGGTGAAGGTCAGCCCGGAGATCCGGATGTTCTTGTAGCGCTGGTGGTTCGTCCACAGCGTCGTGTCGTCGGCCGTCGGCGCGTACACGATCCGCGACAGGCGCTTGCCGTACCCGGTGATCGACAGCCCGTCGACGATACCGCCGTTGCCCTCGCCGTTGACGTTCGGCAGCAGCGAGTCGGGCTGCGTCAGCAGGTAGGTGCCCGGCGGGATGACCAGGACCTTCTTCGGGACCGCGCCCGAGATCGGGTCCGGCTGGAACGAGGCGAGCACCTCCGCGGCGGCCGCCCGGAAGGCGGCGTCGCTGGCCGTGGCGCCCGTCGGGTCCGCGCCCTTGCTGATGACGTCCACGCTGTACGGGTCGTCCCCGCCACCGGCCGCGTACGCGGTCCCGCCGCCGGTCACCACGGCCCCCGCCGCGACTCCCGCACCGGCCGTGGCCATCCCGCGTATGAGGGAACGGCGGTCCATGCTTCCGGTCATTGCTTGCCCCCAAAAGTAATGATCATGTGAAAGACACGCCATCCGATCACGACTCCCGCGACGACGCAAGATCACTTTCGCGTCCGGCGCCGACGCCCCGGGAAGGCCGTGGGAAACTCGCTGGCGCCCCCGCGAACTCCTGGACGATCATGCAACGCATGAGTGACGAACCCGCGCGCTGGACCCGGTCGACCGTCTACCCCGACATGTGGGCCGACCCCGACGACGACCCCCGCAACAGGGACAGCAGCAGCCCGGACGGCGAACGGGCCACTCTCCGCGACTTCCTGACGGACTACCGCATCACCCTGCGGATGAAGTGCGAGGGCCTCGACGCGGAGCAGCTGGCCCGCCGGTCCGTCCCGCCGTCGACGATGTCCCTGCTCGGCCTCCTCCGCCACCTCGCCGAGGTGGAGCGCGACTGGCGCAACTGGATCACCGACGGCGAGCCGCTGCCGAAGCTGTACGGCGCGCGCGACGCCGACTTCCACGGCGCCGTCGCCGACCAGACCGTGGTCGACGCCGCCTACGCCGCCCTCGAGCGCGAGCAGGCCGCCATGGACGCCACCCTGGCCGGCTACCCGGACCTGGGCGAACGCGTGGGCGAGGACGACATGGCGATACGCGAGCTGATGGTCCACATGATCGACGAGTACGCCCGCCACTGCGGACACGCCGACCTGCTCCGCGAATGCGTGGACGGCCGCGTGGGGCAGTAGGAACCTTGTGGGGTCCGCCCGGCCCGGGGGCGCCCTGACCTGCCGGACCTGCCGGACCTGCCGACCTGCCGACCTGCGGGACCTGCGGGACCTGCCGGGCCTGCGGGACCTGCCGGGCCTGCGGGGCCCACCGGGCACGACGGCGCCCCCGCCGGGAGGAACCCTTCGCGTACGCACCGGCACGACGGGGCTCCCCGGCCGCGGCCGTCCACCCGTCGGGCCGGTTCACTCGTCATGGTGGACCCGGGCCGTGGCGGCCCCGGCGTGCCGGGAGAGTCGGGCAGCGTGGCCCCATGCAGCCCCGTCGCACTACGCTCGCCCTCGTCGCCGTGCTTCTCACCAGCGGATGCGTGGCCGTCCCGCGCCCTTCCGCACCGGCCCCGCCGCCCCGGACCGTCCACCTGGTGCCGGACGCCGAACGCGCTCCCGCACCGATCCCCGCCCGGCCGGCGCCGACGCCGGCCGCCGCCCGCGAGGCTCTCGCCGAGACCGACACGGCCCCGGAGCAGGACGCCCGGCACGCCGGGCCGCCCGCCCGTCCGGCGGCACCGGCCGTCGACCGGGCCCCCGGAGGGGCGGCCGCCCGGCCACCGGCTCGCCGCACGGCTCCCCGGCATCCGCACGGCTCGGTGAGGAAGCCCGGGAAACCCGCCGCCGGTACGCGGGCGGCCGCTCCCCGGGCGCCGCAGCGGAGCCGTACGGTTTCCCCGGGCGGGCAGCGGCGGCCGACCGGCCTGCCGCCGGAGATGCGCCGGCTGTGCCGCCAGGCCGAGGGAATCCAGGCGCCCATGGGCGCGGCCGACCTCTGCCGCGGGATGTACGGGCGCTGACGTGGCGAACGGCGGCGGGGAGTCCGGTGTGCCGGCGGCCCGGACAGGATCCGGGCGCGGGCGCGTGCCCGGTCAGTCGTCGAGCGCGTCCAGGACCTCGCCCAGGTCGACGAACTTGAAGTCGGTCGCGGGGCGGTCGCCGTCGCCGGGGGAGTCGTGACCGTCCTGGACGACGAGGAGGCCGCGCGGGTAACGGGAGCCGAGGGGCGCGTTCAGGGCCGCGGCGCCGTCGCACTCCTCGGAACCGTCGAGGGCGTCGCCGGCCGGGGTGATCCGGAAGCCGCCCTCGTACTCGTTGTGGTCCTCCCGCTCCCGGTCGTACGCCGCGAAGGTGTCGTCGCCCTGGCTGGAGGCGAGGAGGTACCCGTCGCCGTCGGTCTCGGTGACCAGGGTCAGGCCCTCGACGTCGGCGCTGATCCGGGTGCCGCCGAAGCCGGGATCGGCACCCGGGGAGCACTCCTCGGACTGCTCGTCGTACGTGCCGGGAACGCCGTACTCGCGTACCTTGTCGACGAGTTCGGGCTCCCCGGTGAGGTCGGCGCGCAGCCGCCAGATGCCGACGTCCTCCTGCCCGGCGTACAGGGTGCCGTCGGCGGGGTCGACGACCATGCCCTCGACCTGCGGCAGCTCGTCGGGCTCGGCGCAGGGAGACCAGGACGCGCCGTCCGGCAGGCGGAACGCGGACGGCAGGTCCAGGGTGCGGATCTTGCGGTACGTGACCTTTCCGCCCGCCGCCGGGAGCAGTTCGAGGAGGGCGATGCTCGTGCGCTCGCGCCGGCTGACCAGGGCGTACGAGCGGCCGGTCGCCCGGTCGGTCCAGGTCGCGAGACCGTACGCCGTCCGCTGTTCGTTCACCTCGTCCTGGTCGCGGGAGAACACGGCCGGCGCGGCGGGGTCGGTGACGTCGCCGAGCGGGCCCCCGGCGCGGTCCCGGTCGATGCGGTAGAAGCGCAGGCGGTCGTGGCCGCGGTCGCTCGTGACGGCCAGATCGGCCCGCCCGGAGGAGAGCCGCATGCCGTGGACGAGGTCCACGTTGTTGAAGCGTCCGGGCGCGTCGCCCTCCCGCTCCGCCGGAGGCGCGGCGATCGCCTGCACCGGGCGCGCGTCCAGGTCGTAGACCCGCAGGCCGCCCTCCTTGGCGGTCGCGATGACCAGACTCCGGCCCGGGGCCGCCGCGTTGCGCCAGATGGCCGGGTCGTCCGCGTCCGCGTTCCCGCCCGCGTCGTCGTCGTGCAGGACGGGAGTCTCCCCCCGGGGCGTCACGGCGGGCAGTGGGTGCCCGAGGGCACGGGGCTGGGCTTGCGCCGGGACGGCGAGCACCAGGGCCAGCAGCGCGGTCGCGGCGGCCGGCACGAGGGGGCGGAGCGTTCGACGGGTCGTCATGCGTGGTCTCCCAGGCGGAGGAACGGGTCAGGCATGACAGTGCTGGCACCGGGTGAACCGGCGGAGGCCGGGGGATGACGAACCACCACGCGGCGGGAGGTCCGGCCGGTGAACCGGCGGGGACGGCGGCGCAGGGCCCCGCCCGCGCTCAGTGCCCGGCGAAGTGCCAGGAGCGGATGTCCTGGTAGCGGATCGGCCCCGGGCCGCGGCCGTAGTTGCTGCCCACGAGGTGCAGGCGTTCGGTCGGCCAGCTGCGGCCCGCGAAGGAGGAGAGTCCGGCGGCCGCCTCCACCACGCTGGCGGGGTCGTCGCGACGGGCCCGGGCCAGCGTCAGGTGGGGGCGCAGGGGCCGGTCCTCGAAGGGGATCCCGCACTCCTTGACCACGGCGCGCACACCGGTGGCGAGCAGGTGCAGCGCGTCCAGCTCTCCGTCGATGCCGCTCCACAGCACCCGCTCGTCGAAGTGCCCGCCGCCGCGCAGCGACAGTTCGACCGGGCGGTGGGACGCCGCGAGAGCCGCCAGCGGCGCCTGGAGCAGCGGAACGGTCGCGACCGGGAGCTCTCCGAGGAACGCGAGGGTGATGTGCCAGTCCTCGATGCGGTTCCACCGCATCCGCGGGTAGGCGTCGTAGGCGGGGCGCAGCGCCCGTTCCAGTTCGTCCTTCGCCTCGTCGGGCGGGGCGAGGGCGATGAACACGCGCACGGTCGACGCCCGGGGGTCCTCGTCCGTGCGAAGGTCCGGGCGACCGTCCGTGTCGCTCCCCGGCAGATCGGTCATCGTCCGTTCCCTACTCGCTTTACTGCCGGCACCGGGTGCGGTGCTCCGTGACGAGGCGAGCGTATGCGGTGCCCGGGAGGCGCCGTGCGCCGGGGGCGCGCATCGGCCGGCCGACGGGGCCGGCCGGCCGATGCGCGAGGTGCGGGCGTCAGCGCCCGCGACACCCTCAGGCGATGTCGAACCGGTCCAGGTTCATGACCTTGTCCCACGCCGCCACGAAGTCCTTCACGAACTTCTCCTTCGCGTCGTCGCTCGCGTAGACCTCGGCCACCGCGCGCAGCTCGCTGTTCGAGCCGAACACGAGGTCGGCGCGGGTGCCGGTCCACTTGACCGCGCCCGTGGCGGCGTCACGGCCCTCGAAGGTGTTCTCGTCCTCGGAGGTGGACTTCCACTCCGTACCCAGGTCGAGCAGGTTGACGAAGAAGTCGTTCGTCAGCTTGCCGGGGGTCCCGGTGAGGACGCCGAGGGAGGACTGCTGCCGGGTCACGCCCAGGGCGCGCAGGCCGCCGACGAGGACCGTCATCTCGGGGGCGCTCAGGGTGAGCAGGTTCGCCCGGTCGATGAGCAGGTACTCGGCCGGGAGGCGCGTGCCCTTGCCGAGGTAGTTGCGGAAGCCGTCCGCGGCCGGCTCCAGGGCGGCGAAGGACTCGACGTCCGTCTGCTCCTGGGAGGCGTCCACGCGGCCGGGAGTGAACGGCACCTCGATGTCGTGACCGGCCGCCGCGGCCGCCTTCTCGACCGCGGCGACGCCCGCGAGGACGACGAGGTCGGCGAGGGAGACCTGCTTGCCGTCGTTCTGCTCGGAGTTGAACGACTTCTGTACGCCCTCCAGGACCCGCAGCACCTGCGCCAGCTCGTCCGGGTTGTTGACCGCCCAGTTGCGCTGCGGCTCCAGGCGGATGCGGCCGCCGTTGGCGCCGCCCCGCTTGTCGCTGCCCCGGAAGGAGGAGGCGGCGGCCCAGGCGGCGGACACCAGCTGGGTGACCGTGAGGTCCGAGGCGAGGATGCTCCGCTTGAGGGAGGCGATGTCCGCGGCGTCGACGAGCTCGTACGAGCGCGCCGGCAGCGGGTCCTGCCAGAGGAGCTCCTCGGACGGGACCTCCGGGCCGAGGTACCGCGCGACCGGTCCCAGGTCGCGGTGGGTGAGCTTGTACCAGGCGCGCGCGAACGCGTCGGCGAACTCCGCCGGGTTCTCGTAGAAGCGCCGCGAGATCTGCTCGTAGACCGGGTCGAAGCGCAGCGACAGGTCGGTGGTGAGCATCGTCGGCAGGTGCTTCACGGCCGGGTCGTACGCGTCGGGGACGATCGCCTCGGCGTTCTTCGCGACCCACTGGTGAGCGCCCGCCGGGCTCTTGCTCAGCTCGTACTCGTACTCGAACAGGTTCTTGAAGAACCCGTTGCCCCACTGGGTCGGCGTGGTGGTCCACGTGACCTCGAGGCCGCTGGTGATCGCGTCGGGGCCCTTGCCGCTGCGGTAGGTGCTCTTCCAGCCGAAGCCCTGCTGCTCGAGCGGCGCGGCCTCGGGGTCCGCGCCCACGTGGTCCGCCGGGCCGGCGCCGTGGGTCTTGCCGAAGGTGTGACCGCCCGCGATCAGGGCGACCGTCTCCTCGTCGTTCATCGCCATCCGGCGGAACGTCTCGCGGATGTCGCGGGCCGCGGCGATCGGGTCCGGCGTGCCGTTGGGGCCCTCGGGGTTGACGTAGATGAGACCCATCTGGACCGCGCCGAGCGGGTTCTCCAGCTCGCGGTCGCCGGTGTAGCGCTCGTCGCCGAGCCAGGTGGTCTCGGGGCCCCAGTAGACGTCCTCGTCGGGCTCCCACACGTCCGCGCGGCCACCCGCGAAGCCGAAGGTCTCGAAGCCCATCGACTCCAGGGCGACGTTGCCGGCGAGGATCATGAGGTCGGCCCAGGAGAGGTTGCGGCCGTACTTCTTCTTGACCGGCCACAGCAGGCGGCGGGCCTTGTCCAGGTTGCCGTTGTCCGGCCAGCTGTTCAGCGGCGCGAAGCGCTGCTGGCCGGCCCCGGCGCCGCCGCGGCCGTCGCTGATGCGGTACGTGCCCGCACTGTGCCAGGCCATCCGGATCATGAAGGGGCCGTAGTGGCCGAAGTCGGCGGGCCACCAGTCCTGCGACGTGGTCAGGACCTCCTCGATGTCCCGCTTCACGGCCGGGAGGTCGAGGCTCTCGAACGCCTGGGCGTAGTCGAAGTCCTCGCCCAGCGGGTTGGCCACGGCGGGGTTCTTCGCGAGGATCTTCAGGTTGAGCCGGTTCGGCCACCACTGGCTGTTGCCGCCGCTCTGGGTCGGATGGGCGGCGCGCTCGTGCGCGACCGGGCAGCCGCCCCCGCCCTCCGTCTTGGCGTCTACGACGATCGCGTCGTGGTTCTCAGCGTTCTCAGACATCGGAATCCTTCCGGACCAGCCGCGGCCTCGTCGAAGCGGGACCGGTCATAGGGGTGGGACCAGTCGTACGGCGAGACACGGGGGGACGGCCCGACGCGCGGGCGGGGGCCACTCCGTGGGATCGGTCCTTCACCTCTCCGTCTCCCGCCGTGCTGGAGTCTTCCTGTCCCTTGGCCATCAACGAAACCGATCCTACGATGGACTTAGTCCAAGTCAAGAACCACGCCAAACGTCTGTCCGAGAACCGACGAGCCGAAGAGGTGAGCCGACGTGAACGACCTCCTGGAGCGACTGCGCGCGCGAGGATGGCGGTTGACGTCCCAGCGGCGTGTCGTGGCCGAGGTCCTGGCCGGCGACCACGTGCACCTCACCGCGGACGAGGTCCACGCCCGCGCGGTGGCGCGCCTGCCGGAGATCGCGCGGGCCACCGTCTACAACACGCTCGGCGAACTGGTGGCCCTCGGCGAGGTCGTCGAACTCTCCACCGACGGGCGCGCGAAGCGCTACGACCCGAACGCGCACCGCCCCCACCAGCACCTGGTCTGCTCCGGCTGCGGGATCATCCGGGACGTCCACCCGGCGGGGGACCCGCTGGACGTCCTGCCGCCCACCGAGCGCTTCGGCTTCACCGTCTCGAAGGCCGACGTGACGTACCGGGGGCTGTGCCCGGCCTGTGGGGTGTGACCACCCGTGGGGGGGTGTGCCCGGCCCGCGTCCGGCCGGGGTTCGCCCGGCCCGCGCGCGACTGCCGACGGGTCCTGCCCGGCCCGCGCGTGACCGGCGACGGGGCCGCGCCCGGTCCGCGTCCGACCGCCGGCTTCGCCGCGGGACGCGAGGAGCCCCTCCACCGTCACCGGTGAAGGGGCTCTCGCGTGTGTCCGCGGCCGGTGGCCGGCGGTGACTACTTCAGGACGGCGAGGGCCGCGTCGTAGCTGGGCTCCTCGGCGATCTCGCCGACCAGCTCGGCGTGCAGGACCTGGTCGTTCTCGTCGAGGACGACGACGGCACGGGCGGTGAGGCCGGCCAGCGGGCCGTCGGCGATCTCCACGCCGTAGTTGGTGTGGAACTCGCGGCCGCGGAGGGTCGACAGGTTCTTCACGTTCTCGAGGCCCTCGGCGCCGCAGAAGCGCGCCTGGGCGAAGGGCAGGTCGGCGGAGATGCAGAGAACGACGGTGTTCTCCAGCTCGCCGGCCTTCGCGTTGAACGCGCGGACGGAGGAGGCGCACGTCGGGGTGTCGACGCTCGGGAAGATGTTGAGGACCTTGCGCAGGCCGGCGTAGTCCTTCAGCGACTTGTCCGCCAGGCCGTCGGCGACGAGCGTGAAGTCGGGGGCCTGGCTGCCGGGCAGCGGCAGGGCGCCGTTGACCTGAACCGGGTTGCCCTTCAGCGTGACCTGGGCCATGGAGATCTCCTTCGGACGGTGTAAACGGCAACGTGGGGTATCGGGGGAATCGTACGGCGTACGGACCTGCGGAAACGAAACGGGCACCACCGGAGAGTCACGACCCCCTACGCAGAGCCGCCGACCACGGGCACGACAACGCTGTCGCACCCCTTGACGGCCCTTTAATTCACTCCTTAAATCATGTGCGCGACGAAGTGGCTCGACCTGCCCCCCACACCCCCACGGAAGAGAGAGTCATGCCCTCCTCCCGCTCACGCCTACGCCCGCTGGCCACGGCGGTCACCGCCCTCGCCCTCGCCCTGGCCGTCGCGGCGCCCGGCCCCGGGTCCGCCGGGGCCGGCGGTCCCGCCGAGGCGACCGCGCCCGCGGCAGAGGCGGCCGCCGTCACCTTCTCCGACGACTTCGACGGACCGGCCGGCGCCGCCGTGGACGGCACGCGGTGGCAGATCGAGACCGGCGACAACGTCGACAACCACGAGCGGCAGTACTACACGGCCGGCAACCGCAACGCCGCCCTCGACGGCCAGGGCCACCTGGTGATCACCGCCCGCAAGGAGAACCCGGGCAACTACGCCTGCTGGTACGGCCGGTGCGAGTACACCTCCGCGCGACTGAACACCGCCGGCCGCTTCACCACCCGGTACGGACACGTCGAGGCCCGCATGAAGGTGCCGCGCGGCCAGGGCATGTGGCCCGCCTTCTGGATGCTCGGCGACGACATCGGTCAGGTCGGGTGGCCGTCCTCGGGCGAGATCGACGTCATGGAGAACGTCGGCTTCGAGCCCTCCACCGTCCACGGCACCCTCCACGGCCCCGGCTACTCGGGCTCCGGCGGCATCGGCGCCGCGTACACCCTGCCCGGCGGGCAGCCCTTCGCCGACGCCTTCCACACCTTCGCCGTGGACTGGTCGCCGGGCCGCGTCACCTGGTCCGTGGACGGCACGGCCTACCAGACCCGCACCCCCGCCGACCTGGGCGGACGGACCTGGGTCTTCGACAAGCCGTTCTTCCTCATCCTCAACCTCGCCGTCGGCGGCTACTGGCCCGGCGACCCGGACGGCTCCACCGCCTTCCCCCAGCAGCTCGTCGTCGACCACGTCCGCGTCACCACCGCCGACAGCCCCACGACGGCCGGCCCGATCACCGGCATCGGCGGCAAGTGCGTCGACGTCGCCGGCGCGAACACCGCGAACGGCACCCCCGTCCAGCTCTACGACTGCAACGGCACCCCCGCGCAGCAGTGGACCGTCGCGTCCGACGGCACCGTTCGCGCCCTCGGCAAGTGCCTGGACGTCACCTCCGCCGGCACCGCCGACGGCACCCCCGTCCAACTCTGGGAGTGCAACGGCACGGAAGCCCAGCGCTGGACCGCCGACACCACCCGCGACATCGTCAACCCCCGCTCCGGCAAGTGCCTCGACGCCACCGGCAACAGCTCCGCCAACGGCACCCGCCTGCAGATCCGGACCTGCTCCGGCGGCGCCAACCAGAAGTGGACGGTGACCCGCTGACCGCCTGACGCGCCGCGACCGGTCCGCCTCAGGCCCGGTGGGCCGTGCGGCCGGCGCCGAAGCGGGACGGGGGCAGGCCGAAGGCGCGGGTGAACGCGGCGGTGAAGGCGGCGGGGGAGGAGTAGCCGAGACGGGTGGCGACCCCGGTCACCGACGCGGTACGGAGGAGGGGGACGGCGGCGAGGAGACGGGCACGGGCCCGCCAGACGGCGGGGCTCTCGCCGGTCTCCGCGCGGAAGCGCCGGGTGAAGGCCCGCTCGCTGAGGGCGGTGCGGGCCGCCCAGTCCGTGTTGGTGACGCCGGCGTCAGGCGAGTCCAGGTAGGCGCGGCACAGTGCCGCGAGGTCGTCGGAGGCCGGAATGCCGACGTGGAAGGGCAGCGGGGCGCGCGCGGCGATCTCGTGCAGGAGCAGGGTGGCGACGGCGCCCTCCCGGCCGGCGACGCTGTAGTCGGCCGGGAACTCGGCCGCGGAGAGCAGCAGTTCACGCAGCAGCGGCGGCACGTCCACGACCGTGCAGCGAGCCGGCCACCACGGAACGGCGCCGGGTTCCACGTACAGGCTCCGGGTGCTCACGCCCAGCATCCGCACGCGGTGGAGGGTGGCGGGCGGGATGAGCACGGCCCGCTCGGGCGGCACGGTCCAGGTGCCGTCCGCCGTGTCGACGACCATCACGCCGGTCGCCCCGTACAGGAACTGCGCGCGCCGGTGCTCGTGCCAGTCGAGGACGTGGCCGGTCGCGTAGTCGGTGCCGAGGGGCAGGACGGCCCGGTCGACGTGGTCGACGTCGTCCAGCGGGATGTTCTTCACCGGCTCCAGCGTAGTGGCCGAGACGCGAAGGAACCGCGCCGACCATCGCATGCGGGCACGGGCCGTGGACTGGTGGGATCGACCCATGGACATGGACTTGCCGGTGCTGACGGCGATCGGGCTCCTCACCGGAGCGACGACCGTGCTGTTCGGGTTCGGCGGCGGATTCGTCGCCGTCCCCGTCGTGGTGTGGGCGGACACCGCCCTCGGAACGGACGCGATCCGCGTGGCCACGGCCACCTCGGCCCTGGTGATGGTGGTGAGCGCGGCCTTCGCCACGGCCGTCACCCCACGGCGGGTCCTCCTCGCCCTGCGCGGCACCGGCCCCCTCCTCGCCCTCCTCGCGACCGGTGCCTGCCTCGGGGCCTGCGCCACCCGCTTCGCCCCGCCGGCCCTCGCCCGCTGGGCCTTCGTCGCCTACATCGCCGCCACGGCCCTCGACCTGCTGCTCCGCCCCGGCTTCCTCCGCCCCTCGACCCGGCCCGGCGAGGCACCGGGGAAGACCGCGACGCGCCCCGACCCTGCGCCGGAGGGCACCGGTTCGCGACCCGGTTCCGCGCCGGAAAGCATCACGACGCGATCCGTCCCGACGCCGGACGGCACCACGACCCGACCCGAGCCCGCGCCGGAGGGCACCACGAAGCGATCCGACCCGGCGCCCGACGGCGCCGCCGCACGACCCCGGTCCGCGCAGGGCGACACCCGCCGGCCGCTGCCCGCCACCGCCGGCCTCCCCATCGGCGCGGTCGCCGCCTTCCTCGGCGTGGGAGGCAGCGTCATGACGGTCCCCGCGCTGCGCCGGGCCGGGCACCCCATGCGGTTGGCGACCGCCCTCGCCAACCCCCTCACGCTCGCCATCGCGCTCCCCGCCGTCCTGGTCTCCCTCGCCGGCTCCCCGCCGCTCGCCGCCACGACGGCGCACAGCGGCCTCGTGGGCCTCGTCGATCCGTACGCCGCCGCCTCTCTGCTCCTCGGCGCGCTCCCGGTCATCGCCCTGCTCCACCGCCGTCCGCCCCGCATCCCGGACCGCACGCACGCCTGGGCGTACATCGCCCTGCTCGCCGTCGTGGCGCTCGCGATGCTGCTGCCGGACCTGACGCCCGACGCCGGGGTCACCGGCTGACCGCACCTCGTCCAGAGGGCGTTGTCAGTGCCGTGGGCAAGGATGCTCCCCATGACGATCACTCCCGCCGATGAGGCGCCCGCCGGCCTGCCCGGACTCTCCAGCACCGCCGAGTACGAGGCCGCCGTCGAGCGGCTTCGGGAGGCGTCCCGCACGTACTTCGGCGCGGGGTACAGCCTGATGGACGACGCGACGTACGACCGGCTCCTCCTCGCGGTGAAGGCCTGGGAGGCCGGGCACCCCGACACCGTCGTCGTGGGCACCCCGACGGGTCGCGTGGCCGACGGTGCCGCGCCGGCCGGCGACGTCGCGCACACCACGCGCCTGCTCAGCCTCGACAACGTCTTCACCCCCGCGGAACTGGAGGCCTGGGGCGCGTCGCTCCGGCGCCGCCTCGGACACGAGCCGGCGGGAGGGTTCACCGTCGAGCCGAAGATGGACGGCGCGGCCATAGCCGCCCGCTACCGCGACGGGCGGCTCGTGCAGATCATCACCCGGGGCGACGGCACCCGGGGCGAGGACGTCAGCCACGTCATCGGCACGATCACGGGCCTCCCCGAGCAGCTGGCCGCACCGCTCACCTTCGAGGCGCGAGGCGAAGTCCTCTTCACCCAGGAGCAGTTCGAAGCGGCGAACGAGGTGCGCACGGCACACGGCGCCGGCGTCTTCGTCAATCCGCGCAACGGGGCCGCGGGCACCCTCCGGGCGAAGGACCGGCCCTACCGCCTGGAGATGACCTTCTGGGCGTACGGCGCTGTCGCGCTCGACGGCGGCGATTTCCCGCCCGCCGCGGCCACCCACGCCGAGACGCTGGCCGCGGTGGAGCGGGCGGGGGTGCGGACGACGGCCGCGACCCCGGCCGGACTGCACGTGGTGGCCACGCTGGCCGAGGCCCGGCAGCGGGTCGACGCGATCGCCGCGATGCGCTCCGCCCTGCCGTTCGGCATCGACGGCGTCGTCATCAAGGCCGACAGCGCCGCCGAGCAGGCCGCGGCCGGGCTCGGCAGCCGCTTCCCGTACTGGGCCATCGCCTTCAAGCTGCCCGCCGTCGAGCGGCAGACGGTGCTGCGGGACGTGATCTGGGAGGTCGGCCGGACGGGCGTCCTCGCACCCACCGCGATCCTCGCCCCCGTCGAGCTCGACGGCTCCACCGTCACCCGCGCCACCCTGCACAACCCCGCCGACATCCTCCGGCGCGACCTCCACCTCGGCGACACCGTGACGGTCCACAAGGCCGGCGACATCATCCCGCGCGTCCAGGCCGCCGTCGTCGAGCTCCGTCCGCAGGACGCCGTACCGGTCCCGCTGCCGTCGGAATGCCCCCACTGCGGAGGGGAGATCGACCGGAGCCAGGAGCGCTGGCGCTGCGCCAAGGGCACCGCCTGCGCGCTGGCACCGCTGATCGAGTACGCGGCCGGGCGCGACATCCTGGACATCGACGGCCTCGGCAGGAAGTACGTCGACGCGCTCATCGCAGGCGGCGAAGTGCGCGACGTCGCCGACCTGTTCACCCTCACCGAGGAGCAGCTCACAGCCGCCTCCGGCAGCGCCAAGCGGGGCGCGAAACTGGCCGAGCAGATTCGGATCGCCAGGTCACGGCCCCTCAGCCGGGTCTTCTGCGCGCTGGGCATACCGGGTACGGGACGGAGCATGTCCCGGCGGATCGCCGCGCACTTCGGCACGATGGAGGCGATCCGCGCCGCTGACGCGGCCGTCCTTCAGGACGTCGAGGGCATCGGTCCCGAGAAGGCGCCGGTCGTCGTCGAGCAGGTCGCCGCGCTCGCCCCGGTCATCGACAAGCTGATCGCCGCCGGCGTCACCATGACCGAGCCGCGGCCGGACAGCGCCGAGGCACCGGTCGACGGGCCCCTGACCGGCAGGACCGTCGTGGTGACGGGGAAGATGACGGGCCCGCTCGACGGCTGGGGGCGCTCCGAGATGGGCGCGCTGATCGAGAAGGCCGGAGGGCGCGTGGGCAGCGGCGTCAACTCCCGCACCACGTATCTGGTCGCCGCGCCGTCCGCGAGCGGAAAGCCGAGCTCGAAGGCGGTCAAGGCCCAGGAGCTCGGCGTCGAGGTCCTCACCCCGGAGGCCTTCGCCGCCCTCGTGGCCGCCTGCCTGGACTGAGGGCCGGCGCCTCCCGTTTCCCCGGAGCCCCGGCGGGCGCCCGCACGGTTCACCCGGCGAGGGGCGCGTCGTCGACCGGACCGCCCGCGGCCCCGAGCAGGGCCGCGATCTCGGTGAAGCCGCGCCGCCCTCACCCTCACCCCCGCCGCCTGGCCCCGGACCGCCGGCCCGGCCCTCCGCGTCACCAGGTCCGTGCCGCGTCGATGAGCAGGTCACGCACCCGGGTGACATCGGGGTTGTCCGGCCGGCCGGGGCGCTGGACGAGATAGCCGGTGTTGATGGGGGGATCCTCGGGCTCGCACAGCAGGACGACAGCACCCGCGTCGAGCTCGGCCTCGCAGAGGTACCGCGGCAGCACCGCGAACCCGGCTCCGGCGGTGACCGCCGCGAGGACACCGCGCAGATCGGGCACGGTCACGGCGGCGGGGCACGAGAGCCGGGCCCCGAAGACGTGGCGCCAGTAGCGGCGCGCGATGGGCAGGTCCTCCGCGTAACTGACCAGCGGGACCGCGTGCAGCGCCGCAGGCCCCTCGCGGACGACGCGTTCCCTCACGCGGTCCGCCCAGACCGGGGCGGCCACGAGGACGAACTCCTCGTCCATCAGCGGCACGGAGAGCAACGTCCGCCCGCGGGGCCGGAAGGTCGCGACGACCAGGTCGTACCGCCCCGCGCGCAGCTCCTCCAGGAGCGCGTCCGTCAGCCCCGGCGTCACCCGCAGCCGCACGCCTTCGGCGGCCGCCGGGCCGAGCACGGGCAGGACCCGCGTGCACAGCAGTTCCGCGGGCCCCGCCAGGTGCACCGGTGCGCGCCGTTCGTCGCGCGACTCGTCCTGCCCGGTCGCCGCGGCGAGCGCGTCCAGCGGGGTGGCGACGCGCGCCGCCAGGTCGTGGGCGACCGGGGTCGCCGCGACCCCCCGCGGCAGCCGCGCGAACAGCTCCCTTCCCGTCTGCCGCTCCAAGGACCGGATCTGCGCCGTCACCGTCGGCTGCGACAGACCGAGCAGCCCCGCGGCCGCCGTGAACGACCCGGACCGGTAGACGGCCAGGAACGTACGCAACAGGTTCAGATCCGACACGGGAGCGGCACCGGAAACCGGCGACGCGGGCACCGGGCCATCAGGATTCACATGCGCCACCCCGCCACACTACCGATCTGCCTATGGGTGCGGGGCGTGCCGTCGCCGGTGGGGGCCCGGCCCGGTCAGCCCAGCATCCTGACGACCTCGGCCGCGAGCGGCGCGGAGGACGCGGGGTTCTGTCCGGTGACGAGGTTGCGGTCCACGACCACGTTCGGCGCCCACGGCTCGCCCACCCGCACCTCGACACCGGCCTCGACGAGCCGCGACTCGAGCAGCCACTTCGCCTTGTCCGCCAACCCGGCCTGCGTCTCCTCGGCATCGGTGAACGCGGCGACCTCGTAGCCGGCGAAGGCGTTCGTGCCGTCCGGCCGCGTGGCGGCGAGCAGTGCCGCCGGACCGTGGCACACGACCGCGAGCGGCTTGCCGGACTCCAGCGCGTCGATCAGCAGCCTCCCGGACGTGGCGTCGACGGCGAGGTCCTCCATCGGCCCGTGCCCACCGGGGTAGAAGACGGCGTCGTACTCGGCCGGATCGACATCGTCCAGCCGGATCGGCCGCTTCAGCTCCTCCATCGAAGCGAGCACGGCGGCGATCCTGTCCGCCCCCTCCTGCCCACCGTTGACCTCGGGCGCGAGGCTGCCCCGGTCCACCGTCGGCACCACACCCCCGGGCGTCGCCACGACCACCTCGTACCCGGCCGCCGTCAACGCCTCGTACGGCGCCACCGCCTCCTCCGCCCAGAACCCCGTCGGGTGCTTCGTACCGTCCGCGAGCGTCCAGTGGTCGACGCCGGTCATCACGAAAAGGATCTTCGACATACTCTCGCTCCAGGCAAGCGGGCCCCCAGGGCCCGACGATCAGGACTCCCCGCCCCGACGCGTCCCCTCGGACCGTCGACGCGGCGATGTCCTCGAACGTAGACCCGTCCCGGAACCGCCACCAATGGAGAACCCGATGCCCGGCATCGGGATTCCGATGGCTCCGCGGGGAATACCCCCGCCCCGACCGCACCCTCGCCGCGCGCCCGACGGCTGAGCCGCGGGGTCAGCCTTCGCCGGAACGGCGCCGGCGGGGCACGGTGACGGCGTACGGCCTCCTGGGCGGACCGCTGAAGCGGACGGGGACACCGGGGGAGTACAGCACGCTGACGGGCTCGCCGAGAGGGCGGGGGAATCCGGCGGCGGTGAGGAGGCTCTCGTCGAGGGAGACGAGCCGGGCGCGGTGCAGGGGCCACCGGGGGTGGGTGTTCGGGAGGTAGAGCGGCCGTCCGCGGAAGGAGCTGTGCATGCCCCAGCGTGCCGTCAGGAAGTGCTCGAGCGGGGTGGGCTCCTCGACCCGTTCCCCGACGTCCACCGAGATCGCGCTGTGCGCCCCGCGCGGGCCCGGCCACCGCCGCCTGCTGCTGTACGTGACGGTGCCGCCGTCGTTCCTGATGCTCATCCTGGACCAGACGTACGGCAGCCGGAACGCCCACCGGCCGACGGCCACCGGCAGCAGGCGGGACGCGTCGAGCGAGCGGAAGACCACCCCACGGCGCCCGTGGCCGTCCACGGAGTACAGCCGGACGTTGGTCTCGGGAAAGGTGCCGAGGTACGGGAGTCCCGGGAGCCGGAACCAGCCGACGCGGTGCATCCGGAACGCGACGAGCCCCACGTACGTGACCCCGTCGAGAGTGTCCGGCACCGTGCCGGCCGGCAGCAGCGGCGCCACCTCGGCGGGCTCCACCGGCCAGTGCAGGAACGCCAGGTCGAGCCATGACTGGGTCAGCAGGGTGAGATCCGCGCGGTCCGGCGGGTCGGCCGATATGGGTTCGGGCCCCATGGCGGGCGGCGTCTGCTGCATCGCAGCAGTATCCAGGATCGTGCGGGGAGGACGGGGCCGCTCCGGGCGGCCGCTCCCCTCCGGTTCCCCGGGCCGGGCCGGGAGCCCGCTGCCTTCCCGACCTGGTCGTTCCTCTTCGCTCACCGAGGCCGGGCCGTGAGCCCGCTGCCTTCCCGACCTGGTCGTTCCTCTCCGATTCCCCGGCCGGGGCGCGAACCCGGCGGCCCCTCCCGAGCCCGCGTGGCGCGCCCGGGACGGACCGGATGGCCGGGGAGGATGGGGAAATGCGCGGCGCTGGTGGTGTGAGGGACGGGTGGACGCCCACGGCGGGACGGACCGCCCGGAGCTTCGGCCGGGGACGGGCGTGGGCCCTCGGTCACGGCGCCGCGCCGCGCGGGCCCGGACGGCCGGTTCGTGGGGCGGGCGCGCGATGAGTCCGGCGTCGGCGTTGGAGCCGGAGCTGTTCGACGCGACGATCGCGGCGGTCGCGCTGCTCGCCGGGCCGGAGCACCGGCTGATCTACACGAACGAGGCCTTCACCCGGCTGTTCGGCCCGCGGCCGATCGGACTGCCGGCCCGGGAGGCGTTCCCGGACCCGGACTCGGGGCGGTTCCTGTCCGTGCTCGCCGACGTGCGGGCCACGGGACGGGCGCGCCAGGTCACGGGAGCTCGCGAGGTCGACCCGGGCGCCGTCGACCAGGCGGCCCGCTTCGTCTACTCCTGCAGCCCCGTCACCACGCGCCAGGGCGCCGGGGTCCTGGTGGTGGCGATGGACACGACGCCGGAGAGCCGCGCGCTCCAGCGGTACCAGGCCCTCGTGTCGGCCGTCTCGCAGATGGTCTGGGTGGTGCACGACGACGGTTCCATGGAGGAGGTCGTCCCCGGCTGGCAGCAGCTCACCGGAGCGCCGTGGCACGGCCGGGCGGACGAAAGCTGGTACGCCTTCATCCACCCGCGCGACCGGGAGAAGCTGAGCGGGGCGTGGCGCGCGGCAGCCGGGTCCGGGGGCACCGGCGTCTTCCAGAGCACGTTCCGGGTCAGGGCGGTCGACGGCTCGTACCGCCATCTGTCCACGCGGTGCGTCCCCGTCCTGCACGAGGGCCGTGTCGCCGAGTGGATCGCGGCGACCGCCGACGTCGAGGACACCTGGGGCACGCACCTGCGGGAGAGCCTGCTGGCGCGGGTGGCGGCGGCGTCCGGCGGGAGCCCCGAGGAGGCGTTCGCCGCCGTGGTGAAGGTGGTGGTGCCCGAACTGGCGGACGCGTGCCTGATCCTGCTGCTCTCCCACCAGGAGTGGCCGCTGCCGGAGAACGCCACGGTCACCGCCCGCCGCGTCGCCTCCGCCACCCGCCCCGGCCTGCCCGCCCCGCCGGCGCTGCGGGGGCAGCGGGTCACGGTCACCGCGACCGTGCGCGAGGTGCTGGAGCGTCGCGCGCCCCGGACGTTCCTCCTCCCGGAGGGCGGCCCCGTGCCGCCCGACCTCGTCCCGGCGGTCACCGAGCGGTGGCTCGTCGCCGCGGGTGCGACGAGCCTGACGCTCGTCCCGCTCGTCGTGGAGGACATCGTCCTGGGCTACGCGGCCACCAGCACCAACGGGGACACCCCCGTCCCCGCACCCGCCGACGTCGAACTGCTGCGGGAGGTGCTGCACCACGCCCAGCGGCCGATCCGCAAGGCCGTCGACCTCCAGCAGGCGCGCCGTACCGCCCTCGACCTCCAGCGGGCCCACCTCACCAGGCCACCCGACGTCCCCGGCGCGAGCCTCGCCGCCTGCTACCAGCCCGCCAGCTCCTCGCACGAGATCGGCGGCGACTGGTACGACGCGATCGTCCACCCGGACGGCGTCCTCGTCCTCGACATCGGCGACGTCGCCGGCCACGACCTCGCCGCCGCCACCGCGATGGGCCAGCTCCGCAGCATGCTCCGCGCCCTCGCCTGGCACAAGGGCCCCGACCGCACGCCCGCCACCGTGCTCTCCATGCTCGACGACGTCGCCGAAGGCCTCGCCGGAGCTCCCTTCACCACCGCCGTCCACACCCACCTCCGCCGCCGCCCGGACGGCACCTGGCACATGACCTGGTCCAACGCCGGCCACCCGCCGCCCCTGCTCGTCCCCGCGCACGGAACCCCGCGTTTCCTCACCGGCGGCGGAGAGGACCCGCCCCTGTGCGTGGGGCCCCGCATCGCCCGTACGAGTCACCAGGACGTGCTCGCGCCCGGCGACACCCTCCTCCACTACACGGACGGACTCGTCGAATCCCGCACGGGCTCGCTCGAAGACGGCCAACGACGCCTCGCCGAGGCCGCTGCCCGCCACCGCGACGAACCTCTCCCCGAGCTGCTCCGCCTTCTCGACGACCTGTCCGACCACCGCGACGACACCGCGATGATCGCCTTCCGCGCCGGCCCCGCCCCCACCTCGTCGGACGCGTCGACGCCACCGCGATGACCGGCTTCCACGCCGGCGCAGGCGCACTGCCCCGTCCCTCGCGGGACGCGTCCGGGCGGGTGAGGGCAGGCGAGTCCGGCCGCCCTCGCCGCGGGGCGGGTCGAGGGCGGCGACGTCCGCCGCGTAAATCCTTCGACACCGGCCGCGGTGATCGGGGACCCTTCGCACGGTGACCACCATCGATGACACGCCGCCCGCGTGGGACGAGCGCACCCAGCTCACCACGTTCCTCGACTACACCCGTGACACCGCCCGCGCCAAGTGCGAGGGCGTCTCGGCGGAGGACGCCCGCAGGGCGCTCCTGCCCGGCTCGCCGCTGATGACCCTGTGCGGTGTGATCAACCACCTGCGCTGGGTCGAGTACTACTGGTTCCAGGTGGTCTTCCTCGGCGAGGAGGACCAGGGCCCCTGGACGGAGGAGGACCCCGACCGCGAGATGCGGATCGCCGTCGACTTCCCGCTCACGCAGTTGCTCGACGAGTACGCCGAACAGAGCGCCCGCTACCGCGAACTGGTCGCCGGCAACGCCCTGGACAGCCAGGCGAAGCGCCCCGTCCGCAACGGTCTCCACGTCGACCTGCGCTGGATCCTCCTCCACCTCACCGAGGAGACGGCCCGTCACAACGGCCACCTCGACATCCTGCGGGAGATGCTCGACGGCACGACCGGCTGAGGCCACCCGCCCGCGCGCGGGCCGGCGGCGGCGGTCCCAGGCGACAGGTCGACTTGCGGCGGTGACCCGGGGGCGTCGTCCCGACCCGCGGCACCCCGTCACCTGTCCTCCCGGAACTGATGCCTCATCACCGAGGAGAGAGCCCCGTGCCTTCCCGGCCCGCCCCGTGAAGACGCCTCCGCGTGAAGGCACCTCCGCGTGAAGGGCTACCGCAACCAAGCTACTCGGCGGTAATCTGCGGACCCGGTCAGCCGCGCGTGGGGGAGTGGTATGGGCACGGTCACGTCGTTCGATCCCGTCGTCGAGCACGAGAGGACCCGAGCGGCCCTGGCCGGCGTGGTCCCGCGACTCGTCCGGCTGTTACGCGACGTGCCGGACCTGAACGCGGCCTCCGGTGTCCCGGTGTGGACGGTGGGCGACGTCGGCGCGCACCTCGCCGCGGTGTACCTCGCCTACTGCTCCCTCGCCCACGGCGACGGGTCGGTGGACTGGGACGGCGTCCTCCCGAAGCACGACGGGTCGCTCGACGAACGCATCACCGCGATGAACGCCACCGCGATCGGCCTCTTCGGCGACGCGGAACGCGCCCGCCTGGGCGACTTCGTCGCCGAGCGGGGCGAGGCCTTCCTCCGGGGCACCGAAGGCCTCGCCCCGGACACGCCCGTCTCCGTCCCCTGGTTCGGCGAGGACCTGACACTCGCGACCCTCACCGGCCTGATGCTCAGCGAGAGCCTCGTCCACGGCCTCGACATCGCCCGCGGCGCCGGGCTCCCCTGGCACATCGGCTCCGACGAGGCCCGCCTCGTCCTCGGCCAGACCATGCCGACCATGATGGCCCTGGCCCTGGACACCGCGAAGGCACGGGACGTCACCCTCGCCCTCGACCTCGCCGTCAAGGGCGGCCCCCGGCTCGCCGTCGTCATCGACGCCGGCACGCTGACCGTCACCCGAGACGCCCCGCCACGCTCCTACGACTGCCGCCTCACCGCGGCACCGGTCACCTTCCTCCTGGTCTCCTTCCGCCGCACGCCGATCTGGAAGGCGGTCGCCCGCGGTCGGATGCGGGCCGGTGGACGCAAGCCCTGGCTGGCCATGCGACTCGGCGAACTCATCGCGAACCCCTGACCCTCGCGCTCATGGCCGAGGGCTGCTCCGACACGGCCGTCGCCCGGCGACCGGCCGTCTCCGCCGGCGCGGTGGAGAAGCACATCGGCGACATCTTCGCCAAGCCCGGTCTCCCGCCCGACGACGCCCACCACCGCAGGGTCCTCGCCGTCCTCGCCCACCTCAGGACCTGACGGCCGTCGGGGCCGGCGGTCCCCACCGCCCCCGCAAGGACCTCCTCCTGCCCGGCGCACTCACCGAGCCGGACCAGGCGCACTCACCGAGCCGGACCCGGCGCCCGACCCTACGGTGGCAGCATGAGCGACCCGGAGAAGAACAAGACCACGGCCAAGGCGTTCTACGAGCTGATGTTCAACCAGTGCCGGCCCGCCGAGGCCATCGAGCGGTACGCGGGCGACACCTACGTCCAGCACAACCCGCACGTCGCCGACGGCAAGCAGGCGTTCGTCGACTACTTCGAGCGGATGGCCGCCGAGTACCCCGGCAAGCGGGTCGCGTTCAAGCGGGTCTTCGCCGAGGACGACCACGTCGTCCTGCACTGTCACCAGATCTGGCCCGACGAGGAGTACGCGGGCATCGACATCTTCCGCTTCGACGCCGACGGGAGGATCGTCGAGCACTGGGACGTCCTCCAGGTCGTACCGCCCACCTCCGCGAACGACAACACCATGTTCTAGGTGGCTTCCGGGGTGTGGCTGTCCACACCCCCCGGCCTCCGGCCCGTTCCGGTATCACGTGGCCAAGGCCGTGATCGCCGCTCTCCTGCCGGCCACGCTCGCCGTACTGGCGGTGCTGCTCCGGAAGGCGTACCCGGCGGCCTCCCGGACAGCGGGGAGTCCCGTGGCGGGACGAAGGGGCGGCGCTCTCACGGCGGCCGGCGGTGTGCTCGTCACGGCGCTCGCGGTGTTCTCGGCGACGACGGTGCTGGCCAACCAACGTCCAGGGCGCGGTGGCCCCGTCCGCCTCCCTGTTCCCGACGCTGCCGACCGGTGCGACCGCCGACGGTCCGCTCGCCGACACGCTCGCCGAGGCCAGGCGGGGACTCGTCGGCCCCGTACCCGCGGGCGGACGCACCCCTCCCGCCCTGGACGTGATGGTCGACGACTTCGCCCGCTACCACGTGGCGATGGCCGTGGCCGCCGGGACGGTGGCGGTCGTCCTCCTCGTATCCCCAGGTCGTCGCCCACTACGCGCCGTCCACCGGCTGCTTCCCTCTTCCCCGGTGGGCCGGTCTCGCGGTGCTCGGCGCCTACGCGGCGGCGCTCCTGACGCCCGCTCTGAAACGCGCCCGGCCCACGGAGACGAGCGTCCCGCCCTACGGAGACGAGCGTCCCGGCCCACGGAGACGAGCGTCCCGCCCTACGGAGACGAGTGTCCCGTTCCTGGTGACGAGCCGTCCGTCCCGCGGTGACGAACCCTCAACCGTACGGCGACGAACGGAGGGGATCGACCAATCGCCCACCATCTGATCGAAATTCGATCAATCGACAAGATTGCATTGACTCGATCATCGACCGCACCTAGCTTCTGGCGGCACCGGACCGTCAGAAAGGTGTCGTGCTTCATGACCACCAGAGCCATCCGAGTGCGCCGGGCGTCGGTTCGCGGCCTCATAGCCGCGACCCTCGCCTTCGGCGGCACCGTAGCCCTCGCCGGGGTGCCCGCCTCGGCCGAGGGTGCCACCACATACGTCGACTGCTCGCGTTCGGCGGGCGGCGACGGCAGTCAGACCTCGCCGTTCAACAGCATCGCCCAGGCCAACGCGCGGGCGTACGGCCCCGGTGACACGCTCGCCTTCGCCTCCGGCACCACCTGCACCGGCTCCCTCGCCCCGCAGGGCAGCGGCACGGCCGCCGCCCCCATCACCCTCACCGGCTACGGCACCGGAGCCCTGCCCGTGATCGACGGCGCCGGAGCGGCGAGCGCCGTCACCCTGACCAATCAGGACCACTGGCGGATCAGCGACCTCAAACTGACCAACCCCGCCCCCTCGCTCGCCCGCCGCACCGGCCTGCGGATCTCGGCCACCGACGGCACGGCGCATCGGGGTTACGACATCGGCCGTCTCGTCATCGACCGCGTCGCCGGCCAGACCAGCAAGAACAGCCCGACGACCGAGGACTTCGTCCAGTCCGCCGGCATCGTCACGGGCGCGAGCGGCACGAACTCCACCCTCAACGACGTCCACGTCCACGACAACCGGATCAGCAACACGGGCGGCGGCGGACTCAAGGTCCGCGTCGGCTCCATGGCGGTCAAGGGCACCGGCGTGCTCATCGAGAACAACACCGTCGAGGACGTCGGCGGCGACGGCATCATCGCCAGCTACGCCGACGCGCCCCTGATCCAGTACAACAACGCCTCCGGCGTCGGCAACGGCGTGTACCCGTTCTCCGGCGGCAACTTCGCCGGCATATGGGTGCTCGGCGACCACAACCCGACCATCCAGAAGAACGCCGTGTACGGCATCACGCGGATGTCCGTCGCCGACAGCCAGGCGTTCGACTGCGACTGGGGCAACACCGGCACGTGCACCGTCCAGTACAACTACAGCCGCGACAACATCGGCGGCTTCTTCCTCGACTGCGACGGCTGCGGCACCATCGGCGCCGCCCGGCAGGTCATCCGCTACAACATCTCCGAGAACGACTGCCGCATGAGCAGCGTCAGCGCCGGCCGCTCCGCCCTGCACATGTACAACAACGTCCTCTACTGCACGGACAAGAAGTTCAGCATCACGCTCCCCGACGAGAGCGTCGTCGAGAACAACATCTGGGTGGGCACCAGCGACTCCCGGCTCCCCACCGGCTCCGGGATCTCCTGGCTGTGGAACGTCTTCCAGGGCGTGCCGCGGCCCACCGCCAACGGCATCGTCGGCGACCCGCGGTTCGTGAACCCCGGAACCGGCGGCGACACGATCCACTCCGTCGACGGCTACAAGCTGCGCTCGACGTCCCCCGCGCTGAACAACGGCTCCGTGGTCAGCGGCAGCGGAGGGCGCGACTACTGGGGGAACGCGGTGTCCGCCACCACCAAGCCGCACCGCGGCGCGTACAACGGCCCGGGTCTGTAGCCCTCCCGGCGAACGTGCTTGTTTCACGGAGGAGTTAGCGGGAGGAGGTGTGCGACATGGAGGCGGTGCGGAGAGCTTTTTAAGAAAGCTTGTTGAATAACCCGTACCGCCGGTCCGCACTTGATTTGCTCCTGCCAACCAGCACAGGGTTCTCTCGAACGTTTGACGCCCCACACGTCAACCCGAGGAGAGAACCACCTCCATGGCAACTCACAAGCGATCCAACGGACTTCGCCACGCGGCCATAGCCACAGGTGTGGCGGGCGCAGCAGCCGCGGCGCTGTTCGCGACAAACCTCGCCGGGGCCGCCGCCCCGGCCGAGGGGACCGTGCACGGCCTCGGCGCCCCGGGCGCCGTGGCCGGCAGCTTCGTCGTCATCCTCGACGCATCAGCGAACAAGGAGGACCTGGCGAAGAAGTACGGCGGCACCCTCGAACGGTCCTACGGCTCGGAGGTGAACGGCTTCTCCGCGTCCGGCCTGACCGTCCAGGAGGCCAAGCGGCTCGCCGCCGACCCCGCCGTCGGAACCGTCGTACAGAACAAGCGGTTCACCATCAAGGAGACCCAGGAGAAGCCCCCGTCCTGGGGCCTGGACCGGATCGACCAGGCGGAGACCGCCGCCGACGAGAAGTACAGCTACCCCGACGGCGGGGGAGAGGGCGTCACCGCGTACGTCATCGACACCGGCGTCCGCATCTCGCACCAGGACTTCGGCGGCCGGGCCGCCCACGGCTTCGACGCCGTGGACAACGACGAGACGGCCGACGACGGCAACGGCCACGGCACCCACGTCGCCGGCACCATCGCCGGCACCTCCCACGGTGTCGCCAAGAAGGCGAAGATCGTCGCCGTGCGGGTCCTCGACGACAACGGCTCCGGCACCACCGAGCAGGTCGTGGCGGGCATCGACTGGGTGACGAAGAACCACTCCGGACCCTCCGTCGCGAACATGAGCCTCGGCGGAGGCGCCGACGAAGCGCTCGACGCCGCGGTCCAGCGTGCCATCGCCTCCGGCGTGACCTTCGCGGTCGCCGCCGGCAACGAGTCCTCCGACGCCGGCCAGGGCTCGCCGTCCCGGGTCCCCGAAGCCCTCACCGTCGCGTCCAGCACCAAGGACGACGAGCAGTCCGACTTCTCGAACTTCGGCGCCGTGGTGGACCTCTACGCCCCGGGCTCGGACATCACGTCGGCCTGGAACGACAGCGACACCGGCGTCAAGACGATCTCCGGCACCTCCATGGCCACCCCCCACGTGGCGGGCGCCGCAGCCCTCTACCTGGCCTCCCACCCGTCGGCCACCCCGGCCGACACCACTGCCGCGCTCACCGGGGCGGCCACCCCGGACGCCATCAAGAACGCCACCTCCGGCACCGCCAACAAGCTCCTGAAGGTCGCCCCCTAACGCCCCCCACCTCGCTGACCGCACACGGACGGCCCCCCACACCGTGGGGGGCCGTCCCCTTTATTCCACCCCCGGCCCCTTCCCGGGAACCAGCCGTGGCGAGAATCTGTCCCTGTGGACGAAGACGGCCACGCGCCGAGGGGGATACGGGCATGAACGCATGGGTGATTCCGGGATACACGGAGTCCCGGGAGCTGGGAGCGGGCGCCGGCGGTCGCGTCGTGCTGGCCACGCACGACGCCACCGGGGTACCGGTGGCGGTGAAGTACCTGAGCGAGCGCCTTCGCTCGGACGAGGCCTTCGTACGCGGCTTCCGCTCCGAGGCCCGCCTCCTCGGCACCCTGGACACCCCGTACGTCGTGGGGTTCTACGAGTACGTCGAGGCACCCCGGGGCGCGGCCATCGTCATGGAACTGGTGGACGGCGTCGCCCTGCGCGCCCTCCTCGCCCGCGAGGGGTCGACCGGCCCCGAGGCCGCCCTCGTGGTGCTGAAGGGCTCGCTCCTCGGCCTCGCCGCCGCGCACCGGGCCGGCGTCGTACACCGCGACTACAAGCCCGAGAACGTCCTCGTCGCCGCCGACGGCTCGTCCAAACTGGTCGACTTCGGCATCGCGACCGGACGCGACAGCAGGCCCGGCGTCGCCGGCACCCCCGCCTACATGGCGCCCGAGCAGTGGAACGGCGCTCCCGCCTCTCCCGCGGCCGACGTCTACGCCGCGACCGCGGTCTTCTTCGAGTGCCTGACCGGACGCAAGCCCTTCGCCGGGGACAACTTCGCCGAACTCGCCCTCCAGCACCTGGAGGCCCCCGTACCCGACGGACAGGCACCGGAGCCGCTCCGACCGCTCATCCGCCGCGGCCTCGCCAAGGCCCCGCACGAACGGCCGGAGAACGCGGCCGCCTTCGTCAGCGAGCTGGAGTCGGTCGCCACGACCGCGTACGGGCCGGACTGGGAGGAGCGGGGGAGGGGCCGACTCGCCGCCCTCGCCGCGCTCCTGCCCCTCCTCTTCCCCTCCTCCGGCGGCACGGCACAGGGCACGACCGCACTCGCCACGACGACGTTCGCCCCACCGCCGACGCCCCGCCCCCGTCGGCTCGTCCCGCGCGGCCTGCCGGCCGGAGCCGCCGCCCTCGTCGTGGCGCTCCTGCTCGCCCTCGCCGCGCGGGCCGGCGGCGAACCCTCGGACGGGGACCAGGCCGCCCAGGCCTTCGCGACGACGAACACCGCGCCGACCACCTCCCCGCCGGACCCGAGCACCTCCCCGCCCCCGACACCCACGCCCACCGCGACTCCCGAACCCTCCGCCTCGTCCGAGACCCCCACCCCCACCGCGACGACCCCGGAGCCCTCCCCGACCGACGACACCACGCCCACGCCCACCACCACACCTCCGTCGACGCCGCCGCCCACACCCACCACGGCCCCTCCCACCACGCCTCCCACGACGCCGCCGACCACACCACCGACCACGCGTCCGCCCGTCTCCGTCACGGCGGTCTCGGTCACCGGTCTGCGCCAGACCGGCCCGGCGACCGCAGAGACCACCGTCGAGATCACGACGGACGGCACGGGCCCGGTCACGCTCCTCGTCGAGTGGTTCACCGGCGACCAACAGGGCTCGCCGGGCACCCCGGACGGCTCCGACACCCTCCGGCGCCAGGGAGCCACCCACTACACCCTCACGCTCACCCACGGCGTCCGCGGCGCCGGCTGCTACTGGGGAGCGCGTGCGACCACCAACCCGGCCGCCGCGAACGGCGGTTCCTTCCAGCAGGTCTTCATCCGACGGTGTGTGATCACGTGAACGACGACGACTACAGCGCCACCGAACTCGGCAGCCACTGGTTCGAAGGCCCGGTGCCGGACCCCACCCCCGACCGGGTGGAGGGCGAGGTCCTGCGCTTCGGGCCGGGCGTGACCGCGGTCGCGGCCCGCCGCGCCGAGAACACCCCGACCGCCGCCCAGATCTGGCACGGCACCCTGCCCGGCGCCCCGCCCCCACCGCCGCCCCGGCCCCGCTCGCGGTGGCCCCGGCGGTACGCGCTCGCCGCCCTGGTCCTCGTCGCCGTCCTCGCGTTCCTCGCCTGGCGCGAGTACGGCCCCCGGGTCGCCGTGCGGTCCGTCGCGGTCACGGCTCCCGGCGGGTCGCTGGACTGCGACGGCACGGCGAACGTCGTCGGCGTCGTCCGCACGGACGGCCGCCCCGGCACCCTCACGTACCACTGGGAACGCAGCGACGGGACCCGGTCCGCGCCCCTGCGCGAGACCCTGGCCCGCGGCCAGGAGGAGGCCCGCCTGCACCTCCTCTGGACCTTCCACGGGCCGGGCTCCCACGAAGCCGTCGCCCGCCTCGTCGTCACGTCCCCCACCGTCCACGCCGCCGAGGGCGCCTTCGCCTACCGCTGCGGCTGAGCCCGACCGGGGCGGGCGGGAGCGGGGAGTCAGTACACGTGCCCCACGTGGGCCAGCGCCTGCTTCAGCAGCGCCCCCTGACCGCCCGGCATCTCGCTCTGCACGGCCGGCGACGCCGCCTCCTGCGGGCTGAACCACACCAGGTCCAGCGCGTCCTGCCGCGGGCGGCAGTCGCCGGCCACCGGCACGACGTACGCCAGCGACACGGCATGCTGGCGCGGATCGTGGTACTGCGTCACGCCCGCCGTCGGGAAGTACTCGGCAACGGTGAACGGCTGCAACGAAGCCGGCACCCGGGGCAGCGCGACCGGCCCCAGATCCTTCTCCAGGTGCCGCAGCAGCGCGTCACGCACGCGTTCGTGGTGCATCACCCGCCCCGACACGAGGGCTCTGCTGATCGCTCCGTCCGCCCCGATCCTCAGCAACAACCCGATGCTCGTGACTTCCCCGCTGTCGTCCACCCGCACAGGCACGGCTTCGACGTACAGGATCGGCATCCGGGCCCTGGCGGATTGCAGTTCATCCGTGGTCAGCCAGCCGGGCGTGGTCTCCATCATGTCGGACATCGCCTGATCATACTTTCCGCCCCGCGTCCCGGCCCAGGCCGCGTGTCTGCCAGCCGAGTGGGAATGCACCCGCGGTGCGGCGTCCGGCCCCCCGCCTCCGGCGAACCGGTCCCGTCCCCCAAACGACTTGCGGACCACGCGCTCCCCACGGTGACATGTGGTCATGAGCGCAAGGGCGCAGACCGTCTGCCACCCGGAGGCGGGTACCGGCGGCATGCTCATGTTCCTGCCCGGCCGTACGGACGTCTGCTTCACCCCGACCGTCGACCGTCGGCGCATTCCGTCCGCCCCGGACTTCACCGACCTCGCCTGGTACCTGCACGCCCTCGTCCCCCTTCTCGCCACCGTGGGCCTCGGCGAGTACACGGCCCAGGAGATCCGCTACTGAGCGCGGCCGCTCGCCGAGGGCCGCGAACGGCCGTCGGTCGGTGGGGTGTGGCCCACGGGAGCGGCGGCGCGTCCGGCCGGTGAGGTCTACGAGGTCGACCGCGGGTCCGTCCGGTGGAGGTAGGCGTCCAGTTCCGCGGCGCCGGCCAGCATGGACCGTCCGCGGGCGGTGAGGCGGCTGTGCCAGTCGGACAGGGTGGCCTTCAACGGTGCGAGGCCGCCGGCCGTGCGGACTTGGGAGATGAGGGGCGCGATCCTGTCCAGGGGGTGACCGCCGCGCCTGAGCTGGTGGACGAGGCGGGCGTCGCGGACGGCGGCGTGGTCGTAGACGCGGTAGCCGGTGCGGGGGTCGCGGCGGGGCCGCACCAGGCCGGCGTCCTCCCACGCGCGGAGTGTCGCGGGCCGGATTCCGAGCTGCGCGGCGAGTGGACCGATGAACGTGTGACCGGACTCGGGCCGGGGCCCGGGAGGGGGCCCGGACGAGGGGGCGGAGGCCACGGTCGCCCTGGGGGGCGGAGGCGGCCCGGTGTCGCGTCCCGACGTCCCCACCGGCTCTGACCGCCCGGAGATCGGAGATCGCTCGGGCTCCGCAGGGGGCTCCAGGTCGCGCAGGGCGCTCTCCACTGCCCGGAGCGTGCGCCGGTCGTCGAGGAGCCGGGCGTGGCTGTCGTCGATGAGACGCAGGGCCTCGTCGGTCGCGCCCTGGTTCACGGCCTGCATGATCAAGGTCGCCGTCTGGTGGCCGTGGCCGGGGAGGAGGGCGAGGAAGGCACGCAGGGCCTGCGCGTGCAGCGAGGTGTAGGTGCGGTAGCCGTGGGGTGTGCGAGGTGCGGCGGGGAGGACGCCGGACTCCTCGTAGTTGCGGATGGCCTGGGTGGACAGACCGTGCTCACGCGCCAGATCGACGGGCCTGAGCCGCTGACCACTTTGAAGGTTTCGACCCATGAGGCCCACGATATCGCGGCAAAGTCTCAACCGAGCCTTCAACGATACCGTTGAAGGCATGGCGACTGACATCAAGGACATCACCGATGCGGTAGAGGCTGCCGCTGTCATGAAGCTGCTCCCGGCCCGGCCCGCGCTGCTCGCCCTGGGCGAGCCCACGCACGGCGAGGAGCGGCTGCTGGAGACGCGTAACGAGTTGTTCCGGCAGCTGGTCGAGCAGGAGGGCTACCGGACGATCGCGATCGAGAGCGACTGCCTGCGGGGCCTGGTCGTGGACGCGTACGTGACGGCGGGCACGGGAACGCTCGACGAGGTCATGGAGCACGGGTTCAGCCACGGTTGGGGCCGCTCGGCGGCCAACCGCGAGCTCGTGCGGTGGATGCGCGCCCACAACGAGGACCGGCCCGAGTCCGAGCGGCTCGGCTTCGCCGGCATCGACGGCCCGCTGGAGATCGCCGCCGCCGAGAGTCCCCGGCAGGCGCTCACCGCACTCCACGACTACCTCGCCGCGCACGTCGAACCGGACCTGCTCGTCTGCACCGCGGACACGCTCGACGGTCTGCTCGGCGCCGACGACCGGTGGACCGAACCCGCCGCGATGAGGGACCCCGCCCGGTCCTTCGGGCGGTCCGCGGAAGCCGGTCGGCTCCGTCTCCTCGCGGACGACCTGGTGGCGCTGCTCGACGCGTACGAGCCGCGACTGGTCGCCGCGACCTCCCGCGCCGGCTTCGATCGGGCGAGCCTCTACGGGCGCACCGCCCTCGGCCTGCTGCGCTACCACCACTGGATGGCCGACGCCTCACCGGCTCGTCTGGCCCGCCTGGTGGGCCTGCGGGACCGGATGATGGCCGAAAACCTCCTCGCCGTCGTCGCCAGGGGCCCGGCCCTCGTCCACGCCCACAACGCGCACCTCCAGCGTCACGAGAGTTCGATGCGCATGGGCGGGAGGCCGCTGCGGTGGTGGAGCGCCGGCGCGCTGGTCAGTGCCCGGCTGGGCGCGGAGTACGCCTTCGTGGCCACCGCCCTCGGCACGATCCGACACCAGGGGGTGGACGATCCGCGGCCGGACACCGTCGAGGGACTCCTGTACGCGCTTCCGGGGGAACGCTGCCTCGTCGACGCCCGTCGCCTCGCCGCCGCCCTCCGCGACGCGTCGCCCGCACCCCGGGTCTCACCGTGGTTCGGCTACGCCCCGCTCGACCCCGCCCACCTGGCGGACAGTGACGGCATCGTCTTCCTGAAGGACGTGCCGCAGACCTGACGGCGCTCTGGCGCCCCCGCCTCACCCGCACGGGCGTCGCGCGGCCGGAACTCCCGCTCGTCAGGCGCCGGTCACGCCGTAGGACACGACGCCGGCCGCCACCGGAACACCCGGCGCGGCGACGACACCGAGCGCGCCCGGCCGGGAGGGCCCCGGACGCCGAAGCGTCCAGGGCCCGTCAGGGGTGTGCGAGGTGTCAGTTCATCAGGAGGAGCTGCGTCTGGGCGACGAGCTTGCGGTTCACGCTGGTGCTCTGCACGAAGATGGTGAAGTCGTCGTTGTGGTCGGGCTTGACGCGCACCTCGACGTCGGGAAGACCGAGCAGGGCACGGGCCTCGGGCCCCGAGTACACCCGGTTCGTCCTCTTCTCCAGCACGGCGATCTTCTTCCGCGCCTGGACCTTCTCCGACTTGCTCAGCTGGTAGAAGGCGCACCCCGTGCGGTACGTGTGCCCGCTCTCGGTGACCCACTCCCGGATCGCCGCGTCACGGGCGACCGGGATCAGCTGGTACCCCGACGGATCGACCGGCGTGAGACCGGCCGCCTCGATGGTGTCCTTGTTGACCGCGTCCGCGCCCGTGGAGAACACCGCCCGCGATCCCCGGATTCCCTTCGTGCGGCCCACCATGAACTTCTCGGTGGCCTCCTGGATGACCTGCCCGGCCTCTTCGAGGCCCTGGGTGCTCGTCGCATCCCAAATGGCGACGTTCTCCTTCGGGAAACCAAACTGGACGGCCTCGCGCTTACCCATCTGGTCCGGAACGAGAACGGCCAGCGTCCAGTTGTCCTGCTGGTTCTCGATCATCTCGGCGACGGCCTTGACCAACGCGCTCGCATTCCGCGCGGGAGAATCCGGGCAACGGTGACTCGCGTTCTCCTGGCCGTCGGTCAGAACGAACGTCAGGAAGCTGTGGTCGCCGTACAACTGCGCCGTCCGAGCCAGCTCGCGCTGCGACTTCAGCGCCGCCGCCAGCAGCGACGTCATCCCCCCGACCCGGTACAGCTGCTTCAGGGACGGCATCCGCAGCACGTCCTTGTCGTAGATGACGCATTCCACCGTGTCCGCGAAGACGTACACCGTGACACGCGTTTCCTGATCCAGTTCCCGCGACCGGCGCGCCAGGTACGCGATCTGCTCATCGGCGACGTCGACGACCTTTCGGCTGAGGTGCGACATCGACGAACTCGCGTCCAGCACAAGAGCGACGTGATTGATGTAGTTCTGGTTTCCGGACATGGCAGATCCCCCTGTTTCCGTTCCCGACTCGATACTCCTACCGTCTCATCCGCCACTGACAGTCGACCTCGGCTCCCGGCCCGCGGCCCCCGGGAGCGTCCCGCACTCCGCGCGGCACGCCCCGGTGGCGGCCGACCCTCGGATCACGGTCCGCCGACGGGGCGCCGGCCGGCCTCGTCCGCGCGGAAGGTGCGCCGGTAGGCGGCGGGGGTGGTGCGCAGGGCCTCGTGGAAGCGGCGGCGGAGGTTGACGGCCGAGGAGAGGCCGACGCGCCGGGCGATGGTCTCCACGGGGAGGTCGGTCTCCTCCAGGAGGGCGCGGGTCGCGGCGAGGCGCCGGTCGAGGAGCCAGCGTCCCGGGCTGATGCCCAGTTGTTCGGTGAAGCGCCGGGTGAGCGTGCGGGGGGAGACCTGGAAGCGGAGCGCCATGTCGGCGACGCCGACCGGCTGGTCGAGCCGCCCGGACAGCCACTCCAGAAGGGGCGCCAGTGAGTCGGTGACCGGCCCGGACGTGGGCAGTTCGGCGTACTGCAGCTGGCAGCCCTCCCGATGCGGAGGCGTCACCATCTGACGGGCGATGCGCATCGCGTACGCGGCGCCGTGGTCGGTCCGCACCAGGTGGAGGCAGAGGTCCACACCCGCCGCCGACCCCGCACTGGTGGCGACGTCGCCGTGGTCCACGTACAGCACTCCCGGATCGACGCGGACCCGCGGGTACAGGGCGGCCAACTCGGCGGCCTGCGCCCAGTGGGTGGCGGCCCGCCGGCCGTCGAGGAGCCCTGCGGCGGCCAGGACGAACGCACCCGACGAGATGCCGACGATCCGCGCACCGCGCTCGTGCGCCCGCCGCACCGCCGCGATCACCGCCGGCGGCACGGCGGCGCCGGCCGGCTGCTGCCGCCCGGGGACGACCACCGTGTCCGCGCGGTCCAGCGCGTCCAGGCCGGCCGTGACCAGCATGTCGTAACCGGCCTGGGTGCGCACCGGACCGGGAAGCTCGGCGCAGACCTCGAACGCGTAGCGCGCCGGGATCGCCGGGCCGTGGTCACCGAACACCTCCGCCGCGCAGGCCAGCGGAAAGGCCGACTGCGGGGACTGCAGCAGGGCCACCACCCGGTGCGGGGCCCGGGACTTCGGCAACGGACGAGGCGTCATGGCGCGAAAGTACCCGATCGTGTCGTTCAGGACACTGGGGACCGCCGATTGGTGCAGACCAGGATGGCGAGCTGTGACCACCACGCGCGATCGGACCCCACAGCCCCCGCCCCACGGCGACCCGCCCTCCGCCCCCCGCCCCACCGGCGCCCCACCCGACGGTCCTCCCACCGCCCCGCCCACCGGCTCACCGGCCGAACGCCCCGCTCGCCCCTCCGACGCTCCGCCCGCCGCTCCGACAGGCGGCGGCCCGCTCGCCACGCCCCCGTTGTGGGACCGGCGCTTCACCCTCTACTTCACCGCCCGTACGGTCTCCCTCATAGGTGACGCGATGATGCCGGTGGCCGCCGCCCTCTCCGTCGGCGCCCTCTACGGGATCTCCGGCGTCGGCCTGGTCCTCGGCGTCTGGACCGGGACGTTCGTCCTCCTGGTCCTGTTCGGCGGGGTGTTCGCCGACCGGTTCGGCGCGCGCCGGATGATGGTGGGCGCGGATCTCGTACGGGTGCTCACCCAGGGCGTGCTGGCGGCGGCGTTCTTCACCGGGTCGCCGCCGTTCTGGCTGCTCGTGACCGCGGCGGCCGTGGCCGGTGCGGCCGTCGCGATGTTCCTGCCGGGCGTCAACGGGATGGTCCCGTTGGTCGCCCGCGACCCGCAGCGGGCCAACGCCACCCTCAAGGTGGCCGACGCCCTCGCCCACCTCCTCGGCCCGGCCTCGGCCGGACTGCTGATCACGCTGACCAGCGCCGGAACCGTGTACGCCGTCGACGCCGGCACCTTCCTGCTCAGCGCCCTGTGCCTGGCGCTCATCCGCCTCGTCCCCGCCGGGCCGTCGTCCGGCGACACGCCCGGGTCCGGTATCGCGGTGCCCGGCGCGCGGTCACTCCGCCGCGACCTGCGCCAGGGCTGGCAGGAGTTCCGCTCCCGCACCTGGATGTGGGCGGTGATCCTCATCTGGGTGGCCTACGGCGTGCTGATCTTCGGTCCTCTCGTCCCGCTGAGCTCGGCGCTGATCGGCGACCGAATCGGGCCGGACGCCTACGGCCTGGCCGTCTCCTTCCTCGGTGTCGGCACGGTGCTCGGCGGGCTCCTCGCCCTGCGGTCACGCCCGGCCAGGCCCCTGGCCGCCGGCGCCGCGGCGATGGCGCTGTACACCGCGCTGCCGCTGTCCGTGGCCCTGGACGCGGGGCTGCCGGGACTCCTCGCGGGCCACGCGCTCGGCGGCGGAGCACTGGCGTTCTGGTCGGTCATGTGGACCACCAGCGTGCAGACCCACACCCCGCCCGCGGTGCTCAACCGGGTCACCGCCTACGAGTTGGCCGGCTCGGTCTCCGGAATCGCCCTCGGCCAGATACTCGCGGGACCGGCCACCGCGCTGTTCCCCCCGGACGAGCTCCTCCTGGTCTCGGCGGGCACCTGCCTGGCGGGCAGCGTGGCGCTGCTCGCGACCCCGGCGATCCGCGGGCTGCGCCGTGCGGGTCCCCCGCACGACGCCGTCCTCCCGGACGGCGGCTGAGCCCCGGTCCCGCGGCCGCCGACGACATCCGCGGGAATCGGAGAGGGGAGGGACGCGGAGAGCCGTGCGCGGCACGACCCCAGGGTGCGGCCGGCTCACCTTCCGCCCAAGTCCGTGACGTACGCCGCCTCCCTGACCTCCTGTTCCGGATGGCGGCGCAGCTCGACGAGCGCCGCACGGCAGGAGTCCGGCCAGTCCTTGCGGTCCCCGAGGGCCGTGACGAGGCCGACGGCGAGAAGGCCCTCGACGAGCCGGCCCTCGGAGGCCAGGACGCGGACAGCCGCGAGGGCGGGGGACAGGTCATGGAGTGGATCGCCGTACCGGTGCGCCTCTTCCACGTCCTCGGCCACCCGCACCGCCAGGACGGGGCGGCCCTCGACCGCCGAGGCCAACTCGCGCAGTGACAACAGGATTTCGGACTCGGCGGACGTCAGGTCGACGGCCCGTACGAGGAGGGCGGCACGGGTGGCGGTGACCGCCGGCTCGGCCGCGAGCCGACGAGCCAGGACGGCGCACATCCGGGGGTCCCGGATCGACGAACCGACGAGCGAGTGCAGCCGACGGCGGGCGGGAAGGTCCCCGCCCCGCCCGCCGCCCTCCGGCTCACCGGCCGCCACGAGCGCCAGGAGCCGGTCCACGACGTCGCCGAGGAGGCTGCCCGGTGCCACGCCGCCGAGGGGGTGGGGGAGTCCGGACCCCGCCAGTTCCACCAGCCCGTGGCTCGCCCGCCACCCGGCCAGAGGGGAGGCCGGGTCGGTGGAGACGTCGGCCAGCGCCGCGCCTGCCGCCGGCGCGTACCGCGCCCATTCGCGGAGGCCGAACAGGGCTTGCTCCGCCGTCTGCTCCTCGGCCACGAACGGCAGCCGTGCGACGAGCTCCCCGTAGCGCGACCGGTGGGCCGGGAGCAGATCCGCCGGTCCCACGTCCAGGAGCGCACGGCGGGCCGCGTCCGGCCCGTCGACGACGGCGGATTCGAGCAGCGCCCACATCTCCCCGGCGGGCAGCAGCGTCGAGGCCAGACCGACGACGGTGGCGTGCACGTCGGGATGGACGCCCGGGGCGCTCCCCACCGCGTACAGGAGCTCGGCCGCGGCTCCCGGAGGCAGGTGCTGCGCGGCCAGCCGGACGGCCGCCTTCCGGACGGTCACCTTGACGCCGCTCTCCCGGGTCAGGACGTCACGCAGCAGGGTCGCGACCCTGCTGGGCCTCGCGTGGGCGGCGGCACGCGCGGCGGCGGACCAGGCGGCCGCGGCCCGCTCGTCGGCGAGGTGGCCGAGCAGCCCGGCGAGAGCCGAGGCCGGGTCGTCCGCGTCGGCGGCCGCGTCCAGGGCCGCCGCCGTCAGGGCTGCCCCGGCAGGGTCAGTGGGGGAGGGCGCGGCGCCTTCGGTGCCCACCGTGCCCTCGGCGGCTGCCGCGCCCGTCACTCCCGCCGCACCGGTGACGTCCTCGTCCGCGTTCTCCGTCGCGGCCGGTACCGAGGCCGCGTACCGGCCGAGGAGGGCGCGACCGTGCTCCGGCACCCGAGCCACCGAACGGAGCAGCGCGGCACGCTCGTCGAGACTCCGACCGGGATCGGCGACGGCCGCCGAGACCAGCCGGACCGCCGCCTCCTGCTGCCGGGGCAGCCACCGGTCGGCGTACCGGAGAGGAGGCAGCGGCCGGGGAACCCCCGCCGACGGGAACCGGCCGCCCGCGGGCGGGATTTCGACCAGTGCGCGATCCAGCAGGTCGGAGCGCTCCGCGGCCACGACAGCGAGCACCTCCGGCAGGAAGACGGCGGAAGGTTCCCACGCCAGCAGCTCCGCCACGCGACCGCCTCGGGCCGTCCGGTCGCCCAGCCAGGCCCCGGCGACCTCGCCGAAGACTCCGTCGGGGCACGTGCGCAGGGCCCGTTCGAGGCGGTCCTGGAGTGCGGGACTCCGACGGGCGTGGCGGCCGCAGGACGCGACCAGCGACAGCAGGGGAGAGACGTCGCCGCGCGAGGCGGCCCGGTCGAGCCACGGGCCGAGCGCGTCGAGTACGACCCGTATCCCGTCGTCACGCAGCACACTGCCGGTACGGCCGAGGTCCACCCTTCCGGTGTGCGCGGCCAACGCCTCCAGGACGCGTACGGCCGTCCGCAGGGCGACGGCACCATCGGCGCCTTCCGTCGGGTGCGGGCCGACGGCACCGCCGACGGCGCCGGCCGCACCCGCTTTCCCGGCGGCGGCGAGCAGGTTCACCGCCAGGGTCCCGACGGTCGTCCGCGTCGCGGAGGAGCTGTCCCGTGCCCCCAGGGCATCCAGGCACAGCTTCTCCAGGGATACGGCCCCGCCACCGCCCGCCGTGGGCGCGTCCGCCTCGGTGGCCGCCACGAGCAGCGGCGCCGGAAGCTCGGCGAGGGCGCACAGCGCCTCCCTGCGGACGGGGTCACGGTCGTCGGCGACCCGGCCGGCCGCCAGCGCGAGGACCTCCGCCACCTGCTCCGGATCACGGGTGAGGCCGGCGTTGACGACGAGCCGGTCCCAGATCGTCCCGCGCTCCTCGGCGTCACCGGTGTCGAGGGCGCGCAGCAGCTCGGGACGCGCCTCGGCGGGCGGCAGCAGGGCGAGCAGGCCCCACAGGTCCCAGCCCGAGTGGAGTTCCGCGCGTATCTTCCCGACTGCCGCACGGACACGGGCGTGCCGCTCGGCGGCCGGCAGCGGGACGAGCACCTGGTCATGCGCGTGGCGAGCGAGACGCGGGCCACCCGTGGCGATGACGGCGTCCACGAAGGCCGCCCGACGCGCCGGCGGCAGGGACCGCAACAGCACACGGAAGGCCTCCCGGTGGAACCACCGGGCCCCGACCGGGGGCAGGGACGGCGGATCCGCCGCCACCAGCTGCCGCATCACGGCCCGGCCGGGAGTCCGTTCCCACCGAGCGGCCGCCCGGCGCGGGTCGGCGAGCCAGCGCGCGACCCGCTCGGCGTCCACCGACACGAGCGCTCCGAGACAGTCGTGCACCGGGCCCGGCAGGTTGTCGGGGCCGTACAGCTCCAGCAACTCCAGCACGCGCGCCGGCGCCGCGGGCAGAGCGGCCGCGACGGCGGAGGCGTGGCGTCTCCACCAGAGTTCCCGCGACCGCAGCGGCAGATCACGCAGCTCCCGTTCCACGTGGTCGAGGACGGCGGCGGGATGGCGTACGGCCAGCGTGCTCCAGTCCTCGAACGCCAACGCCCCGGCCAGTTCGGGCAGCAGCCGCGCCGTGAACCCGGGCGAGCACCCCGGCAGCAGGCGGGCGGCGTCCCGGTCGCCGTACGCGCTGCGCACCCGCAGCGCCAGCCGCTCGGCGAGTCCCGGCCGACGGCCGTCGCGCAGCAGACGAGCGAGGTCGGCGCGGACCACGGCGGGCGCGTCGTCGTACGCGGCTTCGATCGCGGCCTCCGGCACGAGCAGTCGCCGGGCACCGCGGAGCGCGTACCGGCGCACCACCGGGTCGGGGTCGCCGAGCCGCGCCGCCAGATGGTCCGACTCCCCGGCGGTCAGGGCCGCGAGCGCGGCGAGGCGGCGCTCGTAGGGACCACGTCCGTCCAGGGCGGCGAGCAGGGGCCGCAGCTCACCTCGGGCGCCGAGCCGGTGTGCCGTGACGGCCGTGTACCGGAGCCGGGCGGTGTGGGACAGGGGATCGAGGGCGGCGAGAAACTCGTCTGCGCAGGAGATCATCGCGGGCATTGTGCCTCACGGCCCCGACACCGCCCCACCGAATATCGGCGTCCTCCCAAGCCGTGGCGGAGACCACCCGTTCCCGTGCGACGGCGTCGCCGTCGCACGGCCGAGGGGCCGGGTGCGGCAGCCGCCGGAGCACCTCCGTGCCGCGGCGATCGGTCAGCGGCCGGGCCGGCCGGCCCGGCCGACACGCAGCGCCCAGAGGACGAGCGGCACCTGAAGGGGGAGCCGGGCCACTGCCGCCGCCCGGAGCGGGGCGGGCCGGTGGCGCCAGTCGCTCGCCATCTTCACGTTCGCCGGGAACACGGCGGTGAACAGCCCGGCCGCGGCCAGCGCGCCGGCGCGCCGCGTCCGCGGGGCGGCGATCGCCGCGCCGACGGCGATCTCCGCGACCCCGCTCAGATGGGTCCACGTCCGGGGCGAGCCGGGCAGGCTCCGGGGCACGATGGCGTCGAACTGTCGGGGAGCCGCGAAGTGTGCCACGCCGGCACCGATCAGCAGACCACTCAGCAGCCGGGCGGAAGTGGTGGAAGCGGGCATGTGTCATCCCTTGTCGAGGGTGAGGCCGTAGGGGGCAAAGTCAAGTTACTCGAAGGTAAGGCCCGGGTGCGGTCGAGGGAACCCTTCGTTCCCGCATCCCGGCAACGTCCTGGTCGGCGCTGCCCGCCCGGATGGACCTGCTCGCCGGGCGCCCGTAACCGCGGCGGACGAAGCCGCCCCGAGGGCAGGGCGAAGCCCTCCCGGGTGCCCGGACGGGAATCCTTGGGAATTCCCAGGGCGAACCGTGGTGAATTCGGTAAGGCGCCGTCACAGAACCGTGAAGCACGCGCGCGAACCTGGTGTCCACCACAGCGCGGATCGTGCGCTGTCATCGGGGGGAGCACCGCCATGAGCACCGTTCGCAGAGCAGCCGTCGTCCTCGTCGCCGCCTCCGCGCTGGCCCTGACCGCCTGCGGGCCCTCCGAGGACGGCGCCGCGGGCGGCACCGAGGTGCCGACCGCGACGCCCACCGCCTCGGCCTCCCCGTCCGGGCCGGCCAAGCCGCCGACGCCGTCCACGCCCGCCACGACCTCGAAGCCGGCCAAGCCGACGGCGCCCTCCGGGCCGGGCACGCCGACGACCGACCCTGACTACGACGTCTTCCCCTGCAGCACCTACGACCTGAAGTTCACCGCGAGCCTGGCCGAGCCCACGACCAGCAGCTACCTGCTGAAGATCACCAACAAGACCGGAAAGCCGTGCCGTGTGCTCGGCCACCCCGTCGTCACCTTCGGCGACCTCGACGGCCAGGCCACGGAGCGCGGCGCCGCCCCCGGCATCGAGGACGCCATCCGGCTCGCACCGGGCCAGTCCGCCTACGCCGGCCTCATGGGCGGCCTGAAGACCTCCACGAGCGAGACGGTCTCCTCGATCGCGATGACCATGGACACCGAATCCGACCTGACGCAGGCCCCGCTGAAGGCCTCGACGCCCGGTCTGAACGTCTCCGACGACAACTCCGTCACCGCGTGGATGGACAACGCCGAGGACGCGCTCAGCCTGTAGGCGGCCTTCCCCCTTCGTAGGTGGCGTCGCGCGCCGACGGGTGGGACTCCGCGCGAGCGGGGGGCCTGAATCGGTGTCAGCGTCCCGGTGTCGGGTGGTGGACAGCCGGAGTGGACAAGACCCGCGCATTCTCGGATCTGCTGCGGCTGATCGACGAACGGTCGACCGCCTTCCGCGCCGCGGTGGCCGCTTCCCTTGCCACGGCGGCCGGCGAGGGCCAGGACCCGCCGGTCGCCTCCGTGTCGGGCACGGCCCACGAGCTGGTCCTCGTCACGCACGGCCGCATCCCGCTGGACTCCCCTCCGCGTCGCCGGCGACCGACAGCAGATCGAGCTTCTCCGGACCTGGGACCCGACCGTGTGGAACGGCCGGGCGCGCCACCTCGTACGGCCCCGGGGCGGGCCTCCCCGCCAGGGCCGCCCCCGGGCGAGGAGACGACCCGTGGTCAGCGGAAGAGGAGGCCCTCAGGAACCAGGGACGGACTCAGGGCGCCATCTCGTACGTCCCCGACAGCGCCTCGACGCGCTGCCAGACGCGCTCCGACCGCGCCTCGTCGACGACCGGGCGCCGGACGGCGCCGAGCGCCCAGAGCTGCTGCTGCTCGGTCGCGGAGTCCTTGCCGTGCAGTTCGACCGCGTGTGCGGAGAAGTCGCGGACGAGGACGGCGAACAGCTCGTCGAGCACGTCCTCGTCCAGACCGGTCAGGGCGGCCTGCTCCAGGACCAGCTGTCCGTGGACGACGAGCGCGAAGAGCTGGCCGACGGCGAGGAGGAGGTCGAGGTCGCGGCTCTGCTTCTCGTCGGGGGCCGCCTTCAGGACGAACTCGCAGAGCGCGTCGGCCTGTTCACGGAAGCGGGCGATGTTGGGCAGGTGGGCGTAGGCGTCGTAGGCCGCGCGCCAGTCGTGGAAACGCACCGAGCCGAGGCCGCGGGCCGGACCCTGGCGGAAGAGGAACGTGTCGTCGGCCGCGTCCAGACGGGTCGGAACGGGCTCGTACGCGACCGGGTCGAGGAGGTGGTTGCGCATGAACTTCAGGATCAGCGCCAGGTTGACGTGGACCGTGCCCTCGAGCTTGGGCAGACCGCGGATCTCCACGGCGGCCTGGGCGAAGTAGTTGTCCTTCTCGAAGCCCTTGGCGGCGATGACGTCCCACATCAGGTCGATGACCTTCTCGCCCTCGGTCGTCACCTTCATCTTCGTCATCGGGTTGAAGAGGAGGTAGCGGCGGTCCTCGGGACCCGCGGTCCGGAAGTAGTCGACGGCACGGTCGCTGAACAGCTTCATGCCGACGAGCCGCACGTACGCGTCCGTCAACTCGCGCCGCACGTGCGGGAAGGCGGTGACCGGCCGGCCGTACAGGATGCGGTTCTGCGCGTGGGTGACGGCCTCGTACATCGCGTGCTCGCAGATGCCGATCGATGCCGTGCACAGGTTGAACTTGCCGACGTTGACCGTGTTCAGGGCCGCGTCGAAGGCCTCGCGGCCCGTGTGCAGGACGTCCGCGGAGGTGACCGGGTACTCCTCCAGACGGAACTCGCTGACGTACTTCGACGAGTCCACGACGTTCTTCACCAGGTGGTACGCAGGGTGACGGCTGTCGGCCGCGAAGAAGACGTACCCCTCCGGCCCCTCGACGTCCGTCCGGCGGCCGAACACCGACACGAGCCCGGCGGCGTTGCCGTTGCCGATGTAGTACTTGGAACCGGTCGCGCGGAAACCGCCCTCGCCGTCGGGCTCCAGGAGCATGTCCGTCGAGTAGATGTCGGCGCCGTGGGACTTCTCGGAGAGGCCGAACGCGAACACCTCACCCTGACCGAGGAGTTCGGCGGCACGAGCGCGCGCGTCGGCGTTGTCGCTCTGCCACACCGGCCCGAGGCCCAGGATGGTGACCTGCCACGCGTACCAGTAGTCGAGTCCGTAGAAGCCGAGGATCTCGTTCAGCGCCGCGATCCGCGCCGTGTCCCACCGCTTGTCGCCCTCGCCCTCGCCCGCGTCGGACGACGGGGTCAGGAACGTCGCGAACAACCCCTCCTCGGCCGCGAACGCCAGGAAGTCCCCGAGCCACGCCCGCGTCCGGTAGTCCTCGATGATCCGGCGCTTCCCCCGCGCCTCGAACCAGTCGACGGTCGCCCGCAGCAGCCGCCGGGTCTCCGGGTCGAAGTGCGCGGGGTCGTAGGTGTGCGGGTTGAACAGCAGCTGGTCGGCCATCGGGTCCGCCTTTCCGGCTAGGGATGAGGGTGGTGGTGCTGTGCTGGAACGTGTCGTACGGAAGGAAGAGGTCGTACGGAGGCGTACGCCCTCGTACACGGTGGTACTCGGTCGCACCCGCCGTACGCGTTCGTACGCCGTCGTCCGTGGAAGTGCGTGGAGGTGCATGGCCGTCCCCGGCCGCTCGTACGGCTCGGATCACCTGCCCGAGCGGAACCGGTCGAGCGTGGCGAGGACGTCGTCGAGCCAGGCGATCATCATCCGCTCGTACGCGATGCCACCGCGCAGCACGACGTGCTGGAGCTCCCGCTCGGCGTCGAGCGGACCGTCGCCCGGCGGCTCGCCGAAGTCCCGGGCCTCACCCGCCAAGTAGTGGGCGAGACGCCCCGTATGCGCCTCCCGGTGCCGCTCGACCTCGCTGATCAGGCCGGCCGGATCGTCGAAGGCGGCCCCCCGGATCTTCACGGCGAGGTCGTGCCGCACGCTCTCGGGCTCGATCGGCTCCTGCAGCCACGCGGAAAGCGCGTCCCTTCCGCGGTCGGCGACGGAGTACTCCTTCTTGTCCGGCCGGCCCTGCTGCGGCACCTCCCGGACATCGATCCAGCCGTCCTGCTCCATGCGCTTGAGCACGCGGTAGATCTGCTGGTGCGTGGCGGTCCAGAAGTAGCCGATCGAACGCTCGAAGCGCCGAGCCAGCTCATAGCCGGACCCGGGCTTCTCGAGAAGGGACACGAGGATCGCGTGGTCGAGCGCCATACGCCGGATCTTGCTATGCAACGAGGTGCATAGCAAGCGCGGTCACCCCGGTGAGACGCGCCTCACCCTCTACCCTGGCCCGACCCCGCCTCCGGAGGCGTCACGGCGCGCGCCCCGTTCCTGGATGACGACAAGGTGCACCGGCTGATCGACTGACTCGCTCCACCGGCTGACCGGCTGTCCGGCTGTCCGGTTGACCGGCGCGTACGCGTCAGCCGGAGCAGGATCTGAGGATCGCGTAGACGATCACTGCCAGAACGATCAGGCCGCAGCAGCCGCCCTCGTCGTCGTCGCCGTCAGCCGCGCGCTTCATTCGGCGCCGCTCGTCCCTGCGGCCCTCCTCGTATGCCTGCTGCTTCTCCCAGTCGCCGTAATAGCTCATGACTTCCCCCCAAGTCACCGCAAGATTGTGTGAGTTGGATTCCCGTGGCGAGGTAGGTCATGCGTAAGTCATGGCGACGGATCCAGTGGATCACTCCGCCGCGGTGCTCTCCCGCCGCCCGCCCTCGGGCAGGGGGTGGGCACGGGCGGCCGGTTCCGGCGTCCGGCCCGGTGGCCTCGGGCGCCGCCGTGACCGGACGACGACCGCGGCCGTCGCCACGGCCCCGACCGCCGGCCAGGTGGCGGGGTGGGCCCACACGGCGCTGTCGAGCTGTTGCGCGAGGACGAAGACGCCCATGGCGACGACGAACCAGCCGAAGGCCTTGCGCAGCGCGTCCTGCGGGATGCGTCCCGCGACCCGGCCGCCGATCAGACCGCCGACGACGGCCGCCGCCGTGACGGTCAGGGCCAGGCCCCAGTCGAGGGAGACGCCGGAGAGGTGGCCCGCGAGTCCGGCGAAGGACTTCATCGCGATGACCAGGAGCGAGGTGCCGACGGCGATGCCCATCGGCAGACCGCCGAGGACGGCCAGGGCCGGTACGACGAGGAACCCGCCGCCCGATCCGACCAGGCCGGTGACCGCGCCGACCGCGAGGCCCTCGACGGCGATGTGTGCCAGGGGGAGATCCGTGTGCGAGGGCCGGGAGCGCTCGCGGCCGGGCCTCGGTCCGCGCAGCACGGCCGCCGCGGTCGCGAGCATCATCAGGGCGAACGCGAGGAGCAGGACCGTGCCGGGGACGTGCTCGGCGAGGCGTCCGCCGCCGTAGGCGCCGGCCATGCTGAAGGCGCCGAAGAGCAGGCCGGTCCGCCACCGGACCCGGTGGGCGCGGGCGTACGGGACCAGGGCGGCGATGCTGGTGACGCCGACCACGAACAGCGAGGTGGCGATCGCCTCCTTGGTCTCCTGTCCGGCCAGGTACACCAGGATGGGCACGGTCAGGATCGAGCCGCCGCCGCCGAGGACGCCGAGGCTGACCCCGATCAGCAGCGAGGCCGCGACGACGAGCGCGGTCACCGCCCGCTCCGCAGCTCCGCGATCACCGCGCTGACGTCGGTCCGGGGCCCGCGGTCGTACGGGAGCTTGGACAGCAGGACGCCCATCGTGCAGGAGTCGCTGAGCGCCGCGTAGGCGAGCCCCGCCCCCACCGCCGTACCGACGAGGTGGGCGCCCGGCACGAGAACGCCGACGAGGCCGGTGGCCAGCACGATCGAGCCCGCGACGAGCCGGACCTGGCGCTCCATGTCCCAGCGCTCGGGTCCTCGCCGCACGGGCGCCTCGGCCGCCTCCCAGGCGTTCATGCCCCCGTCCAGCACGCGCAGGTTCGGCAGCCCGACCTCGGCGAGCGCCTCCTCGGCCTGCGATGCGCGCGCGCCGGAGCGGCACACGAGCACGACCTCCTCGTCGAGGTGGGAGCGCAGTTCCGCGCGGTGCTCGCGCAGGGTGTGCAGCGGCACGTTGTACGAGCCGGGGATGTGCGCGGTGCGGAACTCGGCGGGGGTGCGCACGTCGAGGAGGCGTGGCGCGTTCCCCTCGTCGGTGAGTTCGCGCAGTACGGCGGGGGTGATGGCCTGGACGGTGCGCTTCACGCTCATGGGAGTCTCCGAGGGTTGAATACGGGTCGGGGTATGTGCAGGGGTGTGGGGCCCCGGGGCGGGTGATTCGGGGGTGGGGTGGAGGCCCGCGTCGAGGCCGTCGGGGCGGCGTGCGGCTCACCGCGACGGAGTCGGTGGCGGGCCCGCGGGGCCGGCGGGCGGTCAGACGGTGGCGGCGGGGTCCGCGACGAGGGCCCAGGCCGCGTAGCCGTCGAGGACGTCGGAGACGTCCTGGATGCCGCGGTGGCGCAGCAGGCTGGCCGCGATGGACGAGCGGTGGCCGCCGGCGCAGTGCAGGACGAGCGGCCGGTCCGTGGGCAGTTCGCCCGCGCGCGTGGGGAGCTCGCTCAGGGGGACGTGCAGGGCTTCCGGGATGAAGCCGTCGGCCTCGCGCTCGCCGCAGGTGCGGACGTCCACGACGAGCGGCGGGTTGTCGCCGGCGAGGGCGGCCTTCAGGTGCGCCGCGGTGAGGCGGCCGGCGGGAGTGACGTCGGCGTCCATGACCCTGAGGGCGTCCTCGGGGTTGCGCAGGTAGCCCGCGACCCGGTCGAAGCCGATGCGGGCGAGCCGGGTGACGACCTCCTCCTCGCGGTTCTGCGGCGCCATGACGACCAGCTCGTCGGACGGGTCGAGGACGGTGCCGGCCTGTTCGGCGAACCTGCCGTCGGCGGGCACGTTGACCGCGCCGCGCAGGTGTCCGGCCGCGAACTCCTGCGGGTCTCGGGTGTCGACGACGACCGCCCCGCCGGCGCGCAGCCCGGCGAACTCGCCCAGTGTCAGCGGCCGGCCCGCGGCCGTCATGTCGTAGCGGACCCGGTCCTTGCGGTTGAGCTCCGCGTCGTACGCGAAGTAGCCCGGCGCGGCGGACCGGCCGGCGGTCACGAGCGCGACGAACTGCTCGCTGCTCATCGGCGCGCACGCGTAATTGGTGGCGCGCTGCTCGCCGATGGTGGACTGCTTCTCGGGCGACAGGTTCTTGCCGCAGGCCGATCCGGCGCCGTGCGCGGGAAAGACGCGGACCGCGTCCGGCAGGCCCATCAGCTTGTTCTGCACGCTGTCGTGGAGCATCGCGCCGAGCTCCTCGGCGGTCACGCCCGCGGACGCGAGCAGGTCGGGGCGACCGACGTCGCCGACGAACAGGGCGTCGCCGGTGAGCGCACCGTACGGAACCTCGTCACCGGCCCGCTCGTACACCAGCACGCTGATCGACTCGGGCGTGTGCCCCGGAGTCTCGAGGACCTCCAGGACGACGTCTCCGAGCGTGATGCGCTCACCGTCCGCGAGCTTGCGGATCGGGTACTCGGTCTCGGCGCGCGAGCCGTACCCGATCCAGGCGCCGGTCTCGTCCGCCATCTCCAGGTGCCCGGCGACGAAGTCCGCGTGGAAGTGCGTGTTGATCACGCCGACCACGGTGAATCCGCGCGCTCGGGCGTCGGCGAGGTACTCGGACACGTCCCGGCGCGGGTCGACGACCACGGCCTGCCCGGTCGTCTCGTCGGCGATCATGTACGACGCCTGGGAGAGGCAGTCGAGGTAGTACTGACTGAAGAACACGGCGTATCCCTTCCGAAAGGACGCACACTCGCGTCGGCGTGCGACGGCCGAATGCCGGGGTGCCCCGCCCGGTGGGGCGGGGCGTCGGGGTGCCGGGCCGTCGGGGGCGAGCCGGCACGGCGAGGGGCGCCGTCCGTGGAGACCGTGGGGCGGCGGTGTTCGGCTGCCGGCGATGGCCGGAGTACCCCCGGGGGTATTGATGTGCTCGACCGTAAGTCCACTCCGTGCGGGAAGTCAAATACCCCCCCCGGTATCCGAACGGTCGGGGCGGCCGATGTCTCGATGGCGACGAAAATACGGGTGGGGGTATGCTCATCTGCGTGTATGGGGGTCGCCCCGCTTCGGCCTGAGATCACCACCCGCGGCTCCGCACGTGCGGACCGGCCCGCATCGCCACCGGCGCACCTGCCGTCCCGCCCGCGGCCGCGTACCCCGCTCCGACGGACGGATCGCCGAATTCACTTGCGCGTCCTCACCGCACAGGTGAACGTCACCCTCGACCCACGACGAAGGCAGAAGGACATGAGCACGCGAACCCACCCCGTCGACCACGAACTCATCGAGGCCGCAGCGCACATCGCCCGGACGCGATGCCGGGGCGACGACCACACCATGGCGGCTGCCGGCCGCACTCGGGACGGCCGGATCGTCACCGCCGTGAACGCCTACCACTTCACCGGCGGCCCCTGCGCCGAGCTGGTCCTCGTCGGCACGGCCGCCGCCCAGGGCGCGTACGAGCTGAGGACGATCGTCGCGGTGGGCGACAACGACCGCGGCGTTGTTCCTCCCTGCGGCCGGTGCCGCCAGGTCCTCCTCGACTACTTCCCGTCCCTCGACGTCATCGTGGGCGAGGGCGACCGCCTCCGCGCCGTCCCCATCCGCGACCTGCTGCCGGAGAGCTACGTCTGGGCCGATCACCGACTCGACGCCGAGTGAGGCTTTCTCGGTGGCATCCGCAGGAGAATCTGCGTCCCGAGACATCGCGTGACCACGAGGTGGCACGACTGCTCGCCCTCGGTGCCACCTTCCTCACCGATCACCGGCATCCCGACGGCTCGGGCTGGGCCGTCCTCGCCGACCCCGAAGGCAACGAACTCTGCGTTCTGCGCAGCGAGTCCGACCGAGCCGCAACGAATTCCTGACGCTCCCGCACCACCCTGACCCGTCACGTCGCCCACCGGGAAATACGGATGAGGGGCCCCTGGCCCGCTGCTACCGTGGCGTGATGGGAACGATCAAGGAAGTCCAAGTCACCTTCGACTGTGCCGAACCGGACCGCGTCGCTCGTTTCTGGTGCGAGGTGCTGGGCTACGTCTCACGGCCGCCGGAAGGGTTTGCCACGTGGGAGGAATTCGATCGTTCGCGCCCGGAGGGACATGAGGTGTCCTGGTCCGCGTGCACCGACCCGACGGGCAAGGGGCCGCGGCTCTACTTCCAGCGGGTTCCTGAAGGCAAGGTCGTCAAGAACCGTGTACACCTCGATGTGCGGGTCGGCACCGGTCTCGTGGGGGCGGAGCGACTCGCCGTGCTCGAGGCCGAATGCGCGCGGTTGACCGCCCTGGGCGCGGTACGCGAGCGACTGCTGCCGGCCGACGGTGTCAACGAGTCCTGCATCGTGATGCAGGACGTCGAGGGCAACGAGTTCTGCCTCGACTGAGCGTTGCCCCGGGCGGCGCGAGGTCGATTCGCCGCCCTGGCGTGCTGCCGAACAGCATGAGGGGCACCGGCAGCCGTAGTGACCGAACGCGGATCGCCGGCGGCGGACCGCGCCATTTCTCGCGGGGGGTCCTGGCGGTGTCGCGTAGGCGTGACGAAGGGCGGATGGAAGCCCGTTTCCTCAGCATTTCCGAACTGGGCGAAGCCCCATCCGTGGCAGTCGTCGTCGACGTCATGCGTGCTTTCACCGTGGCGGCGTGGGCCTTCGCCCAAGGGGCGGAAAAGATCGTTCTGGCCGGGTCCCTGGACGACGCCCTGGCACTCAAGACCCGCCACCCGGACTGGGTGGCACTGAAGGACGGACCGCCGGCGCCCGGGTTCGACGCCGTGAACTCTCCGGGAATGCTGCGGTCCGTCGACCTCGGTGGACGGACCGTCGTGCAGAAGACCACGGCGGGGACCGTCGGCGCCCTCGCCGTCAAGGACGCGTCCCTCGTGCTGTGCGCCGGCTTCGTGGTGGCGGAGGCGACGGCTCGACTGCTCCGGACCCGACAGTGCGAGAGCGTCACCTTCGTGGTCACCGGCGAGGACGGACGCGCCGACGAAGATCTGGCGTGCGCCCAGTACATCGCCCGCAGGGCCACCGCAGACGGGGCCGGCGCCGCCGAGTTCCTCCGCCGCGCCGCCCAGTCGCGTGCCGCCTCCGAACTGACGAACGGCGTACGCCAAGGAGTGCACCCCGACGACGTCGCCCTCTGCCTCGAACTCGACCGGTTCCCCTTCGCCATGGTGGCCTCCCCGGAGGACTCGCTCATGGTGCTGCGCCCGTCCGTCGTGCCCTCGACGACCGACGAACCGTCCGCCTGACAGCCAGGGCGTTCCTTCTGGATCACTCCCGCAGGAGAGGGGGGCCAGCGCGGCGCGGGAGGAGTGGGCGGCTTGCGGCGGGGGTCAGTTGTCCAGGGCTTCGTCGAGGGAGAGGGCGGCGGTGATCAGGGCGAGGTGGGTGAAGGCCTGGGGAAAGTTGCCGAGTTGTTCGCCGGTGGGGCCGATCTCCTCGGCGAAGAGACCGACGTGGTTGGCGTAGGTGAGCATCTTGTCGAAGGCGTAACGGGCCTGTTCGAGCCGGCCGGCGCGGGCGAGGGCGTCGACGTAGAGGAAGCTGCACAGGGAGAAGGTGCCTTCGGAGCCGCGGAGGCCGTCGGGGGAGGCGGCGGGGTCGTAGCGGTAGACGAGGCTGTCCGAGACGAGTTCCTTGTCCATCGCGTCCAGGGTGGAGAGCCAGCGGGGGTCGCGGGGAGCGACGAATCCGGTGACCGGCATGAGCAACAGGGAGGCGTCGAGTACGTCGCTGCCGTAGTGCTGGACGAAGGCCTGGCGCTCGTCGGACCAGCCGCGCTCCATCACCTGGTGCAGCACCGCGTCACGGGCGGCGGTCCAGCGGGTCAGGTCGGCCGGGCGGCCGAGTTCGTTGGCCATCCGTACGGCACGGTCGAAGGCCACCCAGCACATCACGCGGCTGTACGTGAAGTCCTTCTGGCCGCCGCGGGTCTCCCAGATCCCCTCGTCCGGGCGGTCCCAGTGCTCGCACAGCCAGTCCACCGTGGCGGCGAAGCGCTGCCATCCGTCGTAGCCGGCCAGCTGTGCCAGGTCCCGGGACTGGGCCAGGGCGTAGACGGCCTCGCCGTAGATGTCGAGCTGGAGCTGGTCGGCGGCGCCGTTGCCGGCCCGGACCGGTGCCGACCGGCGCCAGCCCTCCAGGTGGTCGAGGACCTCCTCGTGCAGATGCGGGTCGCCGTCCACCCGGTACATGATCTGCAACGGCTCGCCGCTGACCGTACGACCGGCCCGCAGCCGCGCGCCCAGCCAGCGGCGGAAGGCGTCCGCCTCCTCCGTGAAGCCCAGGTCGACCATGGCGCGCACCGACAGGGAGGCGTCCCGGACCCACGTATAGCGGTAGTCCCAGTTCCGCTCGCCCCCGACCTGCTCGGGCAGCCCCATGGTGGCGGCGGCCACCGGCGCGCCGGACGGCGCGTACGTCAGCAGCTTCAGCGTGATCGCCGAACGGTTGACCTGCTGCTGCCAGCGGCCGCGGTACCGGCAGCGGCTGATCCACTCGTGCCAGAACGCGCGGACGTGATCGAAGGCGCCCTGCAGACTCGCCGCGTCGGCCGGCGCGGGCGGCTCCCCACCGGGCACGTCCACGGTGAACACGGCGGCCGCCCGCTGCCCCGCCGACAACTCCACCGTGGCACGGACGTCCTCGCCGTCCCGCTCCAGGGGAACGGCGCCGAGCACCTGGAGACGCGCGGCGGCCGACGTACCCGTGAAGCGGGCCACGGCACCGTCGAGCACCAGCTCGTGCGGCTCCCGGCCGTAGTCGAACCGCGGCCGGCACTCCAGCGCGAAGCGCACCGTGCCACGGACCACCCGCAGCACCCGCACCAGGGTGTGCCGGTCGGCGGGCACGGTCGGATCCGCCGCGAGCGGCATGAAGTCGGCCACCTCGCCGACTCCGTCAGGCGTGAGGAAACGCGTGAGCAGCACCGCGCTGTCCGCCAGGTACAACTGACGCACCGTCGTCCCCGGCGTCTCGACGGTGACCGAGAAGTGCCCGCCGCGCTCGTGGTCCAGCAGCCGCCCGAAGACGCTCGGCGAATCGAACCGAGGCGAGCAGAACCAGTCCACCACCCCCTCGGCCGACACCAGCGCGCACGTCTGCAGGTCTCCGACGAGACCGTGGTCGGCGATCGGCGGGTAGCGATGCATCGGCGGCGTCCTCGTGGGCTCGGAGTCGGGGCTTCAGGCGGTCCTCAGGTCCACCCTCCGACCCACCGGACTCCCGAGCCACCGGTACTGCTCCGAACAGGAACGCAGCTCCCGACCGGCCGCGGCAGGGGCCCGGGGCCCGGCAGGGCCCCTCCCGTCGACTGCCGGGAAACAGGCGGGAAACAGGCGGGGCAGTGAGGGGAAACCACGGGCCGCGCCACTCCGCTCAAGCGATCATGGACCCGATGCCTCCCTCCGTACGAAAGGTCGCCCGCCATGCTGATCTACGCCTTCCGTGACGCCGACGGCGCTTGGTACGGAGACCCCGACGCCGCCATCCACGACCTCCAGCCCCGGCGCGGCACCCTCACGCTCCCCGCCACCGCCCAGGGCCAAGACCCTGGTGTGTTCGACGGCCGGCAGATCGAGGTTCTCTACGCCGCATGCGAGGCCGAGCCGAGCCGGACCACCTATCGGCTCGACGACGGCAACGCCGTCCCGGCGACCTGGCAGGTCCACGAGTTACTGGCTCCTGCCTACCGGCCCGGTCTCCGCGAGTTCGCCGAATCGCCGGATGCCGCGGCGGTGACAGGGGCAGCGTCTCCCTCCCCGCCGGCTTCGTCGCAGGCGCGGGAGACCTCGACCGTACGGCTCGAGCTCGGCAACGCGCACCGCCGTTACAGCCTGCACGCCGACCTCCTGCCCGGAGGGCGTACGGCGATCAGCGTCGTCGTCTGCACCCCCGACGGCCTCATCGTCGGCGAACTCGCCGGAGAGGTGGACGCGGCCGACCTCGGCGAGATCAGCCGCCTCTTCGCCTCGGCCCCCGTCGCTCCCGCTCCTTCCCCCAGCCTGCCCGCCCCCTCTCCCTCTTCCGAGTCGGGCCACTCGGTACCCGCCGCCCCCGTCTCGGCCCGCGCGGCTTCCGACGTCCCCGACCTCCCGGCGCCGCCCTCCGGTGCGCCCGCTGCGACGACCGACCCACCCGCCGGCACCCCGGCCGACACCAAAGCCACCCGCCACGGCCAGGCCTGGACCACGGAAGCCATCGCGCGACTCACGGAGCAGTACCGAGCGGGTACAAGCCCGGCTCGACTGGCCCAGGAATTCGGGCGCAGCGAGAAGTCCGTCCGCTGGAAGCTCTACGGCCTCGAACTCGCGCCGCACCCCGGAGACCCCGCCCCCGCTCCCCGCCCTCCGGCCGAGCCCGAGGTGGCCAAGGCGTACACCGTGGACGAGAAGCGGCAACTCCACCCCAACGCCTACAAGCCCTGGGAGGCCGCCGACGACCTGCGGCTCGCCGAGCGCTGCGCCCAAGGGGCCTCGCTGTCCGAGCTGTCGCAGGAGTTCGGCCGTAACGAAGGCGCCATCGCCTCTCGGCTGCTGAAGGTCGAGGCCAAGGGCCCCGCCGTCGAGGAGGCGTACGAGTACGGCGGGTAGGCGAGGCGTGGAGCGCCTCGCGGTGTCCGTGCCCGCGTACTCGTCCGTATCTGCGTCCGTGCCCGCGTACTCGGCCGTGGCCGTGGCCGTGTCCGGGTACTCGTCCGTGTCCGGGCACTCGCCCCTCAGTACGTGAAGGTCGCTTGCGGCCCGGGCAGGGACTGCTCACCGAACGCGTTCGTGACGATGACGGGGACGGTGCCCAGGATGCCCAGGACGGGCGGGACGACCACGAGGCTGTGGGGTGAGGCGGGTACGACGCTGAGGGCGCCGACCCCGTTGAAGGTGACGGTGGTCGCGGCGTCGAAGCCGTGGCCCGTGATCGTGGCTTTGCCGCCGCTCCCCAGCACGCCGAGTGCGGTGTTCGGGCTGATGCCGGAGACGAGGGGAGGGTTCACGCCGATCTCGATGGAGAGGTCGTCGAGGACCGGAACGATCGGCAGCGCCAGGCCGACGGCGGCGGTCGGATTGGTACTGGTGCTGCTGGGCCGCATCTCGTCTCCCTGCACGAGCAGCCCGATGACCTCGTCGGCGGCGTTGACGAGTACGGATCCGGAGTCGCCGTGCCACAGGAACAGCCCGCCGAACGGGAAGGTGTCCACACGGAGGCGCTCGATCCCGACCTGTCCGGGATTCATGTGGGCGACGACGACGCCGCTGGTGAATCCGGTCGAGCGACCGCGCTTCCTGACGGCACTCCAGAGGTGAGTGCCGGGTGGGGCGCCGGACGAGCCCGCGAGAGCGCCGATGTCGAGCACGCTGCAGTCAGGCGTCCCACGGCCCGCGTCCGGTGCGAGGACGGCACAGTCCCAGTCGGTCCCCGCCTGTTCCACGGTGCCCAGGAGCTTGGACTGGGCGGCGAGCGGCTGCGGCTGGAACATCTCGAACCCGGGGGCGGGGGTCACGTGGTCCGCCGTGAGCAGTCGCCTGGCTCCGTCGCCGCGTCGCTGTGCCACACAGCCCAGCGTCCCCACGTGCACCTGGAACGGGTCCTCCCAGCCGATGGAGATGCCTCCGCGCGGCGCGTCGAAGAAGGTCGAGTCGTTGACGAGCACGACCGGCTCGGGATGGCTCTCCACGACGTCGGTCGCGTACCCCTCCCACGTCCGTGGGATCGTCACTTCCGGAGTCAGCCGGGCCTCCGGGCGTTTCTCCGGGACGTAGACGATCAGTGCCACCTCTTCGACGTACGTACGGCCGATCCGCTTCAGACCGACGCCGAACGACACCTCGGCCGGCTGCACGCGCGCGTACGCCTCCCTGAGGCCCTCCAGGGCCTCGTACGCCTCTGACGGAACGACTACGGGCTCTCCGGGCTGCAGCATCTCCATCCCTCCGCTCGGGCCGAGAGGAACACCGCTTCTTCCCGTGCGGGGGTGGGCCATCGGCCGGGGCTGCCGTGCTCGGCACGGGAGCCGGCGCCCGGATGGCCCGCTCCGGCTGGGGGTTCAAGGCTGAAGAGCGCTGTTCCTCAGTCTGAACGTGGCGTCCCTGCGGTAGTTGTCGTTGTCCTGGAACTCCTCCGCCCACATCTCGAAGTCGCGGTCTTGAAGTGGTGGCGGAGATAGGAATCGTCCGGGGGCCAACACCTCGAAGGGAGTGGTGACGCCTGTCGAAGAGTCCTGGCGCCAGCCAGAAGTTGCTGTCCCTCCAGCCGGACTTCCTCGAAAGATCGGGGTCGAGGAATGCTTCGAACGTGCGATGACGAACGAATCTGGCAACCGGGGTGTTGACGGCGAGGAGCCTTGCCGGCCGGCTGAAGTATCGGACACGGCTGATTCCTCCCCTCGGGGCTGGACCGAAGGGGGCAGGGAGCGGAGCTCGACCTGACGCGCCGCATACGGATGTGTCGCGTAGGGGCACACCGGCCCTTCACCTCGATTTTCCCGCCCTTGCGACCGGATCGCGAGTCGGGTAGCGGTGAACTCGCCTCAGAACAGGGTGAACTGGATGGGCCCTCCCCTTTCCGTGACGGAGAGTTGTCCCGTCCCCTCTCCTCACGACGCGCGTCGACGCAGGAAGCGGAGGCGGCCCGGCGGGTGTTCCTCGCCGGGCCGGAGAGCGTTCAGGGCGCAGGGGTCGTGCCGCCTCGAGCGTGGACAGCGCTCCGAATCCGTAAAACGAGCACTGTTAACATGCTCGACATGATCATGACGGGGTCGAAGAAGCGCGTACCCGACGGGGCTGAGTCCGGTCCCCAAAAGGCTCTGATCATCGCGTGTTTCGTCAGTAGGGTCGGAAACGGGCTCTTCAATGCCGCGGCGATTCTGTATTTCACGTTTGTGGTGCACCTGCCTGCGGCGCAGGTGGGGATCGGGCTGACGGTCGCGGGTCTGAGCGGGCTGGCGGCGGGGATACCGGCGGGGAACCTGGCTGATCGGTACGGGCCGCGGACGGTGTGGCTGACGAGCCTGGGGTTGCAGGCCGTGACGATGGCGGCTTTCGTGTTCGTCGACGGTTGGCTCGCGTTCGTGGCGGTCGCCACGCTGGACCGGCTGGCGGCCACGGCGGGCGGCGCCGCGGGCGGCGGGCTCGTCGCGCGGGTGGGCGGGGAGCGTCCTGCGACGTTTCGGGCGAGGCTGCGGACGTACGTCAACCTGGGCGTCGTCGTCGGGACCCTGGGGGCGGCGGTCGCCCTCCAGATCGACACGCGTCCCGCCTACACCGTGCTGATCCTGGCCAACGCCGCCAGCTTCGCCGTCGCCGGACTGATCGCGTTCTTCGGGGTCCCGGACTACCGGCCGCTGCCGCGGCCGAAGGAACACCGGCAGTGGTCGGTGCTGACCGACCGGCCGTACGTGTCCTTCGTCGCGCTCTACAGCGCCATGGGTCTGCAGTACCAGACCGTCTCGCTGCTGCTGCCGATCTGGTTGAGCGCGCACACGGACGCTCCGCGGTGGACCGTGGCCGCGGTGTACGCGGTCAACAGCGGGGTCTGCGTACTGCTGCAGAGCCGGCTCGGGTCCAGGGTGGAGACGACGGGGCAGGGCGGCCGGGCGTTCCGGCTCGCGGGACTTCTGTTCCTGGTCAGCTGTCCGTTGATGGCGTTGACGGCCGACGTGCCGATGTGGGTCGCGCCGGCGCTCGCGATCCTCGCGGTGTGCATTCACAGCGTCGGGGAGGTCTACGAGTCCTCGGGCGGTTACGCGCTCGGCTTCGGGCTTGCGCCCGACCACGCCCAAGGCCAGTACCAGGGTCTTTTCGGCATCGGCTTCGACGCGGGCCAGGCACTTGCCCCGGTCGTCCTGACCGGCGTCGTCCTCGCGCTCGGACACCCGGGCTGGCTCCTTCTGGGCGTCTTCTTCGCGGCCGTCGGCGCGGCGGGACCTCCGGTGACCGCCTGGGCCGAACGGACCCGGTCCACGCAGGCGAAGGCGGACGCGGACGGGGCGGGTTCCGTGCAGGAGCCGGCGAGGTGAGTCGCCGTAGCCCTCGCCCTCGTCGACGACGACTGAGCTGAGGGGCGAGACCGTCTGTCAGCGAGGCCACCGGCGTCCGCCTCGGCGACCTCGCCGCCCGCGCCGAGACCCCACCGCTTCGTAGACGTCCGACCACTCGCGTCGGCCTCCGTTGTGGTGATCCACCACCGCTTCTCCGCCGACGGCGGAATCCGCGTGATGCCGCGCACACAGCGGCGGCGGCCCGCGTCGTGCGTGTTAGCTTCCGGCGGTGATTCCTCCGACGGCGGACGCCCGCGAAATTGTCGCAGTAAAGCCTGGTCAGGATCCGGTGACCGGTCCGGCGGCTCTCGACGGCACGGACCCGCTGGGGCTGCTCGACCTGTTCGGCGCACCGTTCGTCCGTGACCCGTACCCGTGGCTGGACCTGCTGAGGGAACAGGCGCCCGTGCACCACGACCCGGCTACCGGGTTGTGGTTGGTCAGTCGGCATGAGGACATCGGCCGCGTCCTGCTCGACACGGACGCGTTCCTGCCGGACAACGCGCAGAACGCGGTCACGCCGCTGCCGATCGCGGTCATGCGGATCCTGGTGCGCGCCGGGTTCACCCTGCCGCCGGCGCTCGCCAACAACGGGAGTCCGAGCCACGCGGGGCTCCGCCGGGTGGTCGCGCGTTTCTTCGACGCGCGACGGGTCGCGGCGGCCACGCACGTGGTCGAGCGCATCGCCGACGAGGTGCTCGACGAATCGCTGGGTGAGACATCGGGCGGGGTGTCGGGCCTGGTGCTCGACGAAGCGCTCGGCGAGGTGGGGAGGAGCGGGGCGAGTCCCGCAAGGCGTGACCTGTTCCGTTCGTACGCGCAGGTACTTCCCTGCCGGGTGCTGATGGAACTCCTGGGCATCCGCGGTGTCGAGCCCGCGACCCTGATCGAGTGGAGCGACGCGGCGCTGGAGCTGTTCTGGGGCAGGCCTTCGCTCGCGCGGCAGCTGGAACTCGCGGAGCTCGTCGCGGAGTTCCACCAGTGGCTCACCGCGACCGTGGGGGATGGCATCGCCCCGGCCGACTCGTTCGTCGGAGCGCTGGCGGCGCACCGCCTGCCGGACGGCACGCTGCTCGACGTCGGGACGGCGGTCGCCGCGTGCTTCTTCGTGTTCATCGCGGGGCAGTCCACGACGGGGCAGCTCATCGCGACGGTGCTCCGCAGGGCACTGGACGAGCCGGGGATCTGGGCGCGTGCCGCCGAGGAGGAGGGGACGGCGGAGGCGTGGGTGGAGGAGGTGCTGCGGCGTGAGCCGCCGGTGACCACGTGGCGGAGGGTGACCGCGCGGGCGACGCGGCTGGGCGGGGTGGAGCTGCCGGCGGGTGCGCAGGTGCTCCTGATGCTGATGGGGAGCGGTTCGGACCCCAGGGTCTTCGCGGAGCCGGAGCGGATGTGTCCGGGGCGGGCGAACGTCCGTCGGCATCTGGCCTTCGGGGCCGGCCGCCATCTCTGCCCCGGGGCTTCGCTGGCCCGGATGGAGGCGGCGGTGGCCCTGCGGGCGGCAGCCCGGCGTCTGCCCGGCATCCGCCTGGCGGAGGGGGCTGCGGAGTCCCCGATGCTGGGTCTGCTGTCGTTCAGGGCGCCGCTGGAGGTGGTCGTGGAAGCCGGCGACGGCGATGGGCGGTGTCCGGAAACCGGTCGCTGAGCAGCGGTCTCGCGCCGAGGGCGAATCGGGGACGTGGCGGGGAGCGTGCAGGTCGGCGCCCTTCACGGGGGTCGCCTGGCAGTCATGTGCCCGACATGGGGTGCAGTCCTGAAGTTGTCGTCTCTATGGCAACGCACGCCACACTTCGACGCCCGGAAGTGGTGGGACGACATGTGGGCGGGAGTGACCCGCTCTCTCCAGGATGGCGGCATCCCCACCCCCATCTGGAGACGCGAATGAAGATCAGAAAGCTCCTCGTGGCCGCTCTGGCGGCCGTCGGTGTCGCCGCGACGACGGTCGGCGGTGCGAGCGCCGCGGTTCCCGCGCCGACGCAGGGCTCGCTCCAGCAGTACAACATCAGTGCGACGTACGTGAGCGGGCTCTCGTCCGGCGGGTTCATGGCGAACCAGATGCACGTCGCCTACTCGGACGTGTTCAAGGGCGCGGGCATCTTCTCGGCGGGCGCCTACGACTGCGCGCAGAACAACCTCAACACGGCTTTGTACGCGTGTATGGACACCTTCATGGCCCGCAAGACCCCGGCGCAGCTGGAACAGTTGACCCGGGAGCGGGCCACGGCGGGGAAGGTCGACCCGGTCGGCAACCTGTCGGGCGACAAGGTGTGGCTGTTCCACGGCACCAACGACGGCACCGTCGACGCTCCGGTGAACGACGACCTCGCCACCTACTACCGCGACTTCGGCGCCGACGTCGTCTACGACGACACGTCCGCCGCGGGCCACGCCTGGGTCAGCCCGATCGGCCCCAACTCCTGCTCCTCCACGGACTCGCCGTACGTCAACAACTGCGGCGGCGACCCGGTGCGGAACATGCTGACCCACCTGTTCGGCAGCGTGGCACCGGCGAGTTCCTCGGCCCTGACCGGCAGGCTGGTCCGGTTCGACCAGAGCACGTACGCCCCCGGCGGCAGCCCCGGTGCGATCAGCATGGGCAACGAGGGCTTCGCGTACGTCCCCCAGTCCTGCCGGAGCGGCGCGGCCTGCAAGCTGATGGTCACCCTGCACGGCTGCTACCAGTACTTCGGTCTGGTCGGCAACGCCCTCATGGACAAGGCCTATCTGAACGAGTACGCCGACACGAACAACATGATCGTCCTGTACCCCCAGGCCACCACCATGACCGGCAACCCGCGCGGCTGCTGGGACTGGTGGGGATACAAGTCGGCCGACTACGCGCAGAAGAGCGGCCCGCAGATGACGGCCGTGATGAACATGGCCAGGGCGCTCGGCGCCGGCACCGCGGGCGCCCCCGCACTGCCCGCCCCGACAGGGCTCGCCGTCACCGCCACGACGGGCGACAGCGCCGCACTGTCCTGGAACCCCGTCTCGGGCGCCGCCTCCTACAACGTCTTCCGTGACGGCACCAAGGTCAACAGCGCCCCGGTGACCGCCACCACGTACACCGACTCCGGCCTGACCGCCGGCACCACCTACGCCTACGCGGTCGCCGCCGTGGACGCCTCCGGCACCGTCGGCGCCAGGACCTCGCCCGTCAACGCCACCACCACCGGGGCCGCGATGTGCGTGACGGCCGGCAACTACGCCCACACGCAGGCCGGCCGGGCCCACCAGTCCGGCGGCTACACCTACGCCAACGGCTCGAACCAGAACCTCGGACTGTGGACGCTCCTCGCCACCAGCACCATCAAGGAGACCTCCCCGGGCTACTGGGTGAAGTGCTGACTCCTACGGGGACAAGGCCTTGCCCGTGATCCCACGGGCAAGGCCTCTTCCCGGTGCCGGGGAACCGGCGGCCGCTGCCGGACGGTACCGGCGCGCCGGGGCGTGCCGGGGGAGTGGCCTCAGGGGACGAGCCTTCCGTCGCGGAGGGTGAGGACGCGGTGGCTGACGTGTCGGACCGCGGCGTGGTCGTGGGAGATGAGCAGGAAGCCGAGCCCCAGGCCGTCTTGGAGGTCCATGAGCAGGTTGAGGATCCCCGCGCGCAGGGACGGGTCGAGTGCGGAGGTCGGCTCGTCGAGTACGAGCAGATCGGGCCGTGTCGCCAGCGCGCGGGCGATGGCCGCCCGCTGGCACTGGCCTCCGGACAGCTCGTGCGGGAACCGTTCCCCGTGGGCGGGTGAGAGGCCGACGAGGTCCAGCAGCTCGTCGACCCGGGCCGAGGCGCCGGTGTCCGGGCGGCGTCCGTGGACGCGCAGCGGCTCCGCGATCTGGCGGCGGACCCTGTGGCGCGGGCTGAAAGCGGCGTACGGATCCTGGAAGACCGGTTGGAACCGGGGGCGCAGAGGCCGGAGTTCGCGTTCGCGCAGACCGGTCAGTTCGATGCCGGCGAAGCGCACCGACCCGGAGCGCGGACGCAGCAGGCGCAGCACCGCCTGAGCGGTCGTCGACTTGCCGCAGCCCGAGGGGCCGACCAGCCCGACGGCCTCCCCGGAGCCGACGGTGAAGGACACCCGGTCGACGACCGTCCGCGCCCCGTAGCCCACGACCAGGTCGCGCACGTCCAGAAGCGGGTTCACGCCGCCTCCCCGAAGGGGTGGTGACAGGCGACGTCCCGCCCGTCGACCGTCCGCAGCTCCGGCTCGTGTCGTCGGCATCGCTCACCGGCGTACGGGCAGCGGGCCGCGAAGGGGCAACCCGGACCCTCCGTCTCCGGGAGGGGCGGAGCCCCGGCGAGGACGGGCAGCCGCGAGCGGTGGGGCCGCCCGGGGCCGGGCAGCGAGGCGAGCAGCCCTCGCGTGTACGGGGCGGCCGGACGCTCCAGTACGAGCTCCGCCGGGCCCCGTTCGGTGATGCGCCCGGCGTACATGACGGCCACGCGGTCGGCGTGCCGCCGGATCGCCGCCAGGTCGTGGCTGATGAGCAGCAGCGCCGCCCCGGTCGCGGCGCAGCGCTCCCGCAGCAGCGTGAGGACGAGTTCCCGGCGTCCCGGGTCGAGCGCGGTGGTCGGTTCGTCGGCCACGACCAGAGCGGGCCGGTTGACCAGGGCCATCGCGATCACCGCCCGCTGCCGCATGCCACCCGACAGGGCGTGCGGGAACGCACCCGCCGCTTCCGGTCCGAGACCGACGCCGGCGAGGGCGCGCCGCGCGCATTCCCGCGCCTCGCGGCGCCCCACGCGCGTCACACTCCTTACGGCGAAGGCCAGTTGGTCCTCGACGCGGTGCACGGGCGACAGGGCCGACATCGCGTCCTGGGGAATCCACGCGAGGCGACGCCCGAGATCGGCCGGGGAGACCGCGCCACCGTCCAGCAACACCCGACCGTGGACCACGGCCCCGTGCGGGACCATCCCGAGCAGGGCCCGCGCGGTGAGGGACTTGCCGGCACCGGACTCGCCCACCAGGGCGAACACACCGCCGGCGGGCAGGTCGAACGAGACGCCCCGGACGGGCTCGCCGCCGGCGAGGCCGATCCGCAGACCGTCCACCCGGAGCAGGGGAGCGGGGGGCTCAGTCGAGGAGAGAGACAAGGGAACGGGCTTTCCGTGACGTGAGAAGGAGACAGCGACGGGCGCGTGCGCGGGCACCGGAGCGAGGGGGTGTCCTGCCGATCGGACCGGGCTCGCGAGGCTCGGCACGCTTGCTCGGGCGCGCCGGGCCGCGGCCACCCGGCCCGCCGAGAGACGACAGACAGACGGCGAGGGCGGCGAGCAGCGCCAGGGCCACCGCAGGAGAGAGCGCGGCGACCGGCGCCCGCTCCACGTAAGGGGCCGACTCGTCGAGCAGCAGCCCCCACTCGGGCGACGGGGGCTGCGCCCCGAGCCCCAGGAAGCCGAGCGACGCCAGCGCGAGCGCGATGCCGGGCAACCGCAGCACGGCGTGCCGCGCGACCGGTCCGGCCACCGACGGCAGGACGTGCCGGGTCCAGATCCACAGGGGTCCCGCGCCGATGGCCCGCTGCGCCACCAGGAAGTGGGACGCCCGCGTCTCGCGGACCAGGGCCGACGCGTGTGCCGCGAGCGGCGGCCAGGACACGAGCGTCACCGCGAGTGCCGCCGCCCCGCTCCCCGGCCCCGTCACCGCCGCGACCAGCAGCCCGGTGAGCACCGGCGGAAGCGCGTTCGCGACGTCCGCGAGCCCCGCCGCCGCCCCGGGGACGAAACCGAGCACGAGCGCGACGAGCCAGCCGGCCGCCGTCACGGCCGCGGCCGTGCCCACCGTGGCCGCCGCGCCGTGCCCGAGCCGGGCGAGTACGTCCCGGCCGAGCGCGTCCGCACCGAGCGGAAGCGACCCCGAGGGAGCGGCCAGCCGGGCCGCCACGTCCACCGCGTACGGATCCCGCAGGAGCCCCCAGCCGATGACCGCCGTCAGCACCGCGGCGAGCGCCGCCGGCACGGCGGGGCGGACCCGCCGCCGACGCGGCGCGGGCAGGCCCAGCACGGCCTCGCGTGACGCGGGCCCGAGCAGCCGGCGCCGTACCACCGAGGCCGCCGCTCCCACGGCGAGACCGGTGCCGAGCAGGGCGAGGACGCACCCCTGGAGCAGCGGAAGATCCCGGGACGTGGCCGCGCCCAGCGCCGTACGGCCGATGCCCGGCAGCGCGAACACCGCCTCGACGGCGACCGCGCCGCCGGTCAGACCGACCGCCACCATGCCGAACTGCCCGGCGAGCGCCGGCATCGCCCGCCGCGCCGCCGCACCGGTGATCCGCCATCTGCCGACGCCCGCGCCCCGCCAGGTCTCCACCCACCGCTCGCCGAGTACGGCCGGCAGCGCGTCGGCGACCAGCCGGCCGAGCAGCGCCCCGGCGGGGACGCCGAGGGACAGGGCCGGCAGCACCAGGTGCGACGGACCCGTCCAGCCCGACGTGGGCAACCACCGCAGCCACACCCCCGCACCGAGCAGGAGGACCACGGCGAGCAGGAACTCGGGAACCGCCGCGAGCACCGCGGCCACCGCACCTCCCGTGGCACGGCCCCGCACGAGGGCCGGGGCGGCGAGCAGCGTCCCGACGGCGAGCGCGACCACCAGCGCGGCGGCCATCAGCGTCAGGGACACCCCGAGACCCGTCACCACGGAGGGCAGCACCTCGGCGCCCGACACCCACGACACTCCCACGTCGCCGTGGAGCAGTCGCGTCAGCCAGCCGCCGAGCAGACCCGCCGGGCCCGCGTCCAGGCCGAGATCGGCGCGGATCGCGGAGAGCGCCTCGGCGGTCGGCGCCTGCTCGGCGGACCGGGTCCGCAGCAGGGCGAGCGCCGGGTCCTCGCCCGACAGCCACGGCAGCAGCCCGACCGCGGCCACGACGGCCGCCGTGGCGACGAGCCGTACGACTCCGGCCCGAACGGCCTCCGCCGCACGCGGGCGGTGTCCTTCCGGCACGTCGACGACCGGGCGGCCCCCGCCGGGTGCGGCCACGCCCGTACGGCCGTCTTCGCGGCTCAGGACGGGCGACTTCACCGTACGAAGGTGTCGAGGGTGACGAGTTCACGCTCGCGGGGGTCGTGGGCCGCGCCCACGACACCGGCGGCGTCTCCCTGGATCACCCGCTCGTGCAGCAGCGGCACGGCCGCGTCGGTGGCGAGTACGGCGGCTTCGGCGGCGACGACGGCCTTCCTGCGGGCCGTCCCTGTTCCCGTCGCGGCGGCGGTGGCGAGCGCGGAGTCGACGGCGGGGTCCGAGAGCCGGGAGATGTTGAAGGACCCCGAGCCCGCGAAATCGCTGTACAGGTAGGCGGCGGGGTCGCCGGAGTCGAGGACGGTGGCCCGGGACAGGACGAACGCGTCGAACTTCCCCGCCAGGGCGTCGGCTTCGATGTGCGCGTACTCCCGCACCTCCAGCTCGACCTTGAACCCGGCCTCGCTCAGCTGCCGTTGGAGGAGCTGTGCGACCTCCGGCAGTTCGGCGCGGTCGGTGAAGGTGCCGATGGTGATCGCCGCACCCTTCGGGTCCGCGGGGGCCGGCCGCCGTACGGGCCGGCGCAGCTCCGCCGCCCACGGCAGCGCCGGCCCGAGCAGTCCGCCGGCGACGTCCGCCCGGCCCTCGTACACGCCGGCGACGAGGGCGCCGGCGTCCACGGCCGTACGGGCCGCCGCGCGCAGCGCCGGATCGCGGAAGGCGCCGCGCTCGGTGTTCAGGTACAGGGTGTTGGTCCGGGGCATGGGGACCTCGGTGACGAGGCGGCGGTCCAGCAGCCCGGCCTGGGACACCGGCACCGCCTCGACGATGTCCGCCTCGCCGCTGCGCAGCGCGGCGGCGCGGGCGGTGCCGTCGGGCACATAGCGCACGTCGATGCCGCTCGCCTTGGCGCGCCCGCCCCAGTAGCGGTCGTACCGGTCGAGAGTCGCCGAAGCGGTGCCGTCGGCGCGAACGAGGACGAACGGCCCGGTTCCGGCGCCGACGGGGTCGACGGTCCCGCCCCGGTACGCCTTGGCGGCGAGGATCGACAGCTGGGGCGAGCTGAGCCGCTGCGGTACGAGGGGGTCGTCCTGCGCGGTGGTCACGCTGACCGCGTGCGAACCGACGGTCCGCACGGTGAGGTCGAGACCGTCGAGGATCCGGGGCTTCGGGGAGGCGGTCGCGGCCGCGGCGAGCGAGCGGACGACGTCGTCGGCGGCGAGCGGACTGCCGTCGTGGAAGGTGACGCCCTCCCGCAGGGTGAACGTCCAGGTCCGTCCCCGCTGTCGCCAACCCGTCGCGAGCCACGGGAGGGCGTCGCCGTCGCCGTCCAGCCGGACCAGCGTCTCGGCGGTCGACCAACGCGACAGCTTGAAGGCGTCGTCGGACAGCGGCGAGAGCCCCGACCGCGGCGGCTGCATCATCGCCACCCGTAGGCGCCCGCCGCCTCCACCGCCTCCCTCCGTGTCCCCCGGGCCGGCGGCGAAGCAGCCGCCGAGCAGGGTCGACGCGGTGATCGCGGAGAGGGCGGCGAGGGTGGGGCGCCGGAGGCGGTGGGTGCGCGGGGGACGGCGAGACACGGGATTCCTCAGGGGTGGGGGACGAGGATCCAGACCCTAGCAGAACGATAATCATTTTCATTAAGGGGGGTGTGAGTGCCTCTCGGGGTGAGGTCGCCGTGCGGGGGCCCCGGGGTGGGGGAGTCGCGGGAAGGGCCGGGAGTGCGGGGGCGTCGCGCCCCGGTCTGTCGGGTCAGGCCGTCTCGAGTGCGGCGAGGGTGTCGTGCAGCCAGGCGATCTCGGCCTGTGACGTCGCACGGGCGATGAGCAGGACGCCGCTGCGGAACGGGTCGGTGATGTCCTCCGCGCGCAGGGGACGGGTGCCCTCGTAGAAGAAGCTGGCGGGCTCGCCGAGGAAGGCGAGTCGCCGTCGCAGTACGGCCGCCTGGTCGGCGGGGGCGTCGAGGTGGCGCAGGAACGCGAGCACGGTGAACCAGCGGTTCTCGTCGCTGATGTCCAGGTCCTCGGGTGCGCGAAGCCGGGCCAACAGCGCGGTGCGCCCGGCCGGGGTCAGGTGGAGGGTGTGCCGGGGTGCGGCGACGGTGCCCGGTTCGGTCTCGCGCGTGAGCAGGCCGTCGGTTTCCAGGCGCTTGATCGCCGGATAGAGCGTGCCGTCGCTGATCGGGCGGACGTGTCCGGTGAGGGCGGCCAGGTGGCGGCGCAGTTCGTAGCCGTGGAGCGGCTGGTCGTACAGGAACCCGAGGATCGCGAGCTTGAGCATGCGGACATGCTTTCAGATTCCCCGACCTATGTCTCGCTTCCGATATACCTCGGCATCGAGGTATGGTCGGGCGTCCTGATGCCCGAGTGAGGAGTCGGCCATGCGCCATGCCCCCGTGACCCCGAACGACGACCTGATCCGCTGGGTGGAGATACCCGGCGGCGGGCCCGCCCGGGTCTACCTCCACGGCCTGGGCGCCAGTTCGCCGGTGTACTGGTCCGCCGCCGCCGCGCACCCCCTGCTCACCGGCCGCCGCTCACTGCTGCTCGACCTCCTCGGCTTCGGCGTCAGCGACCGCCCGACCGCCTTCGCCTACACCCTCGAGGACCACGCCGACGCCGTGGCCGCGGCCCTCACGGCCGCCTCGGTGACCGGCGCCGAGGTCATCGGGCACAGCATGGGCGGCACCGTGGCGATCCACCTCGCCGCCCGCCACCCGCACCTCGTCTCACGACTCGTCCTGGTCGACGCCACCCTGGACCCGGCGCCACCGGTCCCCGCCCCGGGCAGCAGCGCCATCCACACGTTCGCCGAGGAGGAGTTCCTCACCCACGCCTGGCGGCGCACCCGCGAGCGGGTCGGCCCCGCCTGGTGGTCGACCATGCGCCTCGCCGGCCGCGAAGCCCTGCACCGCAGCGCCGTGAACCTCGCCCGTTGCGGCACCCCCACGCCCCGCGAGCTCCTCCTCGAACTCACCCTGCCCCGCACCTACCTCCACCCCGCGGCGGACGCCCCGGCCGACGGTGAACGGCTCACCCACGGGGGAGTCACCCTCGTCCCCGTCCCCGACAGCGGCCACAACATCATGCTCGACAACCCCGAGGCCTTCGCCCGCGCAACCGCCGCCGCACTGACAGGACGTGACTGAACAGCCGGGTCCGACCTCCCGGCCCTGCCACGTTCCTCGGCGCGTCGGCCATGGGCCCCGACACAGGTGAAGCCGCCTCGGCGGAAACGGAGGCGACGGCTCTGCTTGCGGGAACCGTCACCGGACCCCTCGCGGTTCGGCAAAATCGTTTGAGCACGGGCGGTGGTAGCGACAGGATCGTCGACAGACCGATGAGTTCTGCCCGGCGCCGCAGTCTGTCAGGGGGACCTGCCACGTGCGGAGGACAGTCAGATGACGGAAGGCACCATGCTCGCACCAACCGCAACACCCACAGTCTCACCTGCCCGCGTCACCGCCGTGCTGCGGATCCTCGTGCTGTCGACGTTCGTCGTGCTGCTCAACGAGACGATCATGGTCAACGCGATTCCGCGACTCATGCGGGAGTTCGAGGTCACGGCGGCGGCCGCGGGATGGCTGTCGACCTCCTTCATGCTGACGATGGCCGTGGTCATCCCGGTGACGGGATGGTTCCTCCAGCGCGTGACGACCAGGACCGCCTTCGGCCTGGCCATGGCACTGTTCCTCGCCGGTACGGCACTGGCGGCCGCCGCGCCCGCGTTCCCGGTGCTGCTGGCCGCTCGGGTCATCCAGGCCAGCGGCACCGCCGTCATGATGCCGCTGCTCATGACGACCCTGATGACCCTCGTACCCCCGCACGACCGCGGTCGTGTCATGGGCAACATCACGCTCGTCATCTCCGTGGCGCCCGCCCTCGGCCCCGCGGTCTCCGGCGTGCTGCTGCAACTGGGGCCCTGGCGCCTGCTGTTCCTGGCCGTGCTGCCCATCGCGGGCGCCATGGCCCTGTTCGGTCACCGCAAGCTGGTGAACATCGGCGAGCCGCAGGCCGGCCCGATCGACTGGCTGTCCGTCCCGCTGGCGGCGGCGGGGTTCGGCGCCCTGGTGTACGGCCTGAGCGAGCTCGGCGCCGGGGACGCGGCGAAGGGCCCGGTGCCCCCGTCGGTCACCACCCTCGTCGGCGCCGTGTTCGTGGCCCTGTTCGTGTGGCGGCAGCTGGCCCTCCAGCGCACGTCCACGCCGCTCCTCGACCTGCGTGCACTGACGTTCCGTCACTTCTCCGTGGGCCTCACCCTGATGTGCCTGTCCTTCATGGGCCTCATGGGCGCGTTCATCCTGCTGCCGATCTACCTGCAGGAGGTCTGCGACCTCACCTCGCTCCAGACCGGACTGCTGCTCATTCCCGGCGGCCTGACCATGGGTCTCCTCGGACCGCAGGTCGGCAAGCTCTACGACCGCTTCGGCGCACCCCGCCTCGTCGTGCCCGGCGCCGTCCTCACGGCGCTGTGCCTCGCGGTGTTCGCCCTCACCGGCGAGAAGACCTCGCCGTGGGTCATCCTCGCCGTGCACGTGGCCCTCAGCGCCGGCATGGCGTTCGTCTTCACCCCCATCTTCACCTCCGGCCTGTCCGTGCTGCCCCCGCACCTCTACCCCCACGGCTCCGCCATCCTCGGCTCGCTCCAGCAGGTCGCGGCCGCCGCCGGCACCGCCCTGGTCATCAGCGTCATGACGGGGCACACGGCCACCGCCCTCGGCGAGGGCGCGGAGCCCGTCAGCGCCCTGTCGACGGGCATCCGCTGGGGCTTCGGCGTCGGCGCCGTACTCGGCGCCCTCACCGTGCTGGTCGCACTGCTGGTCCGCACCCCGCCCACTCCGCAGATGCCCGGCGCGCCCGAGGCCCAGGACGAGGACGGCACCACGACCGGCAAGACCGCGAGCGCGCCCAGCTGACGCTCCGGTGGACGGCCGACCGGGACCCGTACCACGGTCCCGGTCGCTGCCGTCGCCTCCGGGGCACGAGACGGTCCGGGGTCGGAGTGAGTACGCGTACCCACTCCGACCCCGGTCTCCGCGCCCATCCGCCACGCCCGCCGGGCCGCATAGTCTCCCCGCATGCCCGACGAGATCACGCCGAACACCGCCCTCCCCGACCCCACGGGGTCACGGGCCTCCTCCTTCCTCCGCGCGACCCTGGGATGTGGGGGCGCCGCGCTCGCCGGCGTACTCGTCCTGGTCATCGCCCTGGCCTGGGGCGCTTCGGGCTCGACGGACTACCCCCGGGCCGCACCCGAGGAGATGGCGAACCGCGCCCTCCAGCGGTCCCAGGAGGCGTACGACGTCCTGGGGTTCGAGCGCACCATCGAACCCGGGGTCGAGGACATCGGCGTCAGCACGCAGAACACCCTCGGCTCGGCCTTCTGCCACGACGGCGGCCTGTTCGGGCTGGAGGACAGGACCGTCGACGGCGCCTACTCGATGAGCCACCGCTGGGCGCTGGACCACGTGCCGGCCGACCAGGCGGAGCCCGGACTCCGCCGACTGCACCGGTACTTCGAGGACCACGACTGGAAGATCACGGCCTACCGCGAAGGCGGGCAGGGCAGGGACTGGGAGTTGTTCGTCCAGCGCGACGGCGGCGACGAGCGGATGTCCTTCACCTGGTACGCGGACCGGGAGTACTTCACCGGCGGAGCCGGCGTCCCCTGCGCCTACGACCCGGAGTGGAAGGACGGCGACGTCGGCCCCTCCGGCGACGACCAGAGGCCGCCCGCCTTCGGGCCGGCGCGGCACCGGTAGGGCCCCGAACGGCGGACCTCGCCGACGGCCGGGCGGCACCGTCGTCCTTCGTGGCATCGTGGAGGCACGACCTTGGAAGTCCGCCCGGCATCGGTGTTCGAGGACGTCCGTGCCCTGCTGGGGCCGAAGTCTCCTGGCGCCGACGTCTGCTGGTGCCTGAGCTACCGGATCCCCGCCAAGCTCAACAAGGAACTCCGGGGGCCGGCCCGTGGCGAGCACGTCGGCGAACTGTGCCGCAGGCAGCCCCCTCCGGGAGCGATCGCCTACGACGGCGACGAGCCGGTCGGCTGGGCCGCCGTGGCACCGCGCGCGGACACGTCCTTCGCCCGCAGCCGCACCATCCCGCACGTCGACGAACTGCCGGTGTGGTCCCTGTGGTGCGTCCGCGTACGCCCCGGCCATCGCAAGCAGGGGGTCTCGCACGCCCTGATCGCCGGGGCGGCGGAGTTCGCCCGCTCCCACGGCGCCCCGGCGATCGAGGCCTACCCCCTGGACAACGGGGACGCCAAAGTGGACACGACGATGGCGTACGCCGGGATCCGGAAGGACTTCGAGCGCGCGGGCTTCACCCACGCGGCCGACACCACCTCGGTGCCGGCCGGACACCCCAGGGTCCTCATGCGACTCGACCTGCGCTGAGGTCACCGCCCCGGCGCGCGGGCGGCTCGCCTCCGGTCAGGACGTCACCGGGGCGGAGGCGGCCTCGGGGACCGGCGCCTCGTCCGGGTCCTCGTCGCTGAGCTGGTCGCGCAGGTAGTTCCAGAAGACCGCGATGACGGCGGCCAGGGGGACGGCGAGCAGGCTGCCCACGATGCCGGCGAGGCTGCCGCCCAGCGTCACCGCCAGCAGGACGACGGCCGCGGGCAGGCCGAGGCCGCGACTCTGGATCATGGGCTGGAAGACGTTCCCCTCCAGCTGCTGCACCACGACGATGATCGCCAGGACGATCAGCGCGTCGGTGAGGCCGTTCGACACGAGCGCGATGAGGACCGCCACGAAGCCGGCGAACAGGGCGCCGATGATCGGTACGAACGCGGAGACGAAGGTCAGCACCGCCAGGGGCAGGACCAGCGGGATGTCGAGGATCCACAGACCCACGCCGATGCACACGGCGTCGAGGAGACCGACGAACGCCTGGCTGCGCACGAACGCGCCCAGGGTGTCCCAGCTCCGCTCCGCCACCACCGGGACGTCGACGGCGAGCCGACCGGGGAGCTGGCGGGTGAGCCACGGCAGGAACCGGGGGCCGTCCTTCAGGAAGAAGAACATCAGGAAGAGGGCCAGGAAGGCCGTGACGACGCCGTTGAACACCGTGCCCACCCCGGTCGCGACCGCGGTGACCATGCTGCCGATGCTGTCCTGGACACGGGCCATGGCCGTGTCCAGGGCACCGGAGATCTCGTCGTCGCCGATGTTCAGCGGCGGCCCGGCAGCCCACTCGCGCAGTCGCGCGATTCCCTCGACCACACCCTTGGAGAGCTCCCCGGACTGAGACGCGACCGGTACCGCGATGAGCGCGACGACACCGGCGACGAGGAGCAGGAAGGAGACCGTGACGACGCCCGCGGCCAAGGCCGGCGGCCAGCCGTGCCGCCGCAGGAAGCGCGTCAGCGGCCAGGTCAGGGTCGTGAGGAACAGCGCGACGACGAGCGGCCAGACCACCGACCACATGCGGCCCACGATCCATAGGGTCACCCCGGCCATCAGCAGGACCGACAACGACTCGACGGACACGCGAGCCGCCGTACGCAGCGCGGCGGTGGCTTTCGTGGAACGCAAGGTGGCAGACATGGGGACCACCCTATGAACCCCGGGCGGGCACGGTGCCGTCGGGTGCTCCTACTCCTCCGTGGGGCCGAGGTCGGCGGTGGAACGGAGCTCGACCGTACGGGCACGGGGGCCGGCGTGGAGTTCCAGGACGACGATCACGTTGGTGCCGGCGCGCAGCACCGGGGCCGGGACGTACAGCGACCGCTGCGGGCCGCGGGACCAGTACCGGTCGAGCGGGAAGCCGTTGATCCGGGCGTTGCCCTGGGTGAAGCCGTCGAGGTGGAGGTGGGTGTCGGCGGGCTTGGTCACCTCGAAGGTACCCCGGTGGAAGGCGGGGCCCACCGGAGTCGTCGCGGTGGCGGCGAAGGGGACGTCCGCCGTCGTGGTGAGCGGCAGGGGACGGTTCGTCCAGGCCGTCGGCTCGACCCCGTCGAGAAGGACCTGCCCGAGCAGGCCCTTGCGGTCGTGGATGCCCTCGCCGTAGTTCACCCGGCCCTGGTTCTCGACGAGGATCGACAGCGTGCTGCCCGCCCGGGGGGCCGTGAAGGCCAGAGCGTGCTGGTGGTTCTCGCGCTCCAGGACGCCGACGGGTTGTCCGTCGACGAAGACCTGGGCGCGGTCGCGGACGTGTTCGATCTCCAGGAGCGCCGGGCCCTTGAGGGGCAGCGTGGTCTCGTACAGGACGAAGCCGAAGTCCTGCTCCAGCTCCTCCATGGTCAGCGGCCGCCGGGAGTCGATCCGCGGCGCCAGCCCGGCTGCGTTCGGCAGCAGTTCGGCGCTCTCCGTCAACGCGACCGCGGGGACGGCGAGTTTGGGGCCGGGTGGGGGACGGGGCCGTCCGGCACGGGGGCGACTCGGTCGCGGTGGGCCGCTCGTCCGAACCACGCGTCACCGGTGGGTCGACTCGCGCGCCGTGAGGTCGCGCGACTCGACCACGCGTCACCGGTGGTTCACTCGCCGGGGAACGACACGTCCAGGTCGCGGCGGATGCCGTCCAGGACGCGCATGATCCCCAGCGTCTCGGAGAGCGGCATCAGGTCTGACTCCAGCCGCCCGGAGCCGATGCAGCGGGCGGCTTCGGCGGCCTGGTAGCAGAGGCCGCCGGTGAGCGGGTCGGGGACGAAGGTGTCGAGGAGCTCGTGGTTCGGGCCGATCAGCCGGACCTGGGCGGGTCCGTAGAAGTGGCCGTCGATCTCGAGGCGCGCGTGCGTTCCCGAGACCGAGGCCGTGGTCGGCGTACGAGCGAAGATCGTCGTGTTGAGGACGCCGTGCCCTCCGGAACCGCCGGTGACGACGATCGACGCCTGGCCGTCGACCCCGGTGAAGGCCTTGGTTCCCACCGCCGTGACCGAGGCGAACGGTCCGAGGACCATCGACGCGAAGGAGACCGGGTAGATGCCGAGGTCGAGGAGCGCTCCGCCCGCCAGTTCGGGGGCGTAGAGACGGTGCGTCGGGTCGGGCTCGGCGGGGAGGCCGTGGTCGGCCATCACGGTGTGCACCTCGCCGAGCAGCCCCGACGCGAGGACCTGGCGGACCACGTCGATGTGGGGCAGGAAGCGCGTCCACATGGCCTCCATGAGGAACACCCCCCGCTTGCGGGCGGCCTCGATCAACTGCTCGGCCTCGCGGGCGTTGCGGGTGAACGCCTTCTCCACGAGCACGTGCCGGCCCGCGTCGATCGCCTGCATCGCCTGCTCGAAGTGGCCCGAGTGCGGGGACGCGACGTAGACGATGTCCACGTCGCGGTCCTCGACCAGCTCGGCGTAGCTGCCGTACGCCGACGGGATGCCGAAGCGGTCGGCGAACGCACGGGCACGGCCGGCGTCGCGCGAGCCGACGGCCACCACCTTCTGGTCGGTGTGGGTCTGCAGCGCCTCGACGAAGGAGGTGGCGATCCAACCCGGCGCGACCACACCCCACTTGAGGACGGGAGCGTCCCGGGGAGAGGGCGTCCGCGGGGCGGGCAGCACCATGCGGGCCGTGCCGTGCTCTTCGGCTGACTGGTCGTGCGGCATGAACTTCCCATCGGTTCGGGTGCGGAGCGGGTGAGCCGGGCTTACGACGGCGTCTCGCCGGCGCTCGGTACGTGTCCCTCGGCTTCCGTGCACACGGCGCGGAGACCGGCACCCCACCCGTCGGGACGCCGGGCGGTGGCACGTGGAGAAACGTGGTCTCGATCGCCGCGGTCGGGGACGGACGAAGGGCCCCCCGCGACTGCTCCGACACGCCGCGCAATCGATTGCGCTACGGTAGTTCGAGAGCGCCGGAGGCTGTCAAGTCCCCTGTCTCGCATCGTGGATCAGGTCCTCGGAGGCGACCGGCGGGAGGCCGTGACCGTCCTGGCGGCCGAAACGGACCGGGCACCTCGAGAGCGGGCCCCGGCCGAGGTCAGGTCGATTCGCGCGGGACGAACCGGGTGGACAGGGCGACCCGCACGGGGTCGGCGCGACCGTCCAGGCGCTCCAGGAGCAGACGTCCGCAGGTGGATCCCACCTCGTAGGCGGGGTAGCGGATCGTGGAGAGTCGGGGACGTGTCAGCGAGGCGACCTCGATGTCGTCATGGCCGATCAGTGCCAGATCGGACGGGATCCTCAGGCCCATGTCCTCCGCCGCCTCCAGTACGCCGATGGCCGAGCGGTCGTTGACGCAGGCGACGGCGGTCGGCGGATGCGCGCGGGACATCATGCGGCGCAGGCCGGCGGCGCCGGCCTCGCGGGTGTGCTTCCCCCGGACGACGAGATCGGCCGGCAGTTCCAGACCGTGCCGGCGGGCGGCGGCACGGTAGAGGGCCAGGCGCGGGTCGCCGTTCGGTGTGCCCGCCGGTCCCGCGACCATGCCCAGTCGGCGGTGCCCCCGCTCGGCGAGGTGGCCGACCGCGTGGTCGATCGCCTCGCGGGAGTCCGCGCGTACCAGATCGAGACCGGCCAGCTCGCTGTCGGCGCTGACCACCACCGGGATGCCCGCGGCCCGGAGCGGGCCGAGGTCGTCCGCCACCAGCCACTGCGGAGTGATGACGACCCCGTCGAGTCGGCGCCTGACCACGTCGTCGAGGTAGGACAGCTCCTCCGCGCGATCCGCGTTCGTGTTGCAGACGACGACGTGCAGGCGCTCCCGCCGCAGCGCGTCCTGCAGGCCCCGGGTCAGCTCGGCGTAGAACGGGTTGGCGATGTCCGGGATGATCAGCGCCACCATGCTGGACCGCCCGGTACGCAGGCTCTGGGCCACCGTGTTCAGCCGGAATCCGAGCCGCGCCACGGCGGCCTGGACCGCCTCCCTCGTGGCGGGCGCCACGGGCCGCTTGCCGCTGAGGACGTAGGAGACCGTGGTCACCGACACCCCGGCGGCGCGAGCCACGTCGCTCATCGTCACCGGCTGCTGTTCCATCTCGCGTCTCCCTTTCCCGTGCCCGACGCGACCGTCTGCCCGACGCGCATGTCCGGCCCACCTGACCGCCTGCCCGTCCGGTTCGCGCTCGAAGTCCGTCCGAGCGAGATCGCCTACGCCTACTGGACCACCCGCAAGGTCCTCGACGCCATCGGCCACCGGGCCTCGTTCGGTCTGAACTGGGCCCCGTCCCCCATGATGTAGCAGGACATCGACCCCGCCGCCCCCGCCCTCGGCGTCGTCGCGGAGACCGGAGGGCGCCACGTCCTCCACTTCTGGCGCAAGCACACCCCCGCCCTGCTCGACGGCGAACCGGAAGGACGCGCCCGCAGACTCGGCTTCCTGCGCAGGGCCGTCGATGTCGCCGCCGGGCTGGAAGCCGAGGCGGTGTCCTTCTTGAGCGGCGTCCCCGAACCCGGCATGGACCACGACGAGGCGCTCAAGCACCTCCAGGAGGGATGCGCCGCGGTCGGCTCCCCCGCCGACCCCGCCGACGGCCCCCTCCTGCTGTGCTCCCGCGCCGCCCACGCCCGCGACCGCGTCCACACCACCGAGGTCAAGCGGTTCCTCCTCGCCTGCCCCGACGAAGCGCTGACGATCCGACGGCTGTGGGCGACCCCCGCACCCCGACCTCTGTGAACAGTATTGAAAAGACATGTGACATGTGCCATTTTACTGCGCAGCCCGTCGTCGACGGGACCTCTACTCCCTTCCCCAGGAGTGCATCGTGCGTACCAAGGCGCTCGTCACCGCCCTGCTCCTCGCCGCCTTCGCGGCCACCCCCGCCCAAGCGGCCCCGGCCGACCCCAAGCCGGACCACGTCTTCGCCGATCCCGGCCAGCGCCCGGCGCACGGCACCGCCAAGGGCGCTCCCGGAGCGACCGGCGCCACCGGCGGCAAGCTGGAATCGCGCATCCTGCCGATCGTCCACGACTGCAGCCCGTCGCTGCGCATACGCGCCCAGGAGATGACGGCCGCCCAACTGGCGGCGACCTGCGCGAGCCTGGCCAACCAGGACGCGTACTTCCACGGCGTCGTCAAGGACTCGGGGCCGGTCGCGAACGACTACAACACCACCCTCGAGGTCGACGTCTTCAACTCCAGCGCCGACTACAAGACGTACGCGGGCCGGATCTACGGCATCGACACCGACAACGGCGGCATGTACCTGGAAGGCGACCCGGCCAAGGCCGGCAACCAGCCCCGCTTCATATGCTACGAGCGCACCGACGTGAGCCCCGGCTGGCAGATATGGAACCTCAACCACGAGTACACGCACTACCTCGACGGCCGCTTCGACCTGTACGGCGACTTCGGCGCTGGCCAGACCACGCCCACCGTCTGGTGGGGTGAGGGCATCGCCGAATACGTCTCCTACTCCTACCGCGGCCTCACCTACGCCAACGCCGTCGCCGAAGCGGGCAGGCACACCTACTCCCTGCGCACCCTCTTCGACACCACCTACGCCAACAGCGACGTCAACCGCACCTACAACTGGGGCTACCTCGCCGCCCGCTACATGGTCGAGCGGCACCCCGCCGACGTCGCCACCGTCCTCGGCCACTACCGCACCGGCAACTGGGCCGCCGCCCGTTCCCACCTCACCGCGCTCGACTACGAGGCCGACTGGAACGCCTGGCTGACGGCCGTGGCCGCCGGCGCCTGACCCGTACACCCGCCGCCGGGGGCAGCCGGAGCCGTCCGTCCGCCGCGTCGCGGTCGCCGGCCGCCCCCGACGGAACGACGAAGTCCCGCCCTCTCGGAAACGGGCGGGACTTCGGCCTTCGACGAACGGTCGGACGTCAGAGGTGCTCCTCGAGGAACGCCCGGACCTCGACCGTGCTCGCGGGCCCCGTGCCCTGAGCCACCGCCTCGCCGTCCCTCAGCAGCACGTAGGACGTGGCCCCGGCGATCCCGTACCGCTCGGTCGCCGCCGGATGACGCGTGATGTCGACACGGACGGCCGTCAGACGACCCGCGTACTCGTCGGCGATACCGCCCACCACGAGGTCCATCACCCTGCTGGGCTCGACGGCCTTCGGCCAACTCCCGGTGAAGTACGCGAACACCGGGCCTTCGCTCACCCTGAGGATGAAATCGAACTCCGCGTCCTCGCGGGGCTGGTGAACCCGCTTCGCTGACATAAAAGCTCCTGACCTCACGTTCCGCAGTCCACGTCCATCATCTCCCGCCGACCGCTCCGGCCCCGTCACGGACCACTCGGCACGCGAGGCCGCGGACCGTCGCCCCCGGGCGACGACAGCGCCGCCCGCACGGCGGCCTCGGCATGCAGGCGCGCGGTGGGAAAGACCGGGACGGGACTGTCCCCGCCACCGATGAGCAGCTCGATCTCGGTACAGCCCAGAATGATCCCCTCCGCGCCGCCGGCGACCAGCCCCGCGATGACCTCCCGGTACGCCCCGCGTGACTCCTCCCGCACGATGCCCAGACACAGCTCCTCGTAGATCACCCGATGGACGACCCCCCGCCCGGCGGCATCGGGGACCAGCACCTCAAGCCCGCGGGCCTCGAGGCGGCCCCGGTAGAAGTCCTGCTCCATCGTGAACGCCGTCCCCAGCAGCCCGACGCGGCGCAGCCCCGACGCGCGCACCGCCTCCGCGGTGGCGTCCGCCAGGTGCAGCAGCGGGACGGAGAGCGCCCCTTCGACCTGATCGGCCACCTTGTGCATGGTGTTCGTGCAGATCAGCACCATGTCCGCCCCCGCCGCCTCCAGTGCCCGAGCCGCCGCGGCCAGCACCTCCCCGGCCTCCGCCCACCGTCCCTGGACCTGCAGTTGCTCGATCTCCGCGAAGTCCACCGAATAGAGCACGCACCGCGCCGAATGCAGCCCCCCGAGCCGCTCACGCGTGAACTCGTTCACCAACCTGTAGTACTCCGCCGTCGACTCCCAGCTCATCCCGCCGATCAGCCCGATCGTCTTCACCGCCACGCCCCTCGCCTCGACTCCCGCCGGTAGCGGCGGGAAGCCCCGACCGCTCATCCATAAGGCACTCAGCATGCCAGGCGGTTTGACATAAGCCTCACTTGGGGAAGCCCGTGGCGGTGGACATGGCGGCCACGTGGACGGGGGGGGGCTACGCCGACGCGGAGGGTACGTCGGCGTGGAGGCTACGTGGACGTGGAACTACGTGGACGTGGAGCTGGAGGAGGGCGTAGACGTAGACGTGGGTGAGGAGGAGGACGAGGACGGAGACGAGACTGAGGAGGCGGACGTACTCGACTCGGGATCCCAGTCCCAGTCGCCGAAGTAAGCCGCCACCCCGGACCGGCGGGCCTCCGAGAAGGCGGCCAACCGGGCGAAGTCCCGTACCGGCATCAGCGGCCGCCACTCCTCCAGCGGCAGGAACCCGGTCATCGAAGTCCCCGCTTCCCGGCCTCCGGAGCGGGGACGAGGAGGCTGCGGTCGAGGCCGGGCTCATGGGCGATCGGATCGCCGGGCTCCAGGAAGTGCAGCGCGACCGGCGCGCCGGCCCGGTAGGCGTCGAGCCCGGCCCGGCAGTACGCGACCATCGGCTCCGGCAACGCGTCGAACGGGAACCACCCCATCGCGTCGCACTTGTCCGGTTCCATGACCTCCGGGGTGCCCCGCCAGCGACGGACCTCGAAGAAGAAGCCCACCCGTTCCCGCCCGCCGGGCGGCCGATGGTGCACCGTGACCGCCGCCCGCACATCGGCCGGCTCCACCACGAGGCCCGTCTCCTCGAGCGTCTCGCGTACGACGGCGGCGACGACGGTCTCCCGCTCCACGTGGCCCGACGGCGCGTGCCACAGACCGGCCGCGTACACCTCACCGGCCCGCCGGGACAGCAGTACCTCCGGCCCTCGCTCTCCCTCGCGGACGGCGATCACATGCACGTCCACCGGCACGGTGTGCCGCATGCCGCCGCTCACGCCCCACCTCCCGGTCGCCGTGCCGACGGCACGGGGAACGCCGCGCCCCCCGCCGGCCCGGTCCGTTCGGCGGGTCGCCCCGGCAGTGGTCGCGCCGGTGCGGCGCTCGGGGGGTCTGCGGCAGCGAGCGCGGGCAGCGCCCATCGCAGAGCATCCGCGCCGCCGTCGGAGGTGACATGCTGCGGTCCGTCGCCATCGGGAATGTCGACCCGGTACACGTCCGGCCGCCCGGCGCGTACCCACCGGTCGTGGACGGCCTCGAGATCGGCCCACACGTCCCGGCGTCCCCGCACACGGACCACCCCCTCCCCGGGACCGGGCACGGCCCAGGAGTCGTCGTCGGGCGCGACGATCCTCATCGCCCCGTCCTGGAAGTCCCATACGAGCCCCTCGGCGAGATACGCGGCCGCGAGCCAGAAGCCGTACGCGTCCCGATCCGGCGGCGCGAGCCGCGTGGTGCGCGGGCGGCCGGGGTCGGCCTCGACACGGGGGCGGTGGTGGACGGCGGTCAGCCACCGGTAGCCGAGCAAGGGCCGGGTACCGCGCTGATCGCCCCGGAGTACGGCCTCGAACCGGCCCCGCGGGGTACGAGTGACGAGCACCTGCCCGGGCCAGCTGGGCGTCCTGGTGGCGAGCGTCGTCACCAGCCGTCCGCCCGGGGCGAGTTGGTCGAGCCACGCTGCCGGGACGCTGGGAACCCCGAACCCGGAATGGACCCGGTCGTACGGAGCCGACGCCGCATGCCCGTCGAGCGCGTCGGCGGCCACGACCCGGACGCCGAGCCCGAGCCGGTCCAGGTTCCTCTGCGCGAACGCGGCCATGTGCCGGTCCTGTTCGACGCCGATGGCGTTCCCGGGGCCGACGACGGTGGCCGCGAGCGCGAGGGAGATGCCCGGGCCCGGCCCGAGATCCAGGAACCGCTGCCCGGGTGCGAGCCGTAGTGTCTCCAGCGCCTTGACGGTGGCCGGGAGCCCGGTGGACATCGAGGTCATGTGGCCACCCGTGACCGGCCCGCGCCCCAGCGCGTCGAGGGGTTCTCCGTCCCGCTGGAGGAGGACGGAGTCACCGTCGTACACCAGGTCGAGCCATTCCTCCCGGTCGTCGGGATGGCGGCCGTCGAGGAGGCGCCAGTCGATCGGATCCGCCGCCGGGCCACTGACCCGTACATAAGCATGCGGAAGAAGAACCTCCCTGCGCACCCGCAGCAGAGCGTCCCGCAGACGCGGGTCCTGGAGCACACCGTCGGCTTCGAGGCCCTGGACCAGCGCGGCGCGCCTGCTGTCCGGATCGGCGGAGACCCTGGACAGGTCACTGCTCATGACGATCGTCCTCCTTAAGCGAGAGGGAACGGGGAGGTGCTGAGGGTCGTGCCGGTGCCACCGTGTCCACGGCCACGGCCGGCGTCAGGGGCCGCGGGGGAGCGGGGGAGCCGGCGAGCCCGGCCAGGAGACGGCGGGCGCCGAGGCCGTGACGCGGACGGCCCGGAGCCGTACGCGAGTGTGCCGCGTCCGCGGATCCGGCGGCGGCGAAGCAGCTCAACGCACCCACCCCGTCTCCGTATACGGCCGTCCGGCCCGGATGCCTTCGATCGCCGTACGCGTGTAGGCGACGATCGGCTCGGGCAGGTCCTCGACGCCGCACCACTGCCAGCCGACGCACTTGTCCGGCTCGCGCACCTCCGGCACGCCCTCCCAACGGTCGGCGCGGAAGAAGAGCTGGATCCTCGGCAGTCCGCCGGGCTCGACCAGGTGCACCGTGTGGACGAGGGAGAGGTCGGCCGCCTCGATGACCAGCCCGGCTTCCTCGTACGCCTCGCGCACCAGGCACGCGGTCGCCGCCTCCGCCTCGCAGTGACCCGCCAGGGTGTGCAGGAAACCGCCCGCGTACGCCGAATCGGGATGCCGGCGCCCCAGCAGGACCTGGCCGTCGCGCTCGAGATACAGATGGACACCGGCGATGTGCGGCACGGTCCCAGGAGGCCCCGCCGCCGAGGCGACCGCACCCGCGTCCAGCTCCGTTGCCCTCGCCGTTGTCGTGGTGGGGGAGTCCGCGGACCCTGTACGGCGACGGGCGGAGGAGGGAGTCGTCATGACAGCACCTCGCCCTCACCGAGCGGGCCACCGGGCTCGCTCGCCGCGTCCTTCCCGGGGTCGGGCTGCTTCGGCACCGGCACCGACGGGTTCCTGAACTGACGGGCCTGGAGCTCGTACGCCTCCCGGAACGCTCCCGTGCCGGTGGCAGGGTCCATGAGCTCGGCGAACGTACCGTGCTCGACGACCCGCCCCCGGTCGAGGACGTAGATCAGGTCGGCGTGGCGCACGCTGTGGAGACGGTGGGTGATGAGGACGGTGGTCTGTCCGGTGCCGGCGAGCCGGTGGATCTGGTCGAAGACGCGCTGTTCGGCCGCCGGGTCCAGCGCACTGGTCGGCTCGTCGACGATCAGGACCTGCCCGTCGCGGGCCTTCCCGCGAGCCAGACCGATCCGCTGCCACTGTCCGCCGGAGAGCTCCTGCCCGCCGCGGTAGCCGCGGGCCAGCAGGGTGCCGAGGCCGCGGGGGAGTCCGGAGACGACCTCGTCCGCTCCGGCGTACGTGGCCGCCGCCGCGATGACCGTGTCGTCCATGGCGGCACTGCTGCGGCCGATGCCGATGTTCACCCGCGCGGTGAAGGGCCACCGCTGGAAGTCCTGGGCGACCAACGCGACCCGGGAGAAGATCCGTGCCCGGCAGGCGTCGGCGGCACTGACGTCCCCCCACATCACCCGCCCCTCGGCCGGCAGGTGCAGACCGCACAGAAGCTTCGAGACGGTCGACTTCCCGGACCCGTTCCTGCCCACCAGGGCCACGGTCCGGCCCCGGGGAATGACCAGGTCCACCTCCCGCAGGGACGGCTCGTCGGCACCGTGGTAGGAGAAGCCGACCTTCTCGAAGCGAATCGCGTCGAAGTCCTCCGGCACGTCCACCCCGGTCTCCGGGATCGCACGCCGCTCCGCCTCGACGCAGAGCCGCTCCAGGTCGGCGACGAACAGGGACTCCTCCTGGATGTCGGTGACCCGCAGCACGAGATCGGTGATGCTCGCCGACCCGGCGCGGATCGCGAGCACGGCGGTGCCACCCACGGCGAGCGCCATCTGCCCGTTCCACAGCAGCAGCCCCAGCACTCCGTACGCGGCCACCGTCGCCACCCCCCGGGCGCCGTCCGCCAGCAGCCCCGTACGAGCCGCCACCCAGGCGAGCCGGGTCTGCTCCCGCTCACTCGTCTCGGCCATGCCCCGGAAGTGCTCCAGCAGGAACGGGCCCACGTCATGGACCCGGACCTCGCCCGCCGCCTGCTGGTCGATCAACAGACCACTGATCAGCTTCGCGGCACGCGCGTGCTGCACGAACCGGTGCCAACTCGCGTACCGCGCCCTGGCCATCGTCAACGACCCCCACGCACTGGGCAACGCCATCGCGGCCAGCAACGGCAGCAGCGCCCAGTGCAGCACCGTCAGCACACTCGCCGCCGCCACCAGCGAGATCGCCGAGGCCACCACGGCCGTGCAGTAACCGACCATCCGGCGGGCCCCGTCCGCCCCCCACTGCGCCGAGTCCATCAGCTTGTGAAACGCGTCGTCCTCGATCGCGTCCATCTCGACCCGCGCGACCAGCCCCAGATACCGCTCGGTGGCCACCCGCTGGACCTTCGGCTCCAACACCCCCGTCGAAGCCGTCGACGCCGACCTCAGCAACGAGGACACGACCGCCATCACCGACACGACCGCCAGCGCCGGCACCGACGCCCTCAGCCGGTCCACCAACGCCCCTGCCGCCAGCAACTCGCCCAGCAGCCCGTTCACCGCCACCAGGCTCAACGCCTGCGTCAGCCCCCGCCCGGCCTCACTGGCCCCCACCGTGTACAACGCCCGCCGGTCCGCCGCCCTGGCCAGCCGAACAGCCACCGCCACCTGCCGGGGAAAGCCCACGGCCATGCTCCACATGCCCAACTTCACCCAGGTCCCGCGATACTGGTTCCAGCCCTGCTCGTAATCGAGCCGCCCCCCGAACAGCAACTCCTCGGACGCCGAATGCCCACCCTCCTCGTCATCGACCGACGTGCTCTTGCCATGAGGACGAGGGGGAACGGAACGCATGGCGATCTCCAGGGGCCGGGCCTGCGGGTGTCGACAGGCTCAACGACCACCCCAGGCCGGTCGAACACACGTCTTTCGGACGCCGTGCGAACCCCGGGACTGAGCGAATCCGCGTGCGTGCCGAGTGCACCGACCCTTGCGGCCACGGGGCCGTGGCCCGGCGGAATCATGGCCGAAACGCCGCCATGGCCCACCGCGACGACCGCCGGCCGACGGCACACGGTGGCGGGCCCGGTCGACACCGCCCCTGCCACGCCCTCAAGGAGCGGCTGTGACCGGCACGTTCACCACGGAACCCAGACGCGTTCCAGTGCGCGGTGCGGGGGAGCGGGAAGTTCGATCTCCACGGGATCGTCGGGGTGGACGGTTCCGCCTCGACGGACGACGGCCACGAGCAGCACCCCCATAGCGATGTCGATCGCTATGGGGGTGAGCACCCTGGCCAGGGTCGGTCTCACTGTCTCGTCGACTCGCATGGGCCCAGTCTGGACGCACACCTCACACCGGTGCCCATCGCCCCCTCACCACCCCAGCTGCGGCTCTCCCAGCACCGCGCCGCCGATGCGCGCGGCAAGCTCCCGTGCTCGGGTCGAGCCCCCGCGGTTCCCGCTTCCGTGGACGAAGACCGTGTGGTGCTCGGCCCACCGGTCGAACTGGGATTCTTCGCCGTGGAACACGATCTGGACCCCGTCGTGGTCGGCGCTCGCGTATCGGCCCGTCTCCGGGTCGTGCGGCCACAGGCCGCGCCAGCGCACATCGGCCAGGCCCTGGCCGAGCGCGGCCACGAACCGCTCCTCCACCGTCCCTCTCGGAACCCTGGCCATGACGTCCCACGGCAGGTGTGCCTCCAGCGACGCGTCGTCCGCGCCGGCCACGTCGAGGTCGAACCGGAGGGCCTCACCCGTCGGGCCGGTGCGCAGGTCCGCGTAGTCGAAGGTTCCCTCGGGCAGGACCGCCACCATCCGGCGTACCTCCTCGACCGTTCGCAGCTCGGCGTAGAGGTCGGCCTCGTCCTCACACTCCGCCATCAGCGCACGGAGGCGCTCGGCCCGCGCGTACGCCATGGTCGCGTCGGTGGTCCGGAAGACGGGGTGCGCCCGGGAATTGCCCATGGCCGAACCGTCACACGTATCTGCGGGGCTCCGCCACCGTGATTCGGTGATCGGCGCGGCCGGGCGCACCTTGGCGGACCCTTGGGCGAGACGCAGGGCCGGCGGTGACGCCGCCGCATGGGCGGCCTCGACAGGGTTGCCGAATATGTAGACCGGTCTATTCTGGTGTCATGATGGGAACCAAGGGAGCCGAGACCAGCTCACGGCTGGCGGAGTCGATGCTGGAGCTGATCCAGCGGCACGGGTACAGCGGTACGGGACTGAACGCGGTGGTGGAGCACGCGGGGGCCCCGAAGGGGTCGCTCTACTTCCATTTCCCGCGGGGGAAGGAGGAGCTGGGGGAGAGGGCCGTCGAGCTGGCGGCCGCGAGGTTCGGGTCGCTCGTGGGCGGCTCGGCGGCGGCGCCGGCGACGGTGGGTGAGGTGCTGGGCCGGGTGATCGAGGAACTGGCGGGGATGCTCGAAGGGAGCGACTTCCAGCTGGGGTGTCCGGTCTCGGTGGTGACGCTGGAGATGGGGGCGGAGAGCGAGCGGCTGCGCGGCGCCTGTGCCGACGCGTTCGAGTCGTGGATCGCACCGGTGGGTGAGCTGCTTGTCGCGCACGGCCGGCCTCGCGCCGTCGCCCGTGCGCTCGCGACCGCCGTGGTGAGCATGGTGGAGGGGGCGGTGATCGTGTCGCGGGCGCAGCGGTCCACCGAGCCGCTGCGCTGCGCCGGCCAGGCGATCGACGTACTGCTGGCGGCGCAGGACGGGGAGGACGCGGAGTGAGAGCGGACGAGCGGCACGCGCTGGTGCTGGGAGCGAGCGGCTTCATCGGGCGCCACGTGGTGCTCGCGCTCGGTCGGGCCGGTGTGCGCGTGAGTACGGCCGGCCGGAGCGAGGAGTCGTATCAGCGGCTGGCCCGGTGGCTGGACGGCCGCGGGCACGGCAAGGCGCCGACCGACCTCAGGGTCGACTACGGCAAGGCGTCGCTGATCGAGGGGGAGTGCGGCGACGTCACCGAGATCTACAACTGCGCCGGTGCCTTCAGGTTCGGGATGTCGGTGGACGAGGCGCGTCACGCCAACGTCGACAGCGTGCGCACGGTCGTCGAGTTCGCGGCGCGGTTGCCGGACCTGCGCCGGCTGGTCCAGGTCTCCGGGTATCGCGTGAGCCGGCTGGACTCCGCCCCGTGGAGCGAGGAGCGCCGACGCGAGACCTATCGGGACCTCGGTCCCTACGAGGCGTCCCGGGTGGAGGCGGACGCCGTGTTCCGCGACCTGGCAGAGCGGCGGGGCGTCCCCTGGTCCATCGTCAACCCGGCCAGTGTCATCGGGGACAGCACCACCGGGGAGTCCGACCAGTACCTCGGGCTCGCCTCCAACCTGCAAGAGCTCTGGGAGGGCGCGCTCCCCGCCCTCCCGGGCGACGGGCGGACGTTCGTCCCCGTGGTCGCGGCCGACCACCTCGCCCGGTTCATGACCCTGCTGCCGACGGATCCGGCGACCGAGCGCGGCGCGTACTGGCTGCTGGACGACGACACGCCCGCACTGCCCGACCTGCTGACGTTCGTGGCGGAGCACTACGGCGTCAAGGCGCCCCGGGCGCGGATACCGGTGCCCCTGCTCAAGAGGCTTCCCCGCCGGCTCACCAAGGCCGATCCGGAGACCCTGACCTTCCTGTCGGCGGACCGCTACCCGACGGGTTCCGCTCATGCCTTCGCCGGCCGGCACGGCCTCGTCATGCCGGACACCGCGACGACGGTACGCCGCTGGGCCGACCACCTGGCGGCCCACCGCTTCGGCGGCGCGCCGGCGAGCGACCGGCGGTTCACGAATCCGGGCGGAGTGCGGACGTTCGAACTGGGGGAGGCGGGCGCGTCGACGGTCGTACTGCCCGGTCTGCCGGTCAACGCCGACACCTGGGCGCCGGTCGTCGCGGCGGTCGGGCACGCCCGGGCCGTCGACCTGCCGGGCCTGGGCATGAGTTCCGGAAGCCGCGACGACTGGCTCACGTGGTCGACCGCGCTGGTGACCGAGGAGGGCGCCCGTCACCTGGTCGGCCACTCCGTCGGTGCCGCCGCCGCCGTCGAGGCCGCGACCGCGCATCCCCACGCGGTGGAGCGGCTCACCCTCGTGGCACCGTTCTTCCTCCAGGGCCGCCCACCCCGTGTCATGACGTGGACGCCGCTGACCCGCCTGCTCCTGAGCCGGACGACGCCCGAAGCGCTCGCCGAGCGGCTGACCGGTGCCACGGCCCACGCGGCCCCGCTCCGATCCGCCGTCGCGGACCTCCGCCGCGGGACCGTCGCGGCCACCACCGCCCGGCTCCTCGCCGCCGCCGCGAGCGCGCGGTGGCGCGAAGACCTCGTCGGCCGGCTGCGGCGCTACCCAGGGCCCGTCCACATCGTCGTCGGCTCCCACGATCCACTCACCGGTGACGGGCGGTCCCTCCTGGACTCACTTCCGCACGCCACCGTGACAGTGATCGACGGCGCGGGGCACCATCCCCAACTGACACACCCGAAGGACGTCGCCCTGGCCATCGGCGGAGCACGCGCCCGTCAGGCGTAGGGCGATCACCGGCTCCCCGCCGCGCGAGAAGCAGGGCGTCGCATCGGCGCCCGACGACGTCACCCGCGAGTTCGGCACCGCACTCGACGTCGCCCTGCTCGGGGCGTTGCTCGCCGACGGCTACCGCAGCGCCGTCGACGGCCGGCTGCGGGGCATCCCCGAGGGCCCGGCGGACACCGCCCGGGAGGGCGTCGCCAACGCCGTCCAGGCAGCGGGCGGCGCCGGCCGACGCGTCGCGGAGGCAGGCCGGAATGCCGTGTGACGTCGGCACGCGGCCGCGGCTCCGGCCCGCGCGACGAACCGCGGGCACCCGCCCATACTGAGGAGGACGGCAGCCGTCCACGGGTGCGTACGGACAGGAATCGCGGTGGCATGGAGCAGGTGCCCTTCGACGAGGTGACCACCAGCGCGGCCCGGGACGCGGGCGGATGGCTGGGGGCGCTGCCGGTCGCGGTGGTGGCCACGGGCGCGGACGGGGCGATCGTCCGCTGGGACCACGCGGCGGAGTGCCTGCTCGGCTACACCCCGCACGAGGTGCTCGGCCGGCACATCGCCGACCTGCTCCACCCGGGTGCGGACCGCAGTCTCGGCCGGTCGTTGTGGGAGGGCGCCGCCACCGGGCGCGGGGTCATGGGAACGGTGACCGCCTGGCACAGGGAGGGACGTCCGCTGGACCTGGAGATCTGGGCGTGCCCGGTGCCGGCCCGGCACCGGGGCGGGACGACGGTGCTGGTGTTCGCGGCGGAGGCGGAGGCGGCACGGCGGATCCGCGGCTCGTCGGCGGTGTGGGACGGACTGTTCTCCCGTTCCCCCGTCGGCATCGCGGTCCTGGACACCCAGCTGCGGTTCCTCCGCGTCAACCCGGCGCTGGAGGCCATGAACGGGCTTTCGCAGGCCGCCCACATCGGGCGCCGCCTCGTCGAGATCCTGCCCGACGTCAACGCCGCGGACATGGAGCGCGCGATGCGCCGGGCCCTGGACGAGGGCAGGCCCGTCCTGGATTCCCGCCGTACGGGCCGCACGCCGGCCGACCCGGACCGCGACCACGTGTGGTCGGGGTCGTACGTCCGGCTGGAGGACTCCGACGGACGCCCGATCGGGCTGGCCGCCACGCTGATCGACATCACCGCCAAGGAGCAGGCGCAGCTCGAAGCCGAGAAGGGCCGGCGCCACCTCGCCCTGGTGAACGAGGCCACGATGAAGATCGGCACGAGCCTGGACCTGGAACGCACCGCGCAGGAGCTCGCCGACATCGCCGTGCCCGACCTCGCGGACGCCGTCACCGTCGACGTCCTGGAGTCCCTGGCCGCCGACGGCGAAGCCGGCGCGGGCCTGCTCGGGGGCGCCATGCTGCGCCGGCTGGCCAAGGCCCCGCTGACGGGCTCACCCGTCACGACCGTCCTCGCCCCGCTGGGGCGCACCCTCGTCTTCCCCGTCAACGCGCCCTACACCCGCGCGCTCGGCGAGCGCCGCCCCTATGTCGTGTCCGAGTTCGACGAGCAGGCCGTCGCACCGGCCGCCGGCCACTCCGGGAGGCCCGCGGAGCTGCTCGGGCTGGGAGTGCACTCGTTCATGATGACCCCGCTGCTCGCCCGCGGCGTGGTGCTGGGCCTGGCCACCTTCTACCGGACCCGTCCCATCGGCCCGTTCACCGAGGACGAGGTCGACCTCGCCCGCGAACTGGCGGCCCGCGCCGCGGTCTGCGTGGACAACGCGCGCCTCTACCACCGTGAGCACGACACCGCCGTCGTGCTGCAGCGCAGCATGCTGCCGCAGCACATCACCCCTCCGCCGGGGATCGAGGTCGCCCACCGCTACCTTCCCGCCAGCGACGTCAACGAGGTCGGCGGCGACTGGTACGACGTCATCGCGCTGGAGGACGGCAGGGCCGTACTCGTCATCGGGGACGTCATGGGGCACGGCACGGCCGCCGCCGCGGTGATGGGGCGGCTCTCCGCGAGCGTCAGGGCCCTCGCCCGCCTCGACCTCGCCCCCGAGGACATGCTCAGCCAGCTGGAGGCCGCCCTGCGCGATCTCGCCGACCCGATGATGGCGACCTTCCTGTCCGTGGTGGTCGACCCGGCCACCGGCCACTGCCGCATCACCCGGGCAGGCCACCCGCCCCCCGCGGCCGTCCTCCCCGACGGCACCGTGCGCCTGCTCGACGTACCGCCGGGCCTGCCGCTGGGCGTCGGCGGCGTCGCCTTCACGACCACCGACCTCACCCTGCCCCTCGGCAGCCTCCTCGTCCTGTACACCGACGGCCTCGTCGAGGCCCGGAGCAGCGACATCGACGCCCGCCTGACCGAGCTGACCGATCTGCTCGCCGAACCCGTCCCGTCCCTGCATGCTCTCTGCGACCGTCTGCTGACCCACCTGGTACCGGCTTCCTCGGACGACGACATCGCCCTCCTCGTCGTCCGGATCGGCACCCCTCCCTGAGCGTGCGGGGCGCCGGCCGTGGATGTGCGAAGCGCTCCGGCGAGTGCTGCAATGGGTTCGGTACCGGCTCCGGTCACGTCCGCCGACACACGACGGGACGGGGGTTGGGCTCGGTCATGTCCTCCCGACAGTGTGTGGAGCGGTGATGAGCAACGAATTCCAGGACATGGGTCCGGTCGACTATCTGGTCATCGAGTTTCCGGGCAACCGGATGACGGGCAAGGGGATGTCCCTCCTCCTGGACCTGGTCGACCAGGGCATCGTCCGCATTCTCGACTTCACGTTCGTCCGGAAGGACGCCGACGGCAGCGTCACGGCGCTGGAACTGCGGGACCTCGACGCCGACGGCGAGCTGGACCTGTCCGTCTTCGAGGGCTCCTCCTCCGGACTCCTCGGGCAGGACGACCTCGACGAGGCGGGGATGGCCCTGGAACCGGGCAACTCGGCCGGCATCCTGATCTACGAGAACGTCTGGGCCGCCCCTCTCGCGCGGGAACTGCGGCGGAGCGGTGCGCAGCTCGTGGCCGGCGGACGGATCCCCGTCCAGGCGCTCCTGGCCTCGCTGGATGCCGCGGAGGGCGGCAGCGCGGCCGCCTGACGGCTGCGGACGCCCCAGGACCAGGGCACCGATCCACTCGAACAACGGCCAAGGAGGAACGACATGCCAGGACTTCTTCGAGGTGTGGCGCGTACGGCAGTGGTGGCCGGGACGGCGACCGCCGTCTCCAACAGGGTCTCGCGACGCCAGGCGGGCCGTTGGGCCCAGCAGGAGGAGGTCGCGGCCGAGCGGTACGCGCCGCCACCGGTCGCGGCACCCGCACCGGCCGCACCGGCCCCCGACATGAGCAGCAAGATCGAGCAGCTCAAGGAACTCGGACAGCTGAAGGAGCAAGGTGTGCTGACCGAGGAGGAGTTCGCGGTGCAGAAGGCCAAGATCCTCGGCTCCTGAGCGTCCGGCGGTCCTGTCGCGGGTGGTGCCCCCGACGGGCCGTCGTGGCGTCGGCCGTGCCCTGCCGGCGTCAGTCGTGGGGTACGACGGCGACCGGTGCGCGGCTGTGGTGCAGCACCGCGTGGGCCACGCTGCCGATGTGCGCGCCCAGGGCCGGACGCCGGGTGCGGCGGCCGACCACCACGAGGGAAGCGTCGCGGGAGGCCTCCACCAGTTCCAGGCCGGCCGAGCCGGTCCGGACGTGGTGGACGGCGCTCACCTCGGGGTACTTCGCCCGCCAGGGCGCGAGGACCTCGTCGAGCGAACGCTCGATCTCGGGTGCGGCGGCGAGCCGGATGTCCGGCACCATCGCGGGACCGAGCCCCGCGAGCAGCGGAAGCTGCAGTGCGAACACCGCGTGCACCGGCACACGTCGCCGAGCGGCCTCGTCGAAGGCGAACCCCAGCACCGTGTCGGCGGCCTGCCGCACGTCGACCCCCACCGTCACCGGTCCCCGCGGACCGGGTGTGCCGTCGGCCCGTACGAGCACGACGGGCCGGTCGACCGCGCCGGCGACCGTCAGGCCGGTCGAACCGAGCAGATAGCCGGCCATGGTGCCGAGCGCGCGCGAGCCGAGCACCAGGAGGCAGCCCTCCTCGCCCGCGGAGACGAGGGCCGGGACGGGCCCCGAGGCCGACAGCCGCGTGGTGACCGAGAGTTCGGGATGCCGGGCGCGCAGACCGGCCGCCGTACGGGTGAGCAGCTCCTCGGCCCATGACTCGTCGGGTTCCCGGGACACGAACGGCAGCAGGACATCGGGCGAGGGTTCCTTCGCGTGCACCAGGCGCACGCCGGTGCCGCGCAGCACGGCCTCGTCCGCGGCCCACTCGGCGGCGGCGCGCGCCTGCTCCGTGCCGTCCACGCCGACCACGATGTCCTGTGTCATGATCGTCCACCTCCCGGTGGGATGTCGTCGTTCTCGTACGGGAGCCGGTGCGCGAGAGCGGGACGACCCCGTCGACGGTCACGCACATGCGTACGATCGCCGGGATCGTGCCCCGGTACGGCACGGTGCTGCCGACCTCCACCCGGCCGTCGCGCACCTCGACGTTCGGCCGGGCGGGATCGAGGCCGAGGGTGCCGACGAGCACGTCCTCGGTGATCTCGCGACGGATGTCGGAGTCCTCGCGCAGGAAGACCCCCAGCCTGTCCCGGCGGCTCACGATGCCGACCGGCCCGTCCTCGTCGTCCACGATGACGAGCCGCTTGACGCCCTGCACCTCCATCAGACGTGCCGCCTCCACCGCCGTCCACTCGGGGCCGGCGCACACCGGGGGAGCAGACATCAACTCCTCGGCCTCGGCCCGTTCCCACGCCTCCAGCCCCGGCACGGCCGGCATGTCTCCCGAAGCGGCCGCCCGGTCCGCGGTCCCGCGCGGCAGATCGCCTTCCGAGACGACCCCGATCACCCGGTCCCCCCCCCGTCCACCACCGGCACCGCGGTGACCCGGTGCCGCGACAGGATCCGCACGATCTCCTTGAACGGCGCGTCACCGCGGACAATCACCACGTCACGGGTCATCAGCTCGCCGATCCTGCGATGGCGCATCACCTGCGCCTTCCGCGCGCAGGCGCTCTCCGTGGACCCCACCCTGATACGCGGACCCTCCCGGCAGGAGTGCCGAACTGGCCCCTTCCGGGACCGTTGGTCCCTTGGAGGGCGGTCCGTTCGCCCGCGGGGTGAGGGAAAGGCCTGGTGGCCGGGTCACGTCGCACTCGGCAGGTGGTGGCAACGAGGGGATCGCCGGTGAGGGAAGGCCCCGTGGTCGTGGGCGCGGACGGTCCCGACGCCGGCCTCACGACCCTGGACTGGGCGGTCGACGAAGCCCTGTGGCACGGCCGGCCGCTCCGTACCGTGTACGCCTCGCTCTGGGAACGGTACGAAGGCGTCGCACCGTCCGCGAGCACCGACCGGCCCTGGGGACAGATCGTCGCGGAGAACGTCGTCGGCACGGCTGCGGAACGGGCCCTGCGCCGCGCACCCGGTCTCGACCCGTCCACGGAGGTGCTCGCCGAGGACGCGTCGAGCGCGCTGCTGAGGGAGGTGCAGGAGGCCATGGTCCTGGTCGTCGGCTCACGGGGTCGGGGAGGGCCGGCCGACCTTCTGCTCGGATCGGTCGGCCTCGTCGTGGCCGCCCGGGCCCAGGGGCCGTCGCCGTCGTCCCCCAGCGCGTCGACGCCCCCTCGGAGGGAGACCAGGGAGGAATCGAGCCCGGCACCGGGTGAACCGGGTGGGGATGCCAGGATTCCGTGCCGGTGGCCACGGGCCAGGGGCCGCGGTGGCCGAGCGCTCTCGGTCGGGACCGAACGGCCCGTGCCCCGGATCGCCGTCACCGTGCCAGCCTGGGAGGTGTCGCTCCAGGGCGCCGCGCCCGGCGCCCGGTCGTCGCCGGAGGAGGAACCATGAACAGCGAGATTCCCGTCCGGCCCGGGCTGGGCGATCTCGTCGTGGGAGTCGACGGGTCCCCCTCGGCGCGCTCCGCCGCCCTCTGGGCCGCCGCGGAGGCGGACCGCAGGGGCCGTTCCCTGCGTCTGGTGCACGCCGCCGACATCGACCGGCGGTCCTACTGGTCCGATGCCGAGACGATGGAGTCGGTGCGCCGAGCCGGCCACGACCTGCTGATCAACATGACCGGCTGGGTCCACGAGCGCTGTCCCGACCTGCCCGTGACCAGGGAGCTGAGTCGCCTGGAGCCGGTCGCCGGGCTGCGGGACGCCGCCGGCGACCGCGGAACGATCGTGGTGGGCAACCGGGGGCTCGGCGGTTTCTCCTCCCTCCTGCTCGGCTCCGTGAGCCTCGGCGTGGCGGCCCGGGCGGAGGTGCCCCTGATCGTCGTGCGCGGGGAGGGCGAGCGGCCCGAGACGGGCTCGGTCACGGCGGCCGTCCGTGACGCGACGGACCTCGACTGGCTCCCCCTGGCCGCGGCGGAGGCCGATGCCCGCAAGGCGACCCTGCGGATCGTGAGCGTGTGGAACGTGCTCGCGCACATGGGCCACGTCGCCACCATGCTCGACGACCTCGACGGGATCGCCCTGCGGCGCGTGTGGGAGGCGAAGTCGCTCGCCGACCGCGTGCGCGAGTCCTACCCCCGGTTGACCGTCGACCACCACGTGGAGACGGGCACGAGCACCCCGGGAATCCTGATCGACGCGACCGGCCGCACCGACCTGCTGGTGATGGGCCGGAGCCGGCGACGGCTCGGCGTAGGGCCCTCCCTGGGCCGCGTCGCCCACGCCCTGATCCACCACGCCCACTGCCCGGTCGAGGTCGTCCCGTCCGGCTTCGTGTCGAGGAGCGAGGGGCCCTGAGCGAGGCCCTGGCCGGCGTCGACCCCCGTGAACTGTCCGTCCCGGCCCTCGTCTGGGCCGCCGACGAAGCCGTCCGCAGAAGGGCCTGGGGCCCGGCTGCGACTGGTCGCCGCCGTCCCCCTCCCCCCGGTCCACGACCGTCTTCCGTACGGTGTGGTCGCTCACGAGAGCTCTCCGCACGGCCGAGCGGAGTCGGCCCTCGCCAACGCCGAGGACCTCGTGCGGGAACTGCACGAGGTCTGTGCACCGCGACGGATCTCGTCGGCGGGGCCCCGCCACCGTGCTGCGCGACAGGACGCGGGGCGCCGCACTCGCCGTGGTGGGTTCGGGGAACCTCGGCAGGGCCGCCGAAGTCCTCAGCGAGGACGCGGTGATCGTCCCGCTGACGGCACGGGCAGAATGCCCGGTCGCCGTGATCCGCGCACCCGAGCGCACCAGCCTCCCTCCGCCGCTGATCGTCGTCGGCGTGGACGGCAGCAGGGACTGTCGTGCCGCCCTCGCCTTCGCCGTGGCGGAGGCGAGTCTGCGCGAGGCACGCCTGGCGACGGTCTGGGTCCGGCCCCGGCCCCTGGTGTCCCACGGCCACGAGAGCGAGTCCCCGGCCCCGGGAGGCTGACCCGCTCGGCACTGGGGTGTCCGAGCCCCGGGCGGCACGGTGGGAGAAACGGGGGACCGGCCCCGGAGCCGAGGGGCGAGGGCGACGAGGAGGCCGAGGCGCGAGCCCCCTCGGGCTCCCCGGGCCCCAGGTGACATCCGTCTGCCCGGGTCCGTCCCCGACAGCACACGAGGAGGCAGGACGATGACCGGAGACAAGGCGGAACGCAGGCGCAGCCCTCTACGGCTCCTCCCGCCGGACCGTACGGCTCCTGACGACCGTCCCCGCCGACGACGTCGACGCCTCGTACGAGGACGGCATCCTCACCGTCCGCGCCCCGATGCCCGAGAAGAGGACCGGCACCCGGCGGAGCATCCCCGCACGGCGGGCCGAGGGCAGGGGGAGGGGAGCGGCCGTGAGCCCGATGCACGTCCTGGTGGCCCACGGCGGCCAGCACGGCGCCCACCGCCGGAATCGCCGACGAGATCGGCCGGACGCCGCGGGACGACGGGTTCGACGCCGTCCTCCTCCCTCCTGCCCGCCGACACCGACGTCAGCGGCTACGACGAGGTCGTCCTCGGCGGCGCCCTCTACCCCGGGCACTGGGAGGGCAAGGCAAGGGCGGAGACTTCCGCGACCCCGCCCGGATCCGTGCGTGGGCGCACCACATCGGAAGCGACCTCGGCGCCGCACGCTGACCGGCGCCCTTTCTGCACCCGGCGCCCCTCCAACACCGGCGCCCCTCCAGTGACCGGCGGACCGTCCCGCCCGGGAGGTGAGGCATGAGCCACCAGCAGCCGTCGGATCCGGGCCCCGGGCGCCGGAGCGGCGGGTGCGGATGGTCGGGGGCGGGGCCCAGGCCGAACGGCGGGTAGGGAGCGCTCTGCGGGGCCATGGTCATCACCTCCCCCTCGGCTTCACATGCTCACCGCAGCCGGTCGACGGCCTTGACGACGCCCCCTCTCTCTCAGGACCGCCCTCCTCCGGTGGCCGTGGGAGGGCCGTCCGGGCCCCACGGGCGGCCGTGGTCGTCGGCGTACGCGGAGAAGACCTCCTCGGGTGTCCCGCCGGTGTTCAGGAAACGCTCGTCGAGCACCGTGGCCAGGTCGTCGAGGGCAGTGCGCAGCACCGCCGCCGAGAGCCTGACGTCGGGGTGGCCCGCCGTCGCCGCCCGCTTGGCCAGGTCGGTGGCGTAACCCAGCTGGCCGGGCAGGGACGTGTTCTCGTCCCCGTCGTAGAAGTAGTACGACTCGGCGTACTGCAGGAAGTCGACCGTGATCGTGGACAGGGCCGAAGCGAGACCGTCCAGGAGAGCGGCCCCGCCATCGGAGTCGATCGCCCGAGCGGGGGCAGAGCTGCGCCGCACGTGCGAAAGCCGCAGGGCGAGAGCCCTGCGGCGGGCCAGAGCCGGGTAGACGCCGAGGATCCACGCGACCGTCGCCGACAACAGGACGAAGCCCACCAGCGCCTCCATCGGGGCGAGGGTGCGCAACCACCCCGACGTCGGCGCGATGTCGCCGAGGCCGAGGGTGGAGAGGGTGACCAGCGAGACGTAGAGCGCGTCGACGAGGCCGGCGTGCTCGGCCGGGTCGAGCCCGGTGCTGTACGAGAAGTCCTCCGGCATCCGAGGCCAGTACACGAGCCCCCAGCCGACGGCCACGGTGAGGGCCCACACGGCCACGACGGCCATCATCCCCATCGGGCCCGCCAGCCCCGCCGACCGCCACCGCGTGGCACGCAGGGCCGACAGACGCCACACCGTCCGCATCACCGTGCGGCTCAGACCACCGTGACGCGTGGGATGCCAGAGCGTATGGAACACGTCCCGGAGGATGTACAGCACCAGCACGGCTCCCGCGAGCGTGGAAAGCCACGTCATCCCGGCTCCTCGTCGGTGGTCGTGGGCTAGGCCGTCCTTCGAGCATGCGCGACCACGCAGACCTCCGCACGGGGGCGACACGCCGGGGCCCGTCGGGTCGAGGTTCCCTCAGTGACGGGATCCGGTGGCCCGCTGGTGGGCCGAGCGGACGAGGACGGAGACCAGGGCGGCCAGGTCCGCCGCTCCGGCGTCGTCATCCGCGTAACGAGTGGTCTGCAAGGGGCCGACCTGGTCCAAGCGAACTCCCTCCAGCTCCAGGACGTAGGCGAGGGCGAGCATGGCCAGGCGGGCGTTGCCGTCCGGGAAGGGGTGGAAGAAGGCCACGTCCAGAGAGACCCTGGCCGCGCGGGAGGCCAGGGGGACTCGCGTATCGGCGCTGTCGCGCAGACAGTGCTCGAAGTCGCGTCCGGTGCGTGGCGTCAGTGCGTAGCGCTCGCGGCCGCCCTTGGCGAAGGCGTCGCCCTGTCGGAACCGAACCTCGGGCACGCCAAGGATCAGCCGCTGCCATCCGGCCAGAAGCCCGCAGGCGAGAGGGCGCCCGTGGGCAGCGTCCGTGCGCGACCGAGCCAGGGCCGCGAGCAATCGGCGGCCACGATCGAGGTCAGAGGAACGACTTCCTTCCCCGCACCAGGCGGTGAGGCCGTCCACGATCGGCTCGACCCGGGCCGGCGCCTCACCCGCCGCGGAGGCCCAGTCGATCCGGTTCCTGACCTGCAGCCAGGCGGCCAGGGCATCAGTGCTCATGGTAGGGCCGCACTCCGGTCAGATCGGCTGCGAGATCCTCGCCCACCGTGTCGATCAGGGTCCGCGACGGCACCGTCCAGCTCTCGAACCGTCCACCGATCGCGGTGTCGACCGCGTTCTTCGCCTCGTCCGCCCGCATGCCCGTGGAAGAGAGGAACCACGTCAGCACCGTGTGGCAGAGCCCGTACCAGCCGCATTGGGCACCAGTACGGTCCATGACCACGGTCACGAGTCGGGTAGCCGCCCGTTCCAGGTGCCGGCTGCGATCCTCCGCGGCCGCCTCGTCGGGCGGAGCCAACCGCTCGAACCGCTCTGCCAACTCCTCCAGCCAGTCGCGCCACTCCAGCAGCGACGCCACCACGTTGGCGGCCGTTACCGCGGGTCCCCCCACGGAATGGGAGGCGCAGCACCAGTGGGTGACCACGCCCCCGCCGCCGCCCTCTCCGACCGCCCAATCCCATCCACAGGCCCACCGGCCGTACCGGGCGGCCAGAAGCGCCGTGACCTCGGTGGCGAAGCGGTGTTTCTCTTCCCACCCGACACCGTCAGGAGGCGCCATCGAGGCGATCACCGCGGTGACCTCAGACGCCTCCGCTTCGTCCCAGGCGAAGGGGATGAGACCGGGATCGACGACAGACCACGGCAGCCGGGCCGGAGCGAGTTCGACGTTGATGGCCGTGACGTTCCTCCTGCACCGAACGGGACAACCAAGCGATCATGCCAAAGGCTCGCCGTCTCGTCACGCCGTAGCCCACACGTCGCCGGACCGACTCCGGCAGAACTCCTGACCGGACCGGCAGGATTCCCTTCCGCAAGAGACCGAAGCCGGCCCGCCCGGCGCAGGGCGCCGTCACCCCAGGCGCAGGAATCTCCGGACGTCGTCGTACCCGTCGACAGCACGACCGTCCACGTCCGTCGGGTCCGCCTCGGCTCGTACCGCCAGGGACTCCGCCAGCGCCAGGGCTTCGTCGCCGAGGCCCCCGAAGCGTCGCGCGGTGTGTCCCAGGCGCAGGCCGGCCAGCCCGAGCAACGGGCTCCTCGACTCCGCCCGGGTCCACGCGTCGGCGTGGAAGACGGCCTTCGACACCGTCTTGGCCGTACGAACGGGCGACGGTGACCGGCAGGAGCCGTTCGACGCCGAAGGCGAGTACCGCCGACTCGTCGACGGAAGGTCCCGCTTCGACGGGGCGGCGGCCTTCCTAACCGCCCGTGGTCTCGGACTTCCCGTGGGGACGCCCGGTGATCCGCCGGGCCGCGACACCGTCTGGGCCGTCGCGACACTCAAGGAAAAGGCGTTCCGCGCCCTGGTCGACGCCCACGGGGCGCCGGTCTTCACGGACACGGGCCGGCCCTGGAAGCCCTTCGTCGGGCCCGGGTGCCCTGCGCCGCCGTGTCCGCTTCCCGGCACGCCCGCTCTCCCGGTCATGTCCGCTCTCCCGAAGGCTCTCGTTCCCGCGTGACGGCATCGGCCGGTACGACCCCGGGCTCGCGACCGCGCCCTATGGCGACCGCCGCGAGGCCTGCCGCCAGTGAGACCAGGCCTCCGGTGAGGAAGCCCCACCGGACGCCCCAGTGATCGGACAGGGTGCCCACGAGGAGGGCACCGAGGGGCGTCGACCCCTGGAGGATCAGCGTGTACAGGGCGAGGACGCGGCCGCGGAGTTCGGGGGGAACGCCCAACTGGACGCGGTGGTTGGCGGCCTGGGCGAAGAAGATGGCCGCGCCGCCGGTGAGGAACAGGAGGACCATGGAGGGCCCGTACGACGACACGACCCCGACCGCGGTCTCCAGTACGCCGAAGCCGACGGCGGCGCCCGCGACCAGCCCGGCCGAGGGGCGGCCACGGCGCATGGTCGTCATGAGGGCGGCCACCAGGGACCCCGCCGCGAAGACGGCGGTGACCACGCCGAAGGTCGAGGCGTCGGCGTGATGCACCTGGGCCGCGAGGAGAGGCAGGGTCAGCTGGAAGTTGAGACCGAACAGCCCCACGACCGCCACCAGCACCAGCGGCACCACGAGGTCGAATCGGCCGGCTGCCTTCAGACCGTCCGACACCCGCCCCCGGTCACCGCGTCGCAGGGGCCTCGCGGTGCCGCCCCGCATCAGACGCAGGGCGACGACGGTGGCCGCGTAGCTCGCCGCGTTCACCAGCATCACCCAGCCGACTCCGGCGGCCGAGATGAACAGACCCGCCAGGGCCGGGCCCACGACGCGGGCGACGTTGAAGTACGCGGCGCTGAGCGCCGAGGCGTTGGGAAGGAGGTCCGACCCCACGAGCTCGCCGACGAAGGCCATCCGCGTCGGCACCTCGACCGAGTTCACCACGCCGAGGGCACACGCGAACAGGTACACGTGCCACAACCGGACCCCACCGGACAGCACCAGCACCGCCAGGGCACACGCGGCCACGCTCGACAGCACGTTCACGACCGTCAGCAGGGCCCGCTTGTCATAGCGGTCCGCGAGCCGACCGCCGTACAGCGTGAACAGCAGCAGGGGGGCGAACTGCAGCGCCGTCACCGCACCCAGCGCGCTCGCCGAGCCGCCGGTGAGTCCGAGCACGAGCCAGTCCTGCGCGACGACCATCATCCACGTACCGGCGACCGACACGATCTGACCGAGGACGAACAACCGGAAGTCCCTCACACGCAAGGCGCGGAAGACTCCGCCGGCGCCCGCGCCCCCCGAACGCCCGGCGCCCGCGCCTCCCGAACGCCCGGTGAACCCGAACCGCCCGGGAGTCCGTACGCGCCCGCGGCCCGTCACGCCGCCACCGGCTCCCCAGCCACCCACCGGCTCCCTCTCCCTCCTCGGCATCCGCGCCACCACGGACCTGCCGACGCGGAACGTGCCCGGAGGTTACGGAACGCGGGTCGGGGGCCGGTCGAGCCCTGGGACACCGAGAACCGATGTGCGCGCGCCCGCGGCCCGGAGAGCGAGGTCAGTCGATGCAGAACTCGTTGCCCTCGATGTCGAGCATCGGGATGCACGCGTCCTTGCCGTCGTACAGCGTTCGCACGTGCACCGCCCCGAGGGGGACCAGACGCGCGCACTCGGCCTCCAGCGCGGCGAGGCGCTCCTCGCCCACGAGCCCGGTGCCGACCCGCACGTCGAGATGCAGCCGGTTCTTCGCGGCCTTCCCTTCGGGGACGCGCTGGAAGTACAGGCGCGGACCCTCACCCGAAGGGTCGACGCAGGCGAACCACGCGTCCCGCTCCTCCGGAGGCTGCGCAAGCCTGTACTCGTCCCACGTGGCGAAACCCGCCGGCGCCGGCGGTACGACGTACCCCAGCACCTCGCACCAGAAGCGAGCGAGACGCTCGGGCTCCGCGCAGTCGAAGGTGACCTGGAACTTCTTGGTCGCAGACACCCGCGCACCGTACCAAAGGGCCTCTTGCCGCCACCTCTTCATTTCCGCGCACTCGACCGCGCCCGCCGCCGCTTGACGGCGAGGGGACGCGGCGGCGGGATCAGTCCTGTCCGGGGCCGAAGCCGCCCGTCGGGGGTTCGGGCAGCCAGTCGCGTGTCGGGTCGTACTCCAGCCAGCGGCTGCGCCCCGCCTCCTCCGCGCAGGCGGCGGCGAGCCCGGCCAGTCCCGGGTGTCCGTCTCCCGTGCGCCACAGCAGCGACCAGGCGTACAGAGGGGTGGGATCCACCAGGGGGACGGCGCGCAGACCGGGGACCTCGGGCAGCGGCACGTCGGCGGGCACGAGGGAGAAGCGCCGCGGGTCCCGCGCCACCTCCGCGAGGAAGTGGGCGAGTCCCAGATTGACGCTCGGGGCGGTGCGCCGGATGCCGAACCGGTCGGCGAACCGGCGGAGGAAGTCGAGCCGGTCCAGGGCGCCGGGGGCCCACAGGACACTGTCCCGCAACTGGTCCGGCCGCAGGGCCGGTTCGGAGGCGAGCGGGTGCCGGGTGCTCAGGACGGCGTCCATCGGCTCGAGGCGGACGAGGCGGTGGACCAGCAGGGCGGGCAGCGGGGGATGGACCCGGCCGAACGCCGCGTCGATGTCGCCGCGCAGCAGCGCGGTCGTCACCGACGGCAGGTCGCGCCCGTGCCCCAGCGTCAGTTCCCCGGCCTGCCCGGCGACGTGCGCCAGCGTCCGCATCGGCGCGTAGAGGTGCCCCCACACGTCCACGCGCAGCGGATGTTCCGCACCGGACACCGCCGCCACCGCGGCGTCGGCGGCGGCCACGGTCTGCCGAGCCGGCGAGAGGAAGCGCTGCCCGGCCTCGGTGAGGCGTACCCCGTTGCCACCGCGATGGAAGAGCTCGGTACCGAGCAGGGATTCGAGCCGCGCGATCCGCTTCGACAGCGCCTGCTGCGAGATCGCGAGCGTCCCGGCCGCCCGGCCGAAGTGCAGCTCCTCGGCGGTGCGCACGAACGCCCGTACCTGCGCCACGTCGAGATCCATGACTCCCACCCTAGGGGGTGTCCCGTCTTGTCGATCATGCTGGGCTCACAGGCCGCAAGCGACAACCGGCGGTTGTCGACGATGCTCGTTCGTTGTTGGATCGAGGGGTGGCCGCCGGGGTTGCATCCCCTCCATGCAGAGATTGATTCCCACGGGAGAAGCGGAGCGCCCCGTCGCCTTCGCCGAGGTCTCCCAGCCCGTGCCGCGGCCGGACGAGGCACTGGTCAAGGTCGAGGCGTTCGCCCCGAACCGGGGCGAGCTGTTCCTCCTCGAAGACCCCCGGCCGGAGCTGCTGCCGGGCAAGGACGTCGCGGGGCTCGTCGTCCAGGCGGCGGCCGACGGTTCCGGTCCCGGCATCGGGACCCGTGTGGTCGGACACCCGGCGCAGGGCGGCTGGGCCGAGTACGCCGCCGTGCCCACGCACTCGCTCGCGGTGCTCCCGGACAGTGTCGACAGCGTACGTGCGGCTGCTCTGCCGCTGGCCGGGGTGACCGCCCTGCGGCTGCTGCGCACCGCCGGTTCCCTGGCCGGCCTGCGGGTGCTGCTGACCGGCGCCTCGGGCGGCGTCGGCCACTACGTCACCGAGCTCGCCGTCGGGGCCGGAGCCGGACTCACCGCCGTGACGGCCACGCCGGAGCGCGGCGAGCGGCTCGTGGAGCTGGGTGCGAAGGTGGTGCACGAGGTCACGGACGCCCGGGGGCCGTTCGACGTCGTCCTGGAGTCCACGGGTGGGGCCGATCTGCCGCTCGCGCTGTCGAAGGTGCGTCCGGGCGGCCTGCTCGTCTGGTTCGGCCAGGCGAGCCGCACCCCCGTGTCCCTCGACTTCTTCCGACTCCTCGGTGGGCCCGAGCGCGTGACGATCAGGCACTTCCACTACGCGGGCGCCCCGTACGGCTCCGATCTCGCGGCACTCGTGAGCCTCGTGGCCGAGGGCCGGTTGCATCCGGAGGTCGGCCGGGTCGCCGACTGGGCGCGGGCCGCCGAGACCCTGGTCGACCTGCGAGAGCGCCGGATACGCGGCAAGGCCGTCCTGCTGACCGGAGGAGCGCGATGAGCCCCGGCGAGTTCGCCGCCGCCCAGTGGTCCCGTGCCACCGGCGCGGGCGTGGACCCGCACGAGTACCGGCGCGTCACCGACGGCCTCACCTCCCTCGCGGACTGGGGGCCGGCCTTCCTCCGTACCGGACACGCCCACCTCCGGCGCGCGCGGGACGCGGGATCGTCCCGCTCGGCGGGGGAGCACCTGCTGGTGGCGGCCCGGTGGTTCCACCTGGCCACGCTGGCGCCTTACGCGGAAGCGCCTCGTGCCGCCGCCGAGGCGGACCAGGCCTTGGGCCGGGCCCTCGCCCTCCTGGAGCCCGGCGCGCGGCGGGTGAGCGGCGACGGGTTCACCGGTTGGCTGCGCGGCCCCTCCGACGCGCCGGGGACGGTGGTGGTCGTCCCCGGCCTGGACTCGGCCAAGGAGGAGTTCCTCGATCTCGTGTCCGCCCTGCTGGCCAGGGGGCTGGCGGTGTTCGCGATGGACGGTCCCGGGCAGGGCGTGCTCGCGGCCACCACGACCTTCGTGCCGGACTACGAACGGATCGTGGGCCGGGTCGTCGACGTCCTCGGGGTCGCACGCGTCGGGCTCGTCGGCCTGAGCCTGGGCGGCTACTTCGCGGCCAGGGCCGCGGCGCTCGAGCCGCGCGTGGCAGCCGTCGCCGGCGTCAGCGGCCCCTTCCGCCTCGACTGGGAGGAACTGCCGCCGCCGGTACGGGACATCATGGCGCGACGTGCCGGGGGAGCCGATGCCGCCCGCGAGTTCGCAGACCACGTGGACCTCACCGCCCTGGCGCCCCGGATCGCGGCCCCGCTGCTGGTCGTGGACGGCGGCCAGGACGCCATCCCCGGCGTGACGAACGGCGAGCCCCTGGCCCGCCTCGCGCCGCACGGCACCTACCTGTCCGTCCCGCACGGTGACCACCTCCTCGGCAACGCGCGGCCGGACTGGCTGCCCCACCTCGCCGACCACCTCACGCACAGCCTGACGGGAGCACCGGCATGAACCGCTCCACAGGCATGAACCGCTCCACCGGCAGGACCCTCACCGTCAACGGCGGCACCGGAAGGCACCGCCGCTGACGTCGGACGGAGGCCCGAACGTCGTCGGCGCCCGAAGTCGCCCGGCGGCTTCGGGCGCCCGGAAGAGGTGGCCGAGGCCGTGGTGTTCCTCGCCTCGGCCGACGCGTCCTGCGCCAACGGCCGGGACTTCGTCGTCGACGACGGCCTGCTCGGCGCCGTACCGACCCGACGTCGTCCGGGCGCGTACGCGCGACTCAGGCCGCCGCCTCCGCGAGGCGGGTCATGGCGGACCGCGCCCGGACCTTCGGGATGAGCAGCCACTGTCCGGCCGCGGCGCCGAGACACAACAGCACACAGGCCGCCCAGAGCCCGGTGGCCCGCCACTGCAGCAGCCACGTGCCCATGAGGGGGGCGGCCAGTGCGGCCGTGGACCAGGTCATGCCGTAGAGCCCGTAGTAGCGTCCGCGCAGGGCGGCGGGCGCGAGGGACGCGATGACGGCCTGGTTCACCGAGCTGACGGCCACTTCTCCCAGCGTCCACACGGCGACGGTGACGGCGTATCCCACCGGGGTGGACACCAGTGCCGTGGCGCCGTACCCGGCCCCGAGGACGACGATGCCGCCGATGAGGACGTGGCTGTGGTCCAGTCTGGAGAGCAGCGGGCTCGCGACGGGCTGGACCATGATGATGACGACGGCGTTGGTGGCCATCACGTATCCGAAGGTCGAGGGCGCGATGCCGTCGGTCTTCATGGCCAGCGGAAGCGTCGACAGCCCCTGGCAGAAGACGATGCCGTACGCGAACCACGATCCGAGGTAGGCCAGCATCAGCCGGTCCTTCGCGACGTCCAGATAGCTCCCGGAGCGGGTGTCCGGCTCGGCCGGGCGCCGGGGAGCCGCCGTCGGCCTGCCCAGGAACCACACCAGGAGCCCGGCGGCCACGCAGGCGACGGAGTTGACCCAGAACAGCAGCGTGAAGCCGTGGCGGACGAGCGAGCCTCCGAAGACCATGGAGAACGCGTAGCCGAGGTTGACCGCCCAGTAGAGGAGGCCGAAGGCCTTCGTCCTGTCGGCCGGGGCGTACCGGGCGGCGATCATGGAGGCCGACGCGGGCCTGTGCATCTCCGCCGCCAGTCCGACCAGGAAGGCGAACACGGCGATCAGGGCCACCTGGTCCACCGCTCCCAGGAGGAACAGGAAGACTCCCGTTCCGGTCATGCCCAGCGTCATCGTCGCCCGGTAGCCGATGCGGTCCACCAGCAGGCCGCCGCACAGCTGCGAGATGATCCCGCCGAGGCCGGACGTCGCGAGCACCACACCGACGACGGAGAGCGAGACGTTCTTCTCCTGCGTCAGGTAGTAGCTCAGATAGGGGATCACCATGGATCCCAGCTGGTTCGTCAGGGTGGCGCCCCAGACCACCCAGAACTGACCTGTGAGGGCCCCGGTCCACCGACGCCACACACCGCCGTCCTGGGCGGGCCGCGCGGTGGTCCCCCGGCTGCCCGGGGCGAGCTCCTCTTGCGGATTCGTCATGCGTCACGCCTTCCGCCGGACAACGACTTCCGGCCCGTACCTTCCGGCCCTGTACCTTTCGGCCCGTACCTTCCGGCCCTGTACCTTTCGGCCCGTACCTTCCGGCCCTGTACCTTCCGGCCCTGTACCTTCCAGAGAACCGCCTCGCCGGTGACGCGGTGAGCACCCGCGTCACCCGCGGAATCAGTCGGGGACGTAGGCGAACGCCTTGTCGGAGGCCAGGAAATCCGCCAGGTCGAGGAGCGGCTCCGGGGATTCGGCGGTCGCGATGAGGCGGGCCAGCTTGCCGCCCGACGTTCCTCGCGCCCAGTCCGGGCGGTCGCCCACCCCGTAGAACAGCTCGGCCTCGACGACCTCGTCGAACGCCGTCAGCTCTTCCACGGTCGGCACCCGGGAGAGAGTCACGTCCCGGGCGGGCGCCTGGGGGACGTACTGGCCGGTGCTGCGCAGCCGGGGGCCCATCGGCGCGATGGGGCGACCGGTGGCGATGCGGGCCATCGCGGTCACGACGTCGTAGTCGAAGCTGAGCTGGAGCATCTCGATGGCGGCTCCCCCCAGCCGGCTGTTGACCTCGATGATCCGCGGTCCGGCCGCCGTCAGCATGACCTCCGTGTGCACCATCGAGTTCCTGATCCCGACGGCGTGGATGGCCTGTGTGGCGCACTCCAGGATGGAGTCGATCCGGTGCGCGGGGAGGCTCGACGGAAAGACGTTGCCGTTCTCGCGGAAGGGTTCGGTCAGCGGGAACTTGTCGGTGACGGCGCAGTGGGTCACGGCGCCGTTCTGCACCAGCGACTCGACGCTGACGTACGGCGCGTAGCGGGGGTCGTCGTGCCACCGCTCGCCGATCAGCATCTCCTCCAGGACGAAGCGCACCGAGCCGTCCCCGCGCGGATCCGCCGTGTAGCGGGCGGTCGCCATGTCCCACAGGCCGGCCAGGTCGACGTCCTCCGTGACCTGGTAGGTGGCCATGCTGCCGACGCCGGCCGACGGCTTGAGGACCGCGGGGAGGCCCACCTCGGCCACCGCCCCGACCAGATCGGACAACGAGAGCACGGAAGCGAACCGCGGCACCGGGACCCCGCCCTTGGCCAGCGCCGCGCGCTGCTCCTCCTTGCTCCGCAACGCGGGCAGCGATTCGGGCGAGTTCGCCGGCAGCCCCAGCGCGAGGGCCGCCGCATGGGTCTCCGTCACCACCAACTCGCTGAACCCGAGAATTCCCTCCGGACGCCACTTCCGGGAGAACTCCAGAACGGCGCCCAAGGCGTCGTCGCCGCCGAGCAGGGGCGAATGGGCGCAGTAATCGTCGAGCGTGCGGGCGTGTGACGCGTCCTTCTCGGGGTCCCCTGTCGGCGCCCAGAGGACGTGCACCTCGAAGTTCGCGGTGAGTTTCGGCAGGTACCACGCCGGAGGCGGCGGGCCCGGACCGTCGAGGAAGACGAGCCTGGGCAGGTTCTTCTGAGAGTCCACGCGTAACTCCTGCAGGACAGAAGGGGAGTTGAGGCTACCGGCGAGCAACCTACGAGGGCCCGCACACCTAGTCAACACCAGAGTCACATAGATGACTTCCCCTTGCGTGGTGAAAGAGCGTCAATCGACACCATCAGGGCCAAAAGCAGTGCCTGGCTGTCTCGAATCGGGCCTCCGGGGGCGGGGAAGGGTCGCTTCTCGGCCGAAGCTGTCAACTGTCAGTCAAATGAATGACTCCTGCATTGACTCTGCTCGCGGGGGCTATCTAGCTTGAGGCCCGCAGCTCCCGAAGGACTCCACTCCACCCATCGATCCCGAGGTGTTTCGTGTCCTTGAACATCACCCTCCTTGTCGGCGGCCGGAGCACCGAACACGATGCGTCCCTCCACGGCTACCACCACGTGCTGAGCGAATTACGCAAAGAGCCGCATCGCGTCGTGATCGACTCCGTCTGCTACGTCGACCGCACCGGCGCGGTCCACTTCTTCGACAGCGGCCCCTGGCCGGAGGACGAGAAGGACCTCCTCGCGGGGGAGGCCCTGTCCCTGGGCGCGGCCGTCGAACGCCTCGGTGCGGGCGGCTCGTTCGTCTTCTCCCTGCTGCACGGCAACGAAGGCGAGGACGGCGGCTGGCAGGGACTGGCCGAAGTCGCGGGCATCCGGGGGAACTTCGGCCCCGTGCTCGCCTCCGCGCTGGGCATGGACAAGTACCTCCAGGCCACCCTGGCGACCGCTCTGCTGCCCGGCCTGCGCGCTCCGCGCTCCGTCCTCGTCCGCGCGGACTCCTTCGACGCGCGGCGGGTCCTGCAGGAGATCGGACCCGGTTCCCTCGTGGTCAAGCCCAACCGCATGGGCGCCTCCCTGCTCACCACGTGCCTGCACGATCCGGACGAGCAGGAGCTGGCGACGGCGGTCGCGGCAGCCGCGCCGTACGACAACCAGGTCCTGGTGCAGGAGTTCGTCAGCGGCCGCGAGTACTCGTGCAGCGTCTACCGGGAGGACGGACGCTTCGTCGACCTCCCCGTGGCGGAGGTCGTGGCCCAGGGCTTCTTCGGTCACGAGGAGAAGCACGTCAAGGGGCGTGCCCGTGTCGAACTGTGCGCCGAGGACCCCACCACCAAGGCCATCCGCGACTACGCGCAGTCGCTTTTCGAAGCCACCGAGGTGGCGACCTTCGCGCGCTGCGACTTCCTCGTCAGGGACGGCGAGACGTACTTCCTCGAAATCAACACCCTGCCCGGTCTGATGTCCGGCAGCATCTTCCCGATGGCGCTGGCGGCAACCGGCCGCACCATCGCCGACCTCGTCGTCGCGGCGTCCGGGGACCAGGCGTCCCGCCCCGCACGCGACAAGGTCAAGGAATACGACATCAGCCACTGACCGGGCGATCGGACCAGCACACGCATTCGGTCACGACACTGATGGGACGGTCATGTCCGTACAGCAGAAAGAACGACTCCAGCCGATTCGCACCCGCGTCGTCCGGCTCCAGCCGCACGGCTGGCGGGGCATCCTCGTGAAGGACGAGACCCGCCAGATATCCGGGGCGTTCAAGTACCGGGGCAACGCCCACAAAGTGGCGGGGCTCGCGGCCGGAAGCACGCTCGTCACCGCCTCCACCGGGAACCACGCGTCCGGTCTCGCGGAAGCGGCCTCGGCCCGCGGTCTGCCCCTCCGGGTGTTCGTCCCCCGAACGACCCCGCTGGCCAAGCGGCAGCGGATCACCGGCGCCGGCGGCGACGTCGTCCTCGTGGACGGCGGTTACGACGACTGCGAGGTCCTCGCGCGCAGGTACGCCGACGAGCACGCCGCCGTCTTCGTGCACAGCTTCGACGATCCCGACATCATCCAGGGCCACCGAAGCCTCTACCGCGAGGTGCGCGAGGAGGCCGGCCTCCCCGACGCGGCGTTCGTGCCCGTGGGCGGGGGAGGTCTGGTGGCGGCGGGCATCGCCGAGTGGGGCGACACCGCCACCAGGATCGTGGGCGTCGAGTACGAGAGCGCCCCCGCGATGCGGATGTCCCTGCGGGCGGGACACCGGATCACGCTGGATTCCGCCCGGGGTCTGCCGGAAGGACTACTGGTCCGGCGCATCGGCGCCCGATCCTTCCAGGCCTGCAGGGACTACGGCCTCGAGGTGCGCACCGTCGACGAGACGGAACTGCACCGGGCGATGCGCATCCTGTGGGCCGAGGCCGGCATCCGGGCCGAGGGAGCGGGTGCGGCGGCGTTCGCCGCCGCGTTGCGGAACCCCGACCCCCGCAAGGTGGCACTCTGCGTGGTCTCCGGCGGCAACATCGACGATCAGACCTGGAGCGACTGCATCCTCGGCTGAGCCGGGGGAGTCTCGTCGATCAGGCCCGGTCGGCAGGATCGGCAAGACCCCCTGGACCCGTCCCCTACGGTTCCCTCACGCCCAAGGTGACGCCTCGCCGTGCGAAGAACCGGGGCAACGCCTCCCACGGCACCTCGGCGAAACGCTGCGATACGCCGGGCAGGCCGGACGGGTTGTGGATCTGGAGATGGCCGGGCGAGCAGCCGACGGCAAGGACCAGGTGCCCACCGCGGCCGGGAGGCGTGGTGTCCGGCTCCCGGATCGAGGGGTGGACGGAGAGCATCACCAGCTTGCCGTCCTCCAGATGGCCGGGGATCTCCTCGATCGGCAGCGTCCCGTGGACTTCGGCCTCGAGGTCCCACCGTCGTGCGGCGTGTTCGGCGAACGGGGCGTAGATGAGGCCGTCCACGCCGTCCTCGCGCCGGACGTACGCGCCTGCGTCCAGGAACTCCCGAGCCAGCGTCAGGAGATTCGGCGGCTTCAGGTCCCAGTACTCCAGGGCCATGCGCAGACAGGCCATACCGCAGACACGCCAGGACCAGAAGGCGTATTCCTCAGCGCTCTCCGCGCCCGAAACACGCCACGCGGGATCGTCTTCGGCCTTTACCCGGCCGGAAAGAAGTTCGGGGACAAGGTCTGCGGATTCCCATTGCGAGTAATACGGCACGTCATGCCGGACTGAAATGTTCCTCATATTCCTTCCACGTGCCGGTCATTCGCGTGGGATTCGCATCTCGAGCGGAGTGAATCAGGACGATAGCATGGCGTCCGGCGTCCATCGTCGGCGCGGGGCTGATCAAGTCACCCCTCTCCGGAATGAGTCGATGTTTTTCGGCCACGCCTGTCGACCGCCTGGCACCCGTACAAAGGAACAGTCATGAGGGTATACATCAGCGCGGACATGGAGGGCATTACCGGGCTCGTGGACGCCGAGGACGTACAGCCGCCGGGCAGGGATTACGAACGCGGTCGTCGGATGATGACCGAGGACGTCAACGCCGCCATTTCCGGGGCTCTGTCCGGTGGCGCCGCCGACATCCTGGTGAACGACGCGCACGGTCCGATGCGCAATCTGCTCCTGGAGGACCTGCATCCGCGGGCCCGTCTCATCAAGGGCCGCCCCAAACCCATGAGCATGCTGGAAGGCCTGGAGGCCGACTTCGACGCCGTGCTCTGCGTCGGCTTCCACGCCCGGGCCGGGTCACCGGGCGTCATGAGCCACAGTTTCATGGGCCACGAGATCGAGGACATGTGGCTGGACGGTCGCCCGGTGGGCGAGATCGGCCTCCTCCACGCCACGGCGGCGGCCATCGGCGTTCCCGTCGCCCTGCTGACCGGTGACGACGCCGCGTGCGCGGAGATGGCGGAGTGGGACAGCGGTGTGGCGACCGTCGCCGTCAAGACGGCGCGGGACCGGTTCGTCGCCGAACTGCGGCCCCCGGCCGAGTCGCGCGCCGCCATCCAGGCCGCCGCGCACGGCGCCGTCGCCGACCGGCCGGCCCCCTCGCGTGAGCCCGTCCCGGCGCGGAGTCCGAGGACCCTCGCGGTCCGCTGGCAGTCCGCGGCGGTGGCGACCCACCTGCTCGGCATCCCCGGCGTGACACGGAGCGACAGCAGGACCGTCGAGGCGACCGCCGAGATGCCCGACCTCTACCGGCTGCTGGGAATCTTCCTGCGGGTGGCCACGACCTTGACGAACCAGCGCCCCTACTGTTGAAAGGCCGCCGCGACCACCACGCCCGTCGGTCCGATGCGCGAAAGCGAGCAGTGTTTCGCTCCACCCCTTGTGAAGAGACCATGGACGGGTCCGTACGAGTCATGGACGAGGCATGAACTTTCCTCGTAATATGTCTGCCCTTGACGCATTCGGAGAGTCAACCCTGCCGCACCACGTCCACCGGCACGTCGACCGCCCCGCTCCGGCCCACAAGGCGACCATCGGAGCGAGACCAGGAGTCATCGAGCACACGCATGCCGCTAGGGCCACTCGATCTCGGCAGGCATCCGGGACATCCCTTCGATGCCGACAGCAGCGCCGCTGTCACTCATCGCGCCGGCGGCGCCTTGCGTACGGGTGGACCGTCGAACACCGCGGGGCATGTGACTCTCCTACCGGATCAGAGGACGTTGCATGGAGATCGAGCAGCCTGCCTTCGGGCGGCGGCTGAGAAGACTTCGTCTTGAAAGCGGACTGACGCAGGGAGATCTGGCCGGTGGGCCGGTCTCCACGAGCTACATCTCGCGCATCGAGAGCGGCAGCCGCCTGCCGTCCGCGGAGACCCTGCGCCACCTGGCCGGGAAACTCGGACTGGGCGTCGCCGAGTTGGTGGCCGACGACGGCCCCCGGGAGTCCTGGGGAGCGACCATGGCCGAGGTCTCCACGGCTCTGGCCGACAACGACCTCCCCAGGGTCATCGACCTGCTGGAGTCGCACTCGGAACCGCAGACGCGACTTCCGGAGGACTGGGCCTGGCAGGCCCTCTGGGCCCGCTCTCGCGCTCGCTGCGAAATGAAGGACCCCGTCGGACGGCGCGATGATCTGCGTCAGTTGGTGGTTCTCACCAGGAAATGGGAATCTCCCTGTCTACTCGGCAGGCTGCTCGTCGAGCTTTCCGGAGCGGAACGCAAGCTAGGAGGCATCACCGAGGCCCGCACCGCCGCCCAGGAGGCGCTGTGCCTGGTCGACGGATTCCCCTCCGGCACCCAGGCCCTCAAGGTGAGCGCCCGTCTGGCGCTCATCGCCGCGGAAACCGAGGCCGGCCTCCTGGCGCAGGCCGCCGCAAGGATTCCCGACGTCCTGCACATGGCGGCCGACGCCCCCTCGGAGCTCACCGTCCAGGCGTACTGGACGTGCTCCGGGGTGAGAATCCGGCAAGGACTCTTCCAAGAGGGCCGGAAGCTGATCGAACACGCCCTGTCCGCGATGGACAGCCGACGCGACCTGCTCGGCTGGGCGCGCCTGAGACTTGCGGCGGTGTCCCTCCAGCTGCGCTGCCCCGACCCTTCCTCTCCCGAGATCCACACCTGGCTCCAGGAAGCGGCCGACGCGCTGCGCTACGTGGGAGAACCCGGCCATCACGCCGAACTCACGGCCGTGTCGGCCCGCGTGCACCTCATGGAAGGCAGACCGGCCGAGGCCGAGACGGAAGCCGCGGCCGCGGAGGACACAGGGCTCCTCGCCTTCCACGACGGACTGCGGACGAGGCTCCTGCGGGCCGAGGCCGTCATGAGACTGGGCCGGAACGAACAGGGGATCCGGCTGGCCCGGAGCGTCGCCGAGGAAGCCGAGGCCGCCGGATATCTGGACCTGGCAGCGGAAGCGTGGAAGGCGGTAGCGGTGTCCAAAGAGCTCCCACCGGCTGTGTGATGCACCCCGCCCCCCTCTTCCGTATGCGACCGATCTTCCGGACACAACGCTGACAATCTCAGGTCGCACACCTTTCAACCTATTCACCGCACTGGGAAGTGAGAACACCGAAACCAGTCAGTGAATCATGGCGAGAACTCGCGCGGTCACCCGCGCCGACGCGCGGTCCCGCCCGGCCCCCACGCCACTCACCGAACCGCGTCGCGGTCGTGTCGAAGGGAAGCCCGTCGCGTCCATCTGCGAAGACCCGGCAGGCGTTCCCCGACGCGACCGCCATCGCGTCACAGGCGGCCGGACGTAGCAGGCGGCTTCCGGGTTGATCGGGGGATATGCCTCGTGTCTCGAACTCGCCAGCCCACGTGCCTCATCAATGCCCGGATTCCGACGCGATCGATCACGCCCTCCCCGGGGTCGGGGCCGCAGCGCTCGCCGGGCACCTCAGACCGTGCCCGCCCGCAGGTCGTCCAGGACCGTGCGGGCCGCCCGCGCCCCCGAAGCCAGCGCGCCCTGGAGGGAACCCGTCGCCCGGTGGTCCCCGCACACGTACCGGCCGGAAGCCCAACGCACCTCCCGGGACAGCGGAGTGGGGCCCGGCATGGCCGGCAGGGCGTCGGTCACCGTGACGCGGTGGACGGGCTCCCAGTCGCCCGTGTCCGTGGCGTACACCTCGCCCAAGGCACCCAGGACGGTGTCCGTGTCCGCGGGGCCGGGAGAGCCGAGCACGGAGGTCGACACCAGCGCCCGTCCGTCGGTGGAGAAGCCGGGATGGACGGCGGTGAGGACACAGGTGTTGAGGAATCTGCGCCTGGAGTCGACGACCAGCACCGGCTCGTCCAGGGGAGGCCGGGCGGTCGCGTGGTACAGCGTGGTCACGGTCCGGCCGTCCGGGACGCGAAGCCCCGGCAGCAGCTCGGCCGCGACCCGCTGTCCGACGGCGACCACGACCGTACGGGACCGCACCTCGCGCCCGTCGGCGAGGACCACGCCGTCGGACGTCAAGGCGGAGACGGTGCTTCCGGTCCTCAGGACCCGCTGCGGCAGCCGTGCGGCGAGCTGGGCGGGCACCGCGCCGATTCCCCCGGCCGGCAGACAGAGGCTGCCGCGCAACATGCTCCGCCACACCAGATGGAAGTACCGCGCCGAGGTCTCCAGCCGGTCCTCCAGGAACACCCCGGAGAGGAACGGCCGGAAGAACGTCTCCACCAGCCGCGCCGACACGCCTGCCGAGGCCAGGGCGTCGAGTGTCGTCCCGTCGGCACCGTGCCGCAGCACCGACGCCGGTGCGAGGGCGTCCCGTGCCGACAGCGCCGAGAGGGCGAGCAGATCGCGCCCGGACGCGAGCCGCCCCGGCAGCAGGTCCCGGCTCTCCTTGGGGCGACGGCTCGGATCCGTGAACCGCCGCGGCCCCCGGTCGGTGTGCACGAGCACTCCCGGCGTGAACGGCCGCAGCCGCAGCGCTTTCAGGTCCAGGCGCCGCTTCACCTGCGGATACGACGTGTTGAAGACCTGGAAGCCGCGATCCACGGTGAAACCCTTCACCCGGTCGGTACGCATCCGGCCGCCGACCACCTCGCCCGTCTCCAGGAGCAGCACCCGCAGGCCCGCCGCGCACAGGTCACCGGCGCAGGCGAGGCCGGCCGCCCCGGCGCCGACCACCACCACGTCGTACCGTGTGCCGTCCTTCGTCTCCATGCCGTCCTCTTTCCCTGGGGTTTCCTGACGAGGGGGCCGCTCGTCCGCCTGCCGCCTGCCGCCTGCCGCCTGCCGTCTGCCGCCGACCGGTGACGGAACCGGGGCCGAGGGGCCGGGCCACGAGCGGGGCCGTCGCCGCCGGGGTCCGGGAAGGACGGCCCCAGCTGGTCCCCGAAGAGCCGGTGTGCGTCCGCCATGTCCCGTCCTTCCTCGTCCGCGCGGGGTTCCGTCGCACCGTCTCCGCGCAGGCGGTCGGCCCGACCTCCGTGGCCGCGTGTCACTCCTCGCCCTTGTCCGCTGAAGGCCTCGGCCCGGTGGATCCCGTTCGACGGGTCTTTCACCCGCGGCCCGGCGTCCGGATGCGGTGGGGCTGTACGCGGTGCGGCGGGTCGGCAGGCGGTGCGGGGGCCGGCGTGCGGATGCGGCGGTCGGTGGACGGATGCGGCGGTCGGTGGACGGTGCGGGGGCCGGCGTGCGGTGCGGTGGGTCGGCACGCCGTGCGGCAGGCGATGTCACGGTTCGGCACGCGGTGCGGCGTGGTCCGCCCGCCCGCCGCGCATCCCCGCGGGACGTCGCGGGAGAACCCTCCCCGGAAGGTACGAGAGCACGCGCGGAGCGCAGGAGGTCGTGGCGATGGCCGGTGGGAAGACGCTCGTCGTCGGGGCGACAGGGATGATCGGAGGGCTCGTGGCGCGGCTGCTGGCCGAGGGAGGCGGAGCTACGGCGCTGGCGGGCCGCGACACGACCCGGCTCGCGGCCCTGTCGAGCGATACGGGCGGCGGTCCGTGGCGCGCCTTCGACGCGTACGACCTGGACCGATGCGCCGGCCTGGCGCCCTGGGCCGCCCGGGCCCTCGGGGGACTGGACGCCGTCGTCGTCACCTTCGGTGTGGCGGGATTCGGGCGCGCCGAGGACGTCACGGAGGCCGCGGCGGAGCACCTCATGACCGTGAACGCCCTCGCCCCCATGGCAGTGGTGCGGGGGGCCCTGCCGGTCCTGGGGCCCGGGAGCACCGTCGTCGCCGTGACCGGAGCCGTCGTCGACCGGCCGCTGGCCGGCGCGGCCGACTACACCGCGGCGAAGACGGCGCTCGCCGCCTGGCTGGGGATCGTGGGGCGGGAGCAGCGCCGACGTGGTGTCACGGTCGTCGACGTGCGGATGCCGCACCTGGCCGGGGGGTTCGCGGACCGGGCGGTGACCGGCTCCGCTCCCGCGCTGCCCCCGGGAGCGGAACCCCTCGACGTGGTGGAGCGGTACGTCCTGGCACCGATCCTCGACGGGGGCGGCCGGACCCCCTGAGGGCGTACCGACGCCTACGGGCCGCGGCCGCGCCGCGTACGCCGGTCCCGCAGCCGGGCCGCGGCGGCGCCGCGGACGTGGAGCCCCTCCTCCGAGGCCCTTGCGCATCGATATCCCTCATATCGATGCGCAAGCGATGCGAGTTGTGGCAGAGGGTGCGTCGGTCGGACCGTAAGGAGGGACGGGGTCGCCGAGGTCCCGGAGACGCCGCCCTCGTGGCGACGGCGAAAGACCCGGTGGACGCCCGATCCACCACCCGGAGGAGGAAGCGTCATGACCGCACACCGGAGGACCGAGGACCTCGCTCCCACCGCGACCGATGCGACCCTCACCGATGCCGCCGCCGCCATGATCGATGCGACTGCCACCGGCTTCAATGCGACTCCCGCCTCCACTCGGACGGCCGTCGCGGACACGGAGGCGGCCACCACGCCCGGGGACACGGCCGCCGACGACGCCCGGATCGCCCGCGGCCTGGCGCGAGGGGACGAGGACTGTCTCGCCGCCGCCTACCAGCGCTGGGGCCGCCTGGTGCACACGCTGGCAGCCCGGGCCCTGGGAGACCCGCGGGAGGCCGAGGACGTCGCCCAGCAGGTGTTCGTCGCCGCCTGGCGAGGCCGGGCCAACTTCCGTCCCGACCGCGGCACCCTGCCGGCCTGGCTCACCGGCATCACCCGTCGCAAGATCGCCGACGCCCTGACCGCCCGCACCCGCCGCACCGAGCTCGCGGCGACGCTCGGTGCCTCACTGGAGCACGAGGACAGGACGGACGAGGAGCCCGAGAGGATCCTCGACCGGCTGGTCGTCGCCGAGGGACTGTCCAGGCTGCCCCGCGTCCAGCGCGACGTACTGGAACTCGCCTACTTCGCCGACCTGACGCAGGTCCAGATCGCCGACCGCACCGGCATGCCGCTCGGGACGGTCAAGAGCCACGCCCGCCGCGGTCTCCAGCGCATGCGCCACAGCCTCGAACCCGCCCGCGCCGGCGTCGGCCGCTGACGGGCCGATCCGACGGAAACCCGATCACCGACCTGATCACCGACCCGTTCGCCGCTCCGTCCCGGTCCCCCACATCCGACCGGCCGGCGGCTCCGAACAACCGACAGCAGAGCGCACCGAGCGCAGGACAGCAGACGGCCGTCGCCGCACCGGCCGACGGCCGTCGCACGAGGGGTGGAGAACAATGAACGGACGAAGCATCGCGGTGGTGGGGGCGGGGGTGGCGGGTCTCACCGCGGCCCACTTCCTCTCCCGCGTACACGACGTGGTGATCTACGAGTCGGAGCACCGGCTCGGCGGCCACGCGCACACCCACGAACTGCCCTCCGCCGAAGGGGGCACCGTCCACGTCGACACCGGCTTCATCGTCCACAACGAGCGCACCTACCCCCACCTCCTCGGCCTCTTCCGCGAGTTGGGGGTCACCACGCAGGACGCGGAGATGAGCATGTCCGTCCGCTGCGACGGATGCGGCCTGGAGTACGCCGGCGCGCGGGGCCTCCGCGGCCTCCTCGCGGGCGGCAACGCACGTCGGCCCCGGCACCTGCTGATGCTCGCCGACGTCCCGCGGTTCCACCGCGCCGCGCGCGGCCTGCTGGCCGCCGACGACATGACCCTCACCCTCGGCGGATTCCTCCGCGCCCACCGCTTCTCCGCGCACTTCGCCAGCCACTTCGCGATCCCCCTCGTCTCCGCCGTCTGGTCCTGCGCCCCCGACACCGCCCTGCGCTACCCCGCCGTCTACCTCTTCCGCTTCCTCGACCACCACGGACTCCTCTCCGTGACCGGCTCCCCCCAGTGGAAGACCGTCACCGGCGGTTCCGCGGCGTACGTCGGACGCGTCGCCAAGTCGATCGCCTCCGTACGGACCGCGACCCCGGTGAGGGCCGTGATCCGCGGCAGCGACCGCGCCACGGTCGTCACCGCCGACGGCGAGTCCGCGGAGCACGCCGCCGTCGTGATCGCCGTCCACCCCGACCAGGCCCTACGGCTCCTCGCCGACCCCACCGAACGGGAACGCCGTGTCCTCGGCGCCTTCACCTACTCCCTCAACCCCACCGTCCTGCACCGCGACACGAGCGTCCTGCCGCGTTCGCCGCACGCCCGCGCCTCCTGGAACTACCTGATGCCTTCCTGTACGGCCCGCCCGGGCGCGGTCCAGGTCAGCTACGACATGAACCGGCTCCAGCGACTCCGCACCGACGAACCGCACATCGTCACCCTCAACCCCGGCGACCGCGTCGACGACTCGACCGTCCTGGCCCGCATGACGTACGAACACCCCGTCTACACCCCGGAGTCCGTGGCCGCCCAGCGCCTCCTGCCGACGCTCCGCACCCCCGTCACCGCGTACGCGGGCGCGTACCACGGCTGGGGCTTCCACGAAGACGGCTGCCGCTCCGGCGTCGAGGCCGCCCGCCACCTGGGAGCCCCGCGATGAAAGCCGACCGCACCGGCCTCGTACGAGACCGAGACCGAGACCGCACGCCACCCGGGAGCGCCCCGGTGACTCCCGCCGCCGTACCGGCCCTGTACGAGACCGAGATCGCCCACACCCGCGTCACCCCGGTCCGCCACTCCCTGCGCCACCGCACCTACATGTGGCTGGTCGACCTCGACGACCTGCCCGTCCTGCCCCGTCCGCTGCGCCCCCTCGCCCGCTTCGACCCCGCCGACCACTTCGACGGGGACGCTCCCACCCTGCGGGCCGGCCTCGACGCCTGCCTCGCCGCCCACGGCGAGCGGAAGGCGGACGGGCGGGTCCTGATGCTGGCCCACGCGCGCGTGCTGGGCCACGTGTTCAACCCGCTCACCCTGTACTGGTGCCACGACCGCGCCGGCCACCCGGTCTGCGTCGTCGCCGAGGTGCACAACACGTACGGCGGACGCCACGCGTACCTGCTGCACCCCGACGCGCAGGGCCGCGCCGAGACGGCCAAGGAGTTCTACGTGTCCCCGTTCCTCGACGTCGAGGGCGCCTACCGCATGCGCCTGCCGCTCCCCGGAGACCGTCTCGACCTGACCGTCCAGCTCCGCCACACGGACGGCTCCCGCCCCCTGACGGCCACGGTCCGCGGCGCCCGGCGGCCGGCCGGTCCCCGCGCCCTGCTCGCGGCCGCGCTGCGCCACCCCTGGTCGACCGCCGCCGTCTCCTTCGGCATCCGCCGCCACGGCGTCCGCCTCTACCTCAAGGGCCTTCCCGTCCGGCCCCGCGCCGCCGGGACCCCTCCGACCGTCTCCACCCAGCAGGAAGGCACCCCGTGACCCTCTCGCCTCTCCCGTCCGCCGTGTGCGCCGGCAGCGACCCGGTCGACCCGGTCGACCCGCACCGCTGGCCCGAGGTCGCCCGGCTGCCGCGTGCCTCCGCCGCACGCACCGCCGTCGCCCGCCTGCTCGTGGAGCGTGCCTTCGACCGGTTGCCCCTGCGGATACGAGCGGCCCGGAGCACCCCGGTCGGGGCCCCGCGAACCGGCGACGACGGCTCCGTACCGTCGCTCACGCTCCACGACCCGGACGCCTTCCACCGCCGGATCGGCGCCGACGGACTGATCGGCTTCGGCGAGTCGTACATGGCCGGAGAGTGGGACGCGGACGACCTCGTCGGCGTCCTCACCGTCCTCGCCCGCCACGTCGACGACCTCGTCCCCGCCCCGCTGCGCCGGCTGCGCGGAGCCTGGGTCCGGCGCAGGCCCGAGGCCGACCTCAACACCCCCGACGGGGCCCGTGAGAACATCCACCGTCACTACGACCTCTCCAACGAACTCTTCGCCCTCTTCCTCGACCCCGGCCTCAGCTACTCCTCGGCGGTCTTCGACCCCCTTCCGCACGCCGCGGAAGTGCTCCCCGACGCGGTCTTCACCGCTGCCCAGCACCGCAAGATCGACCTGCTCCTCGACCTGGCGGGGACCGGCCCGGGCACCGAACTGCTGGAGATCGGCACCGGCTGGGGCGAACTCGCGATCCGCGCCGCCGACCGCGGGGCCCGCGTCCGGACCGTCACCCTCTCCGAGGAACAGCTCGTGCTCGCCCGCCGTCGTGTCGCCCAGGCCGGCGTCGCCGACCGGGTCAGCGTCGAACTGCTCGACTACCGGCACGTCCAGGGCCGTTACGACGCCGTCGTGAGCGTGGAGATGATCGAGGCCGTCGGCGCCGACTTCTGGCCCGACTACTTCACCTCGCTCCGCCGCCTGCTCGCCCCCGGCGGCCGCGTCGCGCTCCAGGCCATCACCATGCCGCACGAACGGATGCTCGCCACCGCCCGCACCCACACATGGATCAGCAAGTACGTCTTCCCCGGCGGCCTGATCCCCTCCCCGGAGGCCATCGCCCGCGAGAGCGCCGCCGCCGGACTGCGCGTCACCCACGACACGGGATACGGCGACCACTACGCCGAGACCCTCCGCCAGTGGCGGGCCCGCTTCCGCCACGAGGAGTCCGCCGTGGCCGCGCTCGGCTTCGACCGCGTCTTCCGGCGCATGTGGGACTTCTACCTCGCCTACTCCGAGGCCGGATTCCGCTCCGGGTACCTCGACGTCCGCCAGCTCCGGCTCACCGCCACCGACCAGGAGACGGCCTCATGAACCCCGCTCACCCCGACCGGTCCGGCCACCCGGACCTGTCCGCCCACCTCGACCGGTCCACTCACCTCGACCGGTCCGCCCATCCCGACCGGTCCGCCCGACCCCGGGGCGCGGCCACGTCGGCCGTCCCGCCCCGCGCGCCGGGGAGCCGGCGCGAGGAGGCGTCATGAGCGTCGTCGACGCCGGAGCCCTCGGCCTCGTCCTCGCGTCCTCGGCGGCCACCGCGCTCGCCGTCATGCTGGTGACCTTCGCGATCGGCACCGCCAGGCGACTGCACCGGCTCGTGGACGTCGCCTGGGGGATCGCCTTCGCGGCGGTCGCGATCGTGGCCTGGTCCCTGGCGGCCGGGTACGGCGACGACGTCCGGCGGACCGTCGTCGCGCTCGCCACCGTCATCTGGGGGCTGCGGCTCGCGGTCCACATCGGCCGACGGGGACGCGGCCACGGCGAGGATCCCCGCTACGCCCGGATGCTCGCCCGGGCCCACGGCAACCCGACCCTCTACGCCCTCTGGAAGGTCTACGGCCTCCAGGGTGCCCTCGTCTGGCTGGTCTCCCTCCCCGTCCAGGTCGCGGTCCTGCTGCCCCGGCCCCTGGAGGCGACCGCGTGCCTCGGTCTCGCGGTGTGGGCCGCCGGCCTCGCCTTCGAGGCGGTCGGGGACCACCAGCTGGCCCGGTTCAAGGCGGACCCCGCGAACAAGGGACGCGTCATGGACCAGGGGCTGTGGAGCTGGACCCGGCACCCCAACTACTTCGGCGACTTCCTCGTCTGGTGGGGCCTGTACCTGACGGCCTGCGCCACCTGGCAGACCGCCGCGCTCACCCTGATCTCGCCGCTCGTCATGAGCGCCCTGCTCGTCTGGGGCAGCGGCAAACGGCTCTTGGAGGCCCACATGGCCGACCGGCCGGGGTACGCGGCCTACCGGGCGCGCACGAGCGGCTTCGTCCCCCGGCCACCGCGCGGCCGTCCGACGAGCCGGTCCCGTGCGTGAACCGACGAGTCGGCCCCGCGGGTGGAGCGGCGAACCGGCCTCGTGCCCGAGGGCGCTCAGACGTACGCGAGGGGGCTCAGGCTCCCGGGCCGCCGGCCGGCTCGTCGTACCCGGCAGACTCCTCGTACAGCCGGGAGATGAGGCCGAGCGCCGCGCGCAGCCCCTCGGGTCGCGCCATGCCCGGGCCCGGCGGCCGGCCGCGCCAGCCGGGGCCCGCGAGCAGGACCAGGGGAGCGGTGCGCGCACCTCGTACCCCGAAGGCCGTCCCCGCGACGTGCCGCGCCAGCGCGTGGTCGGCGGTGGACCGGGCCTGGGACCAGAGGACGACGGAGCCGGGACCGGACCGCCGCACCGCCGCGTCCAGGGCCTCGGCGGGCACGGCCGCGCCGAACATCCTCGTCGGTATCCCCCGCTCCGCCAGGCCTGCGGCGAGCGCCTCCAGGGGCAGCGTGTGCTGTTCCGCCGGGACGCAGGCGAGGACGACCGGAGGGGCCGGGGAGGCGGCCGCCGGGCCGGTGACGGCGGCCCGCCGCAGTGCGGTGGAGATGTGCCAGGAGAGCAGGTGCTCCACCTCGACGTAGCGGTCGTCGGACGATTCCCACTTCCGGCCCACCGCGTGCAGCGTCGGAGACATGATCTCCTCCCAGGCGGTGACCAGTCCGTACTCCGTGAGCACGGTCTCGAGCAGGCGTTCCATCGCCGGGCCGTCGAGCCGCACGGCGGCGCGGGCGAGCCCGCGGCACTCCTGGCGCACGTCACCGAGCGGCAGCCCGCTGCCCGCCGCGGTACGACGCTCCGGCGAGGGCGCCCCGAGGGACGCGACCGACTCGACGGCCGCCGGGGCCGCGGGGACACCGAGGGCCACCGGAGCCGCGGGGACGCCGAAGGCCCCCGGGGCAGTGGGAACACCGACGCCCGCCGGGACCTCGGGGACGCCGCCGGCCGCCGGGTCCGCGGAGTCGGCGGCGGGCACATCGCCTCCGGCCGTCGCCGCGGACCGCACGTCCAGTGCCGCGCGCGCCGCCTCGGCGGGCGGCACGCCGGCGGCCGTGAGACGGCACATCTCCTCCAGCATCGAGATGTCCGCGGGACTCCACCGCCGGTGCCGCCCGCCGGCGCGGACGGCGGGACCGATCCCGTACCGCCGGTCCCAGGAACGCACGGTGGTGGGGGAGACCCCCAGCCGCCGGGCCACGGCGCCGGTGGTGATCCCGTGGACGGTCTCGTACATGCTCACCACCTTACGATGCGAAAACGATGCGAGCTGAGGGCCGCCGCGCCGCGCCGCACGGCACGGTCAGGACCGTCACGCCTCGGCGGCCGACGGAAGACGGGTGACCACCTCGTCCGCCAGCCGCTCGAACTCTCCGCGGAGGAACGGGGAGGCCAGCCGGGCCCACCCCTTGAACCGCAGCGAAGCGCGGTACGTCAGCCGCGTGGCCGTTCCCTCCGCGGCGAACCGGAGGTCGTCCCGCGCGGTCACCGTCCTGTTCTCCCCGACGAACACCAGCCGGGCGGACTCACGCACGACGAGCTCGTACCGCAGGTCCGTCGTGCGGCCCCGGAACCGCGACGTGTTGCGCCACCGCGCACCCCGGCGCACCGGCCCGTCGTCGAGCCGGACGCAGCGGACGGTGCCGGGATCCCATTCCTCGGCGCGGCCGAAGTCCTCCAGGTACGCCACGACCTCGGCCAAGGGCCGACGCACCATGATCACCCGCTCCACACTGATCACCGCAACGGCCTCCCTCGTGTGCCTCCACCGGCACAGGCGACGCCGGCCGGTCGCCTGGGTTTCCGTCTCGGCGGCCGAACCGGATGCACCGGGGGCGGGCGATCGTCGAGCGCACCGTTCCCGACGGTCGAGGCGGTCGAGGCGGTTACCAAGACCACCGACGAGGCCGCCGACGCCATGGGCGCCGCCGAGCACCCCGGCATCGTCCTGATCGACACCAGCGAGCTGCTGCGCACCCTGTGCACGGACGTCGACTGCGCGACCGCGCGGACCCTCGACCCGGTCGGCGAGCGCTGGACCCTGTTGTTCATCCGCGACGTCCAGCAGTTCGGTGAGGCAGCGCGCCTGATCGTCCTCGTCCGGGACCGCGCCCCGCGCACCTGCCAGGCCATGCCGCCCCGCTCTCCCGCGCCCCGGTACGCGCAGCTTCCGAACTCGGTCACCGCGACGGGCTTGCCGTGGGCGAGGTGCCCACGCAGTTCGTCCCGGAAGCCGTCGGCGTTGTACGCGGCCCGGTAGGCGTCGACGCCGACGAGGTCGAACACGCCCCGGTCGACGAACCCCCAGGGAGCGGAGGCGTAGGTGACCCGGCCGCCGAAGTGCGTCCGGACGGCGCGGGGACGGAACGGCGGGAGCCCCCGGGCGTCCGGCTACAGCCAGGGCCGTCGTCCCGGCCCGGTCGGGTGCGTGCCGGTGACGGCCATGACCACCGAGTACAGGCTGGTCTCCGCCGCGATGAGGAGACGGTTGCGCTTGGCGCCGCCCCAGGAGATGTTGGCGACCGCCTCGGGGACGTTCAGGCGGCCGATCAGGGTGCCGTCGGGGTCGTAGCAGTGCACGCCGTCGTCCATCGCGGCGACCCAGAGCCGACCGCCTTCGTCGAAGCGGAGGTTGTCGAAGCGGGCCTTCTCGCGGGCCCCGGCCTCGGCGAAGACCCTGCCCTCGGACAGGGTGCCCCCGTCGCGTACGTCGAAGACCCGGATGAAGCCCGCGCGGGTGTCGGAGACGTACAACTGTCGCTCGTCGTGCGAGAAGACCAGCCCGTTCGGCGCGCCGAAGCAGTCCGCGACCAGGCGCACCTCGCCGGTGGCCGGGTCGATCCGGTAGACGTTGCCGGAGCCGATCTCGCTCTCGGCGCGGTAGCCCTCGTAGTCGCTGGTGATGCCGAAGTCGGGGTCGGAGAACCAGATCGAACCGTCGGACTTCACGGCCGCGTCGTTCGGGCTGTTCAGCCGCTTGTCCTGCCACCGGTCGGCCAGCACGGTGACGGTGCCGTCGTGTTCGGTCCGGGTCACCCGGCGGTTGCCCTGCTCGCAGGTGACCAACCGGCCTTCGCGGTCGAGGGTGTTGCCGTTGGTGTGTCCGGCGGAACGGCGGAAGACACCGACCGAGCCGGTCTCCTCGTCCCACCGCAGCATCCGGTCGTTGGGGATGTCGCTCCAGACCACCTGGCGCCAGGCCGGCAGGTAGATCGGGCCCTCGGCCCAACGGCAGCCGGTGTACAGGACCTCCAGCGCGTCATCGCCGTTCATGCACCGCCCGGTACGGAACCGGTCGTCAAGCATCTCGTACAGCCCGGGGCGCTCGCTGCTCATAGGGATCCGCTCCTCACGAAGGACATCGCGCACCGAATGTGAATCGGTCTGAAATGAACATTGCAAGATGAGATATGGTCCACGCAAGAAGATTCCGAATGGAGAGTTGTGGATCACATCGATCGACTCCTGCTGGCCCAGCTCCAACAGGACGCCACCCAGTCCTATGCCGCGCTCGCCCGGGCCGTCGGCCTGTCAGCCGGTGCCGTCCACGAGCGGGTGCGGAAGCTGCGGGAGCGCGGCGTCATCCGGCGCACCGCCGTCGAGGTGGACCCGGCCGCCGTCGGCAGCGCCGTCCTGGCCTACGTGATGGTCGACTCGACGTCCTGGATGGGTGATTCGGCGCGGGACTTCGCCGCGCTCCCGGAGATCCTGGAGGCACACGTCATCGCCGGCAGCGCCTCGGTGCTGGTGAAGGTCAGGACCGCGACCACCGAGCAGCTGCAGGACGTGCTGCGCCGGATCTACGCCATCGACGGCGTCAGCGGAACGCAGGCGACGGTGGTCCTGGAGACCTTCTTCGAGCGGCCGCTCTCGCCGCTGACCGCCGATCAGACGTGATCACGGCCCGCCCCGCCGCCTCCCCGGCCGGTACGACGAAGCCGACAGAACTCGTGATCTTCGACTGTGACGGCGTCCTGGCCGGCACCGAACGCCTCGCCGTACGCCTCCAGGTCGCGCTCGGAGCGGAGCTTGGCCGTCGCGGCGGCACGCGCGGCCGGGATGCGGGCCTTCGGCTACGCCGGAGGCCCCACGCCCGCCGAACGACTCGAAGGCCCGGACACCGTCGTCTTCGACGACATGCGGGAACTGCCGGCCTTGCTCGCCGGGCGGTGACACCCGATCGGGCCGCTCGGCCGCGTACCCGCGCCCCGCTGGGGGCTCGCGCTCTGCGCCGCCGCGCGTGACGGTGCCCGAAGCGCCCCGGCGGCGATCGCCGCCGGGGCTGGGACGGGCGCCGATCAGCGTGGCGCGGCTGCCGGCTCCGACCCCGGCTCCGGTTCCGACCCCGGTTCCGAGGGCGCGATGTCCCTCAGGCTTCGCAGCGTGCCGTCGGGATTCCGTACAGCCGTGTCCAGGAACGCGGCGAAGGACGCGCCCCAACTCTCCACGGTCGGGCCGGTGAAGAGGTCCGTGGAGTACTCGAAGGTGACGGTGAGCCCGCCGTCCACGGACTCCACGACGACGTAGAGCTCGTTGCGGGCCACATCCCTGGTCGGCAGCCCCCGCACCTCCGTCGACACCGACGACATCTCGAGCACGGGTGGCGGAGCGGTGACCACGGTGAACAGCACGGTGGGGAACAGCTCCTCCGGCCCCTGGTCGGAGACCAGGCGGACGACGTCCATCAGCGGCAGGTCCTGGTGGTCCAGCACGGTGAACAGCGTCGCGCCGAGTCGCCGGACCAGCCCGGCGAAGGTCTCGTCGCCGTCGATCCGGGCCCGCAGCAGGACCGAGTCGCCCACCAGGCCCACGACGTCCTCGCGCTCCGGCCGCGCACGGTTCGCACTGGACACCGGGAGCACGATGTCGCCGAGCGCACCGCTGAGCCCCGACAGCCAGGTCGAGAAGGCCGCCACCAGCACGGTGTACGGGGTCACGCCGAGCCGTGCGGCCGTCGCCGCGACCTCGGCGGAGGTGGCGTCGGCGAGGGGCAGGGAACACAGGCCGCCCCGGCCCGACAGAACCGCCGGCCGCGGCCTGTCGTACGGGAGGGCGGGACGCAGCGGTACGCCGTCGAGCTCGGCTCGCCAGAACCGTTCGAGCTCCGCCCGGCGACCGCCGTCCAGCGCGTGCTCGGCGCGGGCGAAATCGGTGAACTGGGCGGCCGGCGCCGGAAGACCGGCCTCACCGCCCTTCCGCCGCGCGTTGTACAGCTCCGCCAGCTCGTGCCAGATGATCCCCATGGACCAGCCGTCGCAGATCGCGTGGTGCAGGACGGTGACCAGCACCCAGCGGTCCGCGCCGAGGCGGGCCAGACGGAAGCGGAAGAGAGGCGCGCGGTCCAGCGCGACGACCTCGGCCGCCTGCTCCCGGCACCACGCGTCGACGTCCACGTGAAGGGCGTCGGACCCCGGTGCCGCGGGCAACTCCGTGATCGGCAGTTCCACGGGCACCTCGTCCAGGATCTCGACGACGTGCGACCCGTCCTCGCGCCGCACGGCGCGGCTGCGCAGTGCGTGATGGCGCCCCACCAGGTCCCGCAGGGCCCCGGCCAGGGCCATCGTGTCCAGGTCGCCGCTCAGATCGATGCGGTGGGCGACGTTGTAGACACTCGGGTCGGAATGCGTGTGGTGGCGCAGCCACAGCCGGCGCAGGGTGGACGGCATCGGTGCGCTGTCCACCACGCGGCCGCCGCCGGCGGGGTGCGCGGGGGCGACGGCCGCGCAGCGGGCCGCGAGCCCCCGGACGGTCGGATCCAGGAAGAAGTCGGCCATGGAGACGGGCACGTCCACCAGTTCCCGCACGCGGTTCAGCAGCCGGATGGCGCTCAGGGAGTGGCCACCGAGCTGGAAGAAGGACACGGTCACGGGCACGTGGGCCACGTCGAGCACCTCGCACCACAGGTCGTGCAGGGACTGCTCCAGGGCGGTGGCGGGCCGCACGGTGTCCTCCCGCTCACTCACCTCCGCCGGGGGTTCGGGCAGGGCGGCGCGGTCCAGTTTCCCGGAGAGGTTCACCGGCAGCCGCTCCAGGAACACCCACCGGCGTGGCACCAGATGGTCGGGGACCACGGCGGCAAGGGCGGTGCGCAGGGTGTCGGTACCGCTCGCCGGGTCGGCGGGAACCACGTAGGCGACGACCTCCGTCTCGCCGTGCCGGTCGAGGCGCGGCACGACCGCCGCGGACCGGATCCCCGGCAGCGCGGTCAGCGCCGCCTGGATCTCGCCGGGCTCGACCCGGTACCCCCGGATCTTGACCTGGTCGTCGGCCCGCCCGCAGAACTGGAGCGTGCCGTCCGTACGCCAGCGGCCGAGGTCGCCGGTCCGGTACAGCATGCCGGGCACACCGGCCGGCGCACCGTCGCGGAAGGCCGCGGCGGTCTCCTCGGGACGACCGTGGTAGCCGAGCGCCACGGGAACACCGCCCACATGGATCTCACCGACGGCCCCCGCCGGGACCATCCGTCCGGCCGCGTCGAGCAGCAGGACGCGGGCGCCCGGCACCGGTGAGCCGATCGGCGGCCACTGCCCGCCCTCGGGGTCGACCCGGTGAGAGGTCGTGATCACCGAGGCCTCCGTGGGCCCGTACTGGTTGAACAGCGCGCACCCGGGGTGCGCGGTGAGGAAGCGGCGGAACGCGCCGGTGAGCTGGAGCGCTTCGCCCGCCGAGAACAGCTCGCGCAGAGCGGGAAGCTCCGGACCGGTCTCCATCAGGTACTTCAACGGAGTGCAGGGCATGAACAGACGCTCCACACCGTGGCGGCGCACCGCCTCGGCGACGGCCTCCGGGTCGTGCCGCACCGCGTCGTCGATGAGGACGAGGGCGGCGCCCGAGGCCAGCGTGGTGAAGATCTCCTGGACGCTCACGTCGAAGGCGGGCGAGGTCCACTGCAGGGTGCGCAGCCCGGGATGGTTCTCCAGGTGTCGCAGCACCAGGTTCACCGGACCGCGATGGGGCACCAGCACGCCCTTGGGGCGGCCGGTCGAACCGGAGGTGTGGATGCAGTACGCGGCGTCCTCCGGACCCGCCCCGGGCCGAGGCGTCCCCTCCGCACGGTCGTCCGCGAGGCCGTCCGTGCCGTCGTCCGCCGTCTCGACGGCCTCCATGAGAAGAACGGGCAGGTGCTCCGCCAGCTGCTCGTGGGCGGCCAGCGCCGTGTGGTCGGTCACCAGCAGGACGGGAGCGCCGTCGTCGAGAAGACCGGCCAGCCGGGCGGTCGGCACCGCCGGATCGAGGGGCAGATAGGCGGCCCCGCTCTTGAGCACGCCCAGGAGCGCGGTGATCAATCGCGGACCACGCGGCAGCAGCACCGCCACGCGCTCCCCGCGACCGGAGCCCCGCCTGCGCAACTGCCGGGCCAGCCGGTTCGCGCGGCGGTCCAGTTCCCCGTACCCCACCCGCTCCTCGTCGCCGATCAGGGCGACGGCGTCCGGGGTGCGCAGCGCCTGACGCTCGAAGAGCCCGTGCAGCGTGTCCGCCACCGCGGGCAGCGGCTCGTCGAGGCGCCCGAGGCGGTTCAGGTGCGCACGGTCGGTGCCGGTGAGCGCGGTCAGCTCGCCGAGAGGCGCTCCGGGGGAGTCGAGCGCGCCCCGCAGCACGTGCTCCACGTACTCCACGAAGCGGTGCACGGTGTCCGCGTCGAACAGGACCGAGTCGTACTCGACCATGAAGCGGACGCCGTCGCGGTGGTGTGTCAGATAGACGCTCAGATCGAACGGGGCGCGGGCGCTCGGCACGTCGAGCAGCTCGGCCGTCAGCCGGGGCGGGTCGAAGTCCACGTCGGAGGCCTGCTCGTACTCGACCATCACGTCGAAGAGCGGGTTGCGGCCGGGGCTGCGCTCCGGAGCGAGAGCGGCCACCAGCTCGTCGAAGGGCACGTCACGGTGCTCGTACGCCGCCGTGCTGGTCGCGCGCACCCGGCTGAGGAGCGCGCCGAAGTCCGGGTCGCCGGTGAGGTCGAGCCGTAGCGGCACGGTGTCGAGGAACACGCCCACATGGTCCTCAGTGCCGGGCTGCCGGGCGGAGACCGCGGTGCCCACGACCACGTCGCGCTGACCGCTGAACCGGCCGAGCACCGCGCCGATCGCGCTGGTCAGCACCATGAAGAGAGTGGCCCGGTGGCTCGCCGCGAACGAGCGCAGCCGACCCGTGAGTTCGGCGTCCAGGCCATGGGTGAGGCAGGCTCCCGCGCCCGACCTGACCGCCGGCCGGGGCCGGTCGGTGGGCAGGGACAGCTCCTGCGCTCCGTCCAGGGCCCCGCGCCAGAAGTCCAGCGACGCGGCCCGGTCGCCGACCCCGGCTTGTGGCGGCGCGGGCAGCGCGGACAGCGCGGGCAGGGCCGGATCTCCCTGTGCCCCCGCGCGGTAGAAGGCGGCCAGGTCGCGGACGAGCACGGCCGTGGAAGAGGAGTCGAAAACGATGTGATGGGCCATCAGGAACAGCAGGTGCCGCTCCCGGGCCAGCCGCAGCAGCCGCGCGGTGACCAGCGGGCCGTCGGCCAGGTCGAGCGGCTTCCGCCCCGCGTGCAGCAGAGCGGCCCGCAGGGCCTCCTCCTCCGTCTCGCCCGAATGGTCGTCGACGGGGAGGTCCACCGGCCCCGCCTCCCGCACCTCCTGGTAGGGCACCCCCTGGTGGTCGCCGAACACCGTGCGCAGGGCCGGGTGGCGCTCCGCCACCCGGCGCAGCGCGGTCCGCAGCGCTCCCACGTCCAGCGGTCCGTCGAGCCGGACGGCCTTGGGCTCGTGGTACATGGCGGTGCCGGGGTACAGCTGCTCCACGAGCCAGATGCGGCGCTGCACGGGGGTCAGGGGAGTGCGTGCCGGAGCGGCCGCGGGCCGCCGTTCGGCGTGCCCTGCGGACAGCTCGAAGGGCCCGGCAGTACCGCCGGAGGGTTCGGCAGGCTCCTCGGTCCGGGTACGGCGCCGCACGCGGTCGAGGACGGGCAGGCCGGCCAGGACCTTCTCCTTGGCCACGCCGAAGTCCACGAAGCAGGCGATCTCGTCGGCCCCTGCGTCCACCAGCCGCCGCACGGTGGCGGCGGCGGTGTGCTCGTCGCCGATCAGGGCGCGGGACGCGCAGTACCGGTCGTAGGCGCGCCCGAGCAGGAAGTCCACGTCGTCGTCGGTGGAGTTCGCCAGGTCCACCTGGACGCCGAGACTGTTGGTCACCTGGTCGAACAGCGACAGCGAGGAACGCAGGTACGCGAGGAAGGGCCGGTACGCCTCCGCCCTCGCACGCTCGCCGTCCTCGTCCAGATAGGTGTGCGCGAGCACCACTACCCGGCCGGCCGCGGGGTCGAGCCCGTGCTCGGCCCGCGTACGGCGGTACAGCGCGATGTTCTCGGCGAGCTGCTCGACGGTCTGCGCCATCAGGTTGGTGACCACGCCCAGGCCTTCGGCGGCCGCCCGGCGGTAGCTGTCCGGGTTGCCCACCACGGCGACGTACAGGGGCAGCTGTTCCTGGACCGGGCTCGGGTGCAGCCGGATCTCGACGGGCTTGCCGTCACCCCCGGTGGTCTCCAGCCGCTGTCCCGACCACAGCTGCCGTACGGTGCGCAGCTGCTCGTACATCACCTCGCGGTGCCGTCCGAAGTGCTGGGGCGCGAGCGCGAAGTCGGTGGCGTGCCATCCGCTCGCCACGCACAGCCCCGCCCGGCCGCCGGAGATGTTGTCGACGACCGACCACTCCTCGGCCACCCGGATGGCGTTGTGCAGCGGCAGCACCACGGAGCCCGCGTTCAGCCGGATGCGGCTCGTGCGCGCGGCGAGGGCCGCCGCCAGCACGGAGGGATTGGGGAAGAGCGCGCCGAAGGAGTCGAAGTGCCGCTCCGGGAACCACAGGGAGTGGAACCCGTTGCGGTCGGCGAACTCCGACGCCTCCATGATCAGCGCGTACTTGTCGCGCGCGGCCTCCTCGGGATAGTCCCCGAAGAAGTAGAGGCTGAAGTCGCAGCCGGGGGAGGGGGCGACGGGCTGGACAGGCGCCGGGGCCGTCCTCGGTGTCGCGATCGGCGCCGATGCCCGGGCGAGGACCGCGGGCGTCGGCGGGACATGAACCGCCGGTGTCGGGAGCGGGGTTGATGCCGGGGCCGGGGCCGCGGGCGCCTGCGTGGGGACGACGGCCGCCGGAGCCGGTGCCGGAGCCGGTGCCGACGTGGAGGGCGAGGGCGAGGGCGAGGCCGAGAGGAGGGCGAGCTGCCCGCTGATCAGCCCACCGACCTGGTCCACGAGCTGTCGAGCCACCCCGAGCTGTTGCGTGAACAAATCGTGCAGCTCGCCCGATACCCGAGGCGCACCCGGTACCCCAAGTGCCCCCGATGCCCCAGGGGCGGCCGATATCCCAGGAACGGCCGATACCCCAGAGGCACGCGCCACCCCAGGAGACCCCGCTTCCCCGGGAACAGGGGAAGTCGGCTCTGCGTCCGAGTCCGTGACCCGCGCGGCGACCGGGGAGCCCTCGGGGGCCTCCGGAGCCGCTCCGGCCCGCACCGCGCCGCCACCCAGCTCCACCAGCCGTTCGGCAAGCCTGCGCGGCGTGTCCGCGGTGTCGAACAGCTCCCGCACCGGGACGCGTACGCCGTAGTGCTGGTCGAGCTCCGCCGTCAGCCCCATCAGGGACAGGGAGTCCGCGCCCAGCTCGAAGAACGAGCTGTCAGGCAGCACCTCTTCCGGCTCGTGGCCCAGTTTGCGGGCGGTCAGCTCGCACACGGAGCCGAGCAGTGCGTCCGGCGCCGAGGAGGCCACGGGTGCGGGGGAGGGCTGGGGCGATGTCATGGACACCTCGGTAGGGAGAGGCGGTTCCGGTACCGGGGAGGGACCGGGCGGGGCCGGGGGCCGCGGTGTCCGGTCGACGGGCTCGCCGAACGGTATGGGGCGCCGGCGCAGCGGATGGCCCGGCAGCGGGACGCGGCTCCCCTGGGGAGCGAGTGCACGCCAGTCCAGCTCGGCACCCCTGCGGTACAGGGTGCCGAGCGAGGTGAGCAGGCCGTGGACCTGGGGCTCAGGCGTGTCGCCCACGCCCTGCCCGGGCACCCAGCGGCTCGCCGGGACGCAGTGCCGGCCGACACCGGCGAGGGTGGCGCCGGCCCCGATCTCGACGAAGTCGGTACAGCCCCGCGCGGCGGCCGCGGCCATGGCCAGGTCGAATCGGACCGGCTGCTCGGCGTGCCGGCGGAGGTGGTCCGGGTCGGCGACCCACCCGGGGGCGCGCATCTCGCCGTCGGCCGTGGTCACCAGCGGGATCTCCAGCGGGCGGTACACCGCCTTGTCCGCGTGGCGCCGGAACTCCTCCAGCATCGGTTCCATCGCGGGCGAGTGGAACGCCCGGTCCACGGGCAGGGCCTTCCAGCGCACCCCCTCGGCGTCGAGCAGCCCGGCGGCCCCTGCGAGCACCTCGGACGGGCCGGCGAGGACGAACGCCCGGGGCCCGTTGACCGCGGCCACCACGGCGCCGGTGGTCCGGGCCACCCGCTCGGCGGTGGCCGCGTCGGTCCGGACGGCGAGCATGCCGCCGGGCGGACACTCCGTCCGCATCAGGCGCCCACGCGCCACGGTGAGCCGCAGACCGTCCTCCAGGGACAGGCCGCCGGCCGCGTACAGCGCCGCGTACTCGCCGATGCTGTGGCCGAGGAGCAGCGCGGGACGGACACCGGCGGCACGCCACACGTCGGCGAGCGCCGCCTGGTGGGTGAAGAGGGCCGCCTGGGCCGTCTCCGTGGGCCAGACCGTGTCGGCCGTGCCCCCCGCGCTGTCGTCGGCGTCCGTCGGGGCCGCCGGGTCGAGAAGCAGCGCCAGCAGGTCGCCGCCCCCCTCCTCCGAGAAGAGCCGCGCACACCGGTCGAGCGTGCGCCGGGCCGCCGGGTACGCCCGGTACAGGCCCGCGGCCATGCCGCGGCGCGCGCTGCCCTGACCGGAGAAGGCGAAGGCGACCGGCCCGAGGGGCGCGGCCGGCGCGGCCGGCGGCTCGCCGAGGGAACGCGCCAGCTCCTCGGCGTCCCGACCGACGGCCGTGGTGCGCGCGCCCCGGTGCGGCCGGCCCAGCGCCAGGGTGACCGCCACGTCCGCGGCCCGCTCCCCGGGATGCCGCCGCAGGTGGTCGCGCACGCGTCCGGCGTACTCCGGCAGTGCTGCGGCGTCGCGGGCTGACAGGGGGACCAGCACCGGCAGTTCGGACGCGGCGGCGGGCCCGGACCCGGGCCCCATGGCTGCCGGGTACTCCTCCAGCACGACGTGCGCGTTGGTGCCGCCGACACCGAGCGCGCTGACACCGGCCCTGCGCGGCACGCCGTCCGGGACCGTCCACGGCCGCAGCTCGGTGGCCAGGGTCAGCGGACCGCCCGCCAACTCCAGCTCGGGGTTGGGGCGGCTCAGGTGCGGAGTGGGCACCAGGGTGCGGTGTCGCAGCATGAGCACCGTCTTGATCAGCCCGGCCATGCCGGCGCAGCTGTCGAGGTGCCCGATGGCCGGCTTCACCGAGCCGACCGCGCAGAATCCCGTACGCCGGGTGGACTCGCCGAGGGCGCGGCCGAGCGCCCGCAGCTCCACCGGATCGCCGAGCCGGGTACCGGTGCCGTGCGCCTCGACGTACGAGATCGTCTCCGCGGGCACGTCCGCCCTGCGCAGGGCCTGGCGCACCACCTCGGCCTGGCCCGCGACGCCCGGCGCGCTGAAACCGACCTTGTCCGCACCGTCGTTGTTGACGGCCGAGCCCAGGATCACGGCGTGCACGGTGTCACCGTCGGCCAGGGCCCGGTCGAGCCGCTTGAGCAGCACGGCGGCCACACCGTTGCCGCCCACCGTGCCGTCGGCCGCCGCGTCGAAGGCCCGCAGTCGTCCGGTCGGCGACAGGATCGACCCCGGCTCGCTGACGTAGCCCGACTCCTGCGGCAGATGGACGGCCGCGGCTCCGGCCAGCGCCAGGTCCGTCTCACCGCTCAGCAGCGCCTGGACCGCGAGGTGTACGGCGACCAGCGACGTGGAGCAGGCCGTCTGCACGCCGATGGCGGGGCCCGTCAGGCCGAGGCGGTACGCGACGCGGGTGGCGAGGAAGTCCGGCTGCCGGCCGACGGACCGCTGGATGGCGAGCCCCGGCTCCGCCCCGCCGGCCGGCTCGCGCCCCGGGTGCCCGGGGCCGTCCGCCGACTGCTGCTGGTGGTCGTAGAGGTTCATGCCTGAGCCCGCGAACACGCCGATGCGCGTGCCGGGGGAGGCGGACTCGTAGCCGCCGCTCTCCAGAGCCTGGTGGCAGCACTCCAGGAAGAGGCGGTGCGCCGGGTGAGTGAGGCCGGCTTCCCTGGGACTGATGCCGAAGAAGTCCGGGTCGAACCCGTCGACACCGTCGATGACCCCGCCCACGGGTACGTGTCCGGGGGAGCGTTCCCCGCCCGCTGCCGCGCGTTCCGAGTCGCCGAAGACCCGGATGCTGTCCACGCCGTCGCGAAGATTCGCCCAGAACGCCTCCGGCGAGTCCGCGCCCGGGAACCTCAGCGACATCCCGACGACGGCGATCCGCCGCTCGGCGCCGTCCGCCGACCCGCCGGCGGGATCGAGGTCCGGGGCGGCGGTCACGGCAGGACCTGCCGTCGGAGTGACGGACTCCGCGAGGTGCGCGGCGAGCGCGGCGGCCGTGGGGTGCTCGAAGAACACCGTCTGGGCGATGTCGACACCGAGCCGCTCCGCCAGCCGGGCGCGCAGCCGCACGAGGCGCACCGAGGTCAGGCCCAGCTCGTAGAACGGGACCTTCACGTCCACCGTCGGGCCTTCGAGTACCGCGCCCAACTCCTCCCGCACCGCGCGGGCGACGGTGTCCGCGAAGGCGGTGGAGGACGGGGGAGCCGTGGCCGCGGTCGGCGCCTCGGGGGCGGCCGCCGCGTCGAGGGTCCCGGCGATGAGCCGGTCGCGCAGCTCCGCGCGGCGAATCTTCCCAGCCGGGGTGCGGGGGAACTCCCCGGCCGGTACGGGCAGGACGTGGGTCGCGGTCAGCCGGAGGCGGGTGAACAGCGCGGCACGCACGGCGGCCGCGATCCGCACGTCCTCGCGGGCGCCGCGGCTGACGAAGAGGACGGCCAGTTCGTCGGTGCCCCGCGCGCGGTCCGGGACGCCGACGGCGGCCACCTCGCCCTGGCGAACGCCGTCGACGGTGGTGGCGACCTCCTCCACCTCGTGGCAGTGGACGTTGTGTCCGTTGATGATGACGAGGTCCTTGCGGCGGCCGGTGATCACGACCTGACCCTCGGCGAGGAACGCCAGGTCACCGGTGTCGAGCCAGTCCCGGCCCGCCGGATAGGCCGCCGCGTCCGCCTCCGGGTTGTTGACGTAGCCGGGCGTCAGACGCGCGGCCGAGCGCACCTGGAGCCGGCCGATCCTGCCGTCGGGCACGAGGACGTCGTGGTCGTCGACGACGCGCAGGGTCACGCCGTGCGCGGGCGCGCCCGCCGCGACGAAGGTGACGCGGTCCTCCTCCGGCGTCCGCGGACCGGCCGCCACCGGGTCGCCGCTCAGGCTGCTCTTCAGCAGGCGGTGCACCGTGCCCGGCCGGTCAAGCCGCCCGTACGTGACCGCCGTGACCGTCTCGGCCATGCCCCAGGCCGGAACGATGTGCCCCTCGCGTATCCCGTACGGGGCCGTCGCGTCGAGGAAGCGCTCCATCACGGGCAGGACGATCTGTTCGCCTCCGCAGACCAGGGTCTTCAGGCCGCCGAGGTCCCAGCGCCGCGCCGCGGGGCCCTCCGGTCGGCGGGCGAGCGCGTCCACGACGAGCTGGTAGGCAAAGGTCGGAGCCCAGCCGTGCCGCGCGCCGTGCTCGTCCATGAGGTCGAGCCAGCGCAGCGGGTCCGCCAGCACGTACTCCGTCGGCGCGTGCACGTTGGTGCAGCCCGTGAAGACCGCGAGCAGGTGGTACAGGAGGAAGGCGCCGCTGTGGTCGACCGGCAGCCAGTTCACCGTGGTGTCGTCGGGGCGCACGTCCAGGACACGGCGGCTGCTCGCCGCGAAGTCCGCGAGACCGGCGTGGGTCAGACGCGCGGCCTTGGGCACCCCCGTGCTGCCGGAGGAGAGCATCAGCAGCGCGGTGTCGGATCCGTCCGGCTCGAAGTGGTCCTCGGCGGGCGCCGCGGACAGGCCGTCCCGCGCGAGCAGCGTGCGCAGCGAGGGCGCGGACCGCGCGAGCGCCGCCGCGCCGGCCTCGTCCGTGAGGACCAGGGGGCCGTCGAGCAGTTCGTGCGCCTGGAGCAGCCGGTCCAGGGCCGGGGAACCCGCCACGGGACGCTCGGCGAGGGCCGCGGGGAGTACGCCGCCCAGCACGCACGCCCAGAAGGCGGGGAAGAACTCGGCCAGCGGCAGCCCGCACAGCACGACCGTGTCGCCGCGGCGCACCCCTTGCTCCCGCAGCGCGCCGAGCAGGCGCCGTGCCGTGTCGAGGAGTTCGGCGTACGACCGGCCGGACGTCCGACCGTCGGAATCAAGCGTGACCAGGGATCCCGGGGCGGACCGGGCGGCGCGCAGTAACGCCTGTACGGCGTCGCGCGGATCGTCCTCCGACCTCTCGAGCTCAGGTCCTTGACAGAGTGCTCGGCCCGGTGGGCGTTTCATGTGCTCCTCGCTCGATTTCGGAAGGGTGCGGACGGCGTTCGTCGGGGCGCGCGGCGCGACGCCGGCGGGTCGAGACGTACAGCGACGTCAGCAGGGCCAGGGCGCCGCAGACGGCGACGCCGTGGAAGGCGCTCACGACGACGGGGGCGGGGAACGACTCCAGAGCCACGGCGGTGGCGATCGTGCCGAGCGCGAAGCCGGACTGCTCGGCCGCGGCCGACAGGCCGAAGAGCCGGCTGCGCAGCGGCTCGGCGGCGGCCTGGAGGCGTGAGGCGTAGACGATCTCGGTCCAGCCGTCCGCGAACCCCGCCGACGCGGCCGCCGCCACCACGAGGGCCGCGGGCAGCCCCCAGAACGCCGCCGCGAACGACAGCGCCATGGCGCAGGTGCCGAGGGCGAACGCCCGCTCCCCCCAGGCCGCCTCGCTCCTCCTGCGGCGGAGCACCAGGTGCGCGAGGAACGTCCCCACCGCCCACGTGGCCCAGAAGCGGGTCATGAACAGCGCGGCTTCGTCGGGATGCGCGTCGTGCGCGACCACGGGCAGGGCGACGTTGTGCGAGGAGGACGCGAAGGCGTCGATCCCTCTGAGCACGATCATCATGACGAGCAGGCCGGACAACGGCGCGGCTGCCCGCCGCCATCGGCGCGCGGGCTTCCTCGGCAGCCCCGCGCCCACCGGGTCCGTGGCAGGCTCCTGCGCGCCCGCGCCCGCAGCCGAGCCCGCATCCGCGCCCCCAGCCGCATCCGCGCCCGCGCCCGTCGCCCGGGTCTCCGTGCCCGGGTGCTCCGTACCGGACGAGTGCTCCGTACCGGACGCCGGCTTCGCGGTCACGGCGACCGCCGCAGGTCCGGAGTCCTGCCCGTCCTCGTCCTCGCCCCGGGCAGCCCGTCGCAGTGCCAGCAGCGCCGCCGCGGACACGGCGAAGCCGGCGGCGTTGCAGGCGAAGGCGAGCGGATAGCCGCCGAAGGCGATGACGGGAGCGGCGGAGGCGAAGCCCACCACGGTGGCCAGCGAACGTCCCATCACCAGCGAGCCGTTGGCCCGGGCGCGGGACGCCCCGCCGACCAGGGCGGGGATCCAGCTGCGCAGGGCCACGGTGGAGAACGTGTTGCCCGCGCCGAGGACGGCGACAGCCGCGGCCAGCACCCACGTCGAGGTACGTCCACCGCCGAGTGCCAGGACGACCATGGCGGTGCCCCGGGCGACGTCCGCACCGATCATCACGGTCCGGTGGTCGACGCGGGCGAGCAGCGTGCTTGCCACGAACCCCGCCACGAAGCCGCAGAAGAGCCGCAGCGCCATCATGGCGCCCACGCCGAAGGCCGTGCCGGTGACCGCGTACGAGAACAGCCCCAGCGCGATCAGGCTCAGGTAGTTGCCGCACGCCGAGACGGCGTAGGCGGAGGCGAGGAGGCGGAACCGCAGGCCCAGGGCCTCCGGCCGCCGGGCGGCGGACGCGTCTGCCGGGCGTGCGCGACGCGCACGTCCTGTGCCGTACATGGGAGTCACTCCGATCTGGTTCCGCCTCGGGCCGCCGCGGCACAGGCGCCGAGCGTTCCGCCGGTCTCGTTCGGCGCTCCTCACCCCCACCGTTCGTCCCGCCGGTCCTTGCCGCGAGGAGACGAGGTCCACGCAGGGGACGACCGTCCGGAGTGCGAACGTCCAGGCCGTGCCAGTGGATCATCTGATCGTCGGCTGACGTGTGTCAATGCATGATCGTCGGCAGACGGCCGACGCGATTGCGTACAAGTGACGCCAAGGGAACCGGGGGGATGGACCTGCCCGAGCTCTTCGATTTCCGGGGAAAGGCGCCCACAACGGCCGGCGGAAGCGTGCCGCGCGGGCCCTCGCGACCGAAGGGCCGCGAGGCGGCTCCCCACGGCGGGGTGGCGCGGTGAGTGACCTGTGCGCACATACCCTGACCTGGGCGGAAGTGGATCCTTCCCGGCACCCGTTCGAGCTGGGCGGTGGCGCTGCGGAAGCGTCGGCGGGTCTCCGTCGCTCTTCTGCCGACCGGCCCGAGGCAGGCGAAGTGCGCCGCCGACGCGCGCTGGACGTCCGTCACCGAATTTTTCGGGACGGCGACGCCCGTGACGCGTCCCGTGTCGCTCCTCCCATCGTGGTGACCCGCTCCGGAGAGGGCATCGACCCCGGGGAGGAGGAGGCCCGGGAAACACGGTCGTTGGTGGACCCGCGCTCCACCAAAGGCGCGGAGGCGGTGCCGAGTGTGGGGTGGGGAGTCCGGCGTTCCTCCATCAGCGGATGACGGGGGGACGGGCGGTCCCGAGGATCGGTGGTTGTTCGGCTGAGGAGGCCGAGTGCATCCCAGGCCCTTGGGGGAGAAGTGAACGAGTACGCAGCACCCCGTCGCATATCCGTCTTCGACACCACGCTCCGCGACGGTGAACAAGCGCCGGGCAACGCGATGAACCCGGAGCAGAAGCTCGAACTGGCCCAGCTGATCGCGGGGTTGGGGGTCGACACCATCGAGGCGGGCTTTCCCGCCTCCTCGCCCAGCGACTTCGAGGCGACCCGCCTGATCGCGCGGCACCTGACCGGAACGAAGTTCGCCACGTTCTCGCGCACGACGCGCCGGGACGTCGAGATCGCCGTCGAGGCCGGCGGCGTCGACAACCACCAGGTGCAGATGGTGGCCACCGGCAGCCAGATCCACCTGTCGCACAAGCGGGGCATCACCCGGCAGGCGGCGGTCCGGGAGGTGGTGGACACGGTGAGGTTCGCCGTCTCGCTGGGCGTCACCGACATCGCCGTCGGCATCGAGGACGCCAGCCGTGGCGAGGACGACCTCCTGCGCGCGCTGACCGAGGCGGCCGTGGACGCCGGAGCGACCTGCATCATCCTGGCCGACACGACGGGATGCCACACGCCCGAGGAGTTCGGCGCCCTCATCGGCAAGATCCGGCGGTGGGCGCCGCCGCCCGTCAAGGTCTCCACGCACTGCCACAACGACTTCGGCCTCGCCACCGCCAACACGCTGGCCGGCCTCGCGGCCGGCGCGGACGAGATCCAGGTCGCCCTCGGCGGCATCGGCGAGCGGGCCGGCAACACCTCGCTGGAGGAGGTCGCCGCCGTCCTCGCGTACAAGACCGAGCTGCTCGGGATGACCACCGGTGTCCGCCTGGAGGCCATGTACGCCGCGTACAACCGGCTGCGCGAGATCATCCGGCTGGAGGAGCCCCGCAACAAGCCGATCTTCGGCAAGTACGTCTTCGGTACCGCCGCCGGCATCCACCAGCAGGGCATGCTCAGCGACCCGAGCACCTACGAGTACGTCGAGCCCGCGCGGTTCGGCCGCGAACGCTCCCTGCTCATCGGGCGCCACTCCGGACGTACCGTGCTGCGCCACCTGATCGAGCAGCTCGACGCGGACGTCGACGAGGCCGGGCTCGACGAGTTGTACCGCGTGCACATCGCCGAGCGGGAGCAGGGCGACTGCGAGGACCTGTCGGTCGTACGCGAGCGGCTCGCGAGGGAGCTCGGCACGCGCCTGGCGGTGGCAGCGGCGCGATGAGGTATTCGTATCTGGGCCCGGAGGGCACCTTCACGGAGTCCGCCGTCCGGCGGCTCGCGCCCTCCGCCCGGCAGACCGTTCCCTTCCCCACCGTCCCGGCGGCGGTGGAGGCCCTGCGCTCCGGCAGGTTCGCCAGGGCGGTGGTGCCGCTGGAGAACTCCGTCAGCGGCGTGGTGCCGCCCACGCTCGGGGAACTCGTCGCACACGCCGGACGGCTCAGAATCGACGCCCAGGTGGCGATCGGGGTCACCTTCGCCCTGATGGCGGGCGAGGGGACCAGGCTGTCCGACGTGCGGCGGGTGGTGAGCCATCCGCACGCCCTCGGCCAGTGCCGGGAATGGGTGGAGCGGCACCTGCCGCACGCGGAGACGGTCGTCGCCGACTCCACCGCGGCGGCCGCCGTCGCCCTGGCGGAGGGCGGGTCGGCCACCGACGCCGCGATCGCCGCCCCCGAAACGGCCGCACGCTACGGACTGGACGTGCTGGCCCACGACATCGGCACCCGCCGCGACGCCACGACGCGATTCGTGTCCCTGCGCCGCAGCGGCCCCGACGGGCCGCCCACCGGCCAGGACCGCACCGCGTTCCTGATCACCTCCGACCGCTCGGATCCCGGCGTGCTCACCGGCGTGCTCGGCGAGCTGAGCCGGCGGCAGGTGTCCATCGCCTGGATCCAGTCCTGGCCCCGGCAGACCGCCCGGGGCCGCTACCACTTCCTGGTCGAGGTCGACCGGCACCTCGCGCACCCGGGACTGGCGGAGGCCGTCGAGGCGATGCGCCGGGGCGTCGACTCGCTGACCCTGCTGGGTAGTTATCCGTACATCGTCGACCGTCAGGTCAAGGGGGAGAAGGCAGCCGCATGAGTGCGACGCGCATCGCTGTGATCGGCAGCGGGCCCAGGGGAATGATGGTGCTCGAGCGGCTCGCCGCCCGGCTCGGGGAACACCCGGGCCCCCTGGACGTCCGCATCTTCCTGGTCGACGCCGTGGAGCCGGGGGCCGGCCAGGTCTACCGGACCGACCAGCCCGACTGGTTCCTGATGAACACCGTGGCGGGCCAGTGCTCCGCGTACTCGGGCGAGCCCGACGGCGGCCCGGCCCGCGCCGGAGCCGGCCCGTCGTTCGGCCAGTGGTGGGAGTCCGTCGGCGACTACCCCGGCCCGGACGCTTACGCGCCACGCGGCCAGTACGGCAGGTACCTGCGCTCGGTGCTCAGCGCGGTGACGGAGTCCCTGCCCCCCGGCGTACGGCTCCGGAGCATCAAGGAGCGCGTGGAGGAGGTCGCGCGACTCGACGGCCGGTACCGGATCGCCCTGTCGGGCGGCGAGCGACTGGACGTCGACCGGGTCGTCCTGGCCACCGGGCACTCCCGGCACCGGCTCACCGGACGGGAGGGCGACCTCGCCGACCTCGCCCGGCAGCACCCGGGACTCCGCTACATCCAGGGCGAGTCGGCGGCCGACATGCCCCTGCACGAGATCGCGCCGGGCTCCGCCGTCGGCGTGATCGGTCTCGGTCTGTCCTTCTACGACGTGATGGCGGACCTCACCATCGGCCGGGGCGGCCGGTTCGCCCCGGGCGAGGACGGCACGCTCGTCTACCACCCCAGCGGCCAGGAGCCGGTGATCGTGGCCGGATCGCGCAGCGGGATGCCGCTGCCGGCCCGCGGCCGCAACCAGAAGCCGCCGCAGTACTCCTACCGTCCGGTGCTGTTCACGCCGGGGCGGATCCGGGCCCACCAGCCGCGCGGCCCGCTCGACTTCACCCGCCACGTCCTTCCGTGGCTGAAGGCCGAGATCGAGCTCGTGTACTACGGCACGGTCCTGCGCCGCGACTTCGGCGGCGAGGCGGCCGACCGGTTCGTCGCCCAGGTGGAGACCGACGCCGAGCAGGGCGTGCCCTCCGTGGAGGCCATCGCCGCACGGCTGGGGCCGCCGGACGTGCCGCCGATCGACATCGACGCGCTCGCCCGGCCGTTCGCGCACCGCGCCTTCGCCGGCCCGGAGGACTTCGGGCGCGCGCTCCGCGAGGAGATCGAGCGGGATCTCGCGCACGCCACCGAGGGCAACGTCGACTCCCCGCTCAAGGCCGCGCTCGACGTCATGCGCGACACCCGCTGGGTCCTGCGCGAGCTGGTCGACTTCTCAGGGCTGACCGGGCGCTCGCAGAAGGAGGACTTCCTCGGCTGGTACGTGCCCAGGGCTTCATTCCTCGCCGCGGGCCCGCCCATGGAGCGCCTCCAGCAGGTGCTCGCCCTGCTCGACCGGGGGCTGCTGCGCATCGTCGGGCCGCGGACCCGCTTCGACGGCGATCCGGCCGAGGGCGTGTACGTGGTGTCCTCGGCACAGGTCCCCGGCTCGGCCGTTCCGGTGACGACGCTGGTCGACGCGCGGATCCCCAGTCCCGACCTGCGCAGCGACCTCAGCCCGCTGACCGCGAGGCTGCGCGAGTCCGGCGCGTGGACGAGCTACGTCAACCACAGCGGCGACGCCGGTTACGACACCGGCGGCGTCGCCGTCACCAAGAGCCCGTTTCATCCCGTGGCCGACGACGGCGGCATCGACGAGGACATGTACGTGCTCGGCATCCCCACCGAGCACACCAGGTGGTTCATGCAGGTGGGCAGCAGCCGGCCGGGCATGTGGAGCGACTTCGTCCACGACGCCGACGCCATCGCCGCGCACGCGCTGCGCCCCGTGTCCCGGGTCGACGCGTCCCGGACGCAGACGCCCGAGCTGGTCGGCACGGGCGGGGAGACGGCGGGCGAGCGGTCGCCCGAGAGGAAGGTGGGATGAGCATGCGTGTCGCACAGCGGTTCTCCGGCGTCGAGCGGTCCGCGACCGTCGCCCTGCTGGAGACGGTCCAGCGGCTGCGCGGGGAAGGCGTCGAGGTGCTCGACCTCAGCGGCGGCGAACCGGACTTCCCCACGCCGGAGCCCGTGGTCGCGGCGGCCGTCTCGGCACTGGAGGGCGGGGACACCCACTACACACCGAGCCGGGGCGTTCCCGAGCTGCTGCGCGCCGTGGCCGACAAGCTGGCCGTCGAGAACGGCGTCCACGTGGATCCGGCCACCGGCATCATCGTCACCCCGTCGGGCAAGCAGGCGCTTTTCACCGCGCTGATGACCGTGCTCGACCCGGGTGACGAGGTCATCGTGCCCACCCCGGCGTGGGTCAGCTACCCGGCGATGGCGGGCCTGATCGGGGCCCGAGCGGTGACGGCCGAACTCGGCGCGGAGGACGGGTTCAGGCTGTCCCGGCGGGTCCTCGAGGGCCTGGTGACGGAGCGTACGAGGGCGCTGGTCGTCAACACGCCGGCCAACCCGACGGGGCACGTGCTGGACCGGGAGGAGGCCGAGGAGATCGTCGCGTTCGCGGTCGAGCACGACCTCGTGCTCATCGTCGACGAGATCTACGAGAAGATCGTCTACGACGGTCGCGCGCACCTCAGCCTGGCGAGCCTGCCCGGTGCGGCGGAGCGGACCCTCACGGTCAACGGCTTCTCCAAGGCGTACGCGATGACGGGCTGGCGGCTCGGCTATCTGGCGGGGCCCGAACCGCTGATCTCCCAGGCCCTCAAGGTCCAGGAGCACACGGTGAGCTGTGCCGCGTCGTTCGTCCAGCGCGGCGGGGTGGCGGCGCTGACCCGGACGACCGACGACGTGGCGGCGATGCTCAAGGAGTACACCGTGCGCCGGGAGATCACGGTCTCCGCGCTGAACGCGCTGCCGGGTGTCACCTGTGCCTACCCCGAGGGCGCGTTCTACGCGTTCGCCGACATCCGGGGGACGGGGCTGTCGTCGGCCGCCTTCGCGAAGCGGCTGCTCGACGAGGCCGCGGTCACCGTGGCCCCGGGTTCGGCCTTCGGGCCGGGCGGGGAGGGATACGTCCGGCTGTCGTTCGCGGCGTCCCGCGAGGTGCTGCAGGGCGCCGGCGAGCGGCTGTCACGGCTGGCCGCCCAGTGGGCGGGGAACTGACGCGAGACCAGACGGACGCCGGGAGGCCGGCGGCCCCAGCGGGGCCGCCGGCCTCCCGGCTTGTCCGTCGTCGGCCGGGTCCGTGGGCGTCGTCGGCCACTTCCCCGGGGCGCGCGGGCGGAATTCAGGCTACTTCGACCGCTCGGGCCGGGGCGGCGGGGACGGTTTCCCCCTCCGTGGTGCACGACCGCTGGAACAGCAGCACGGCCTCCAGCCGGTTGCGGGCGCCGAGCTTGGTCAGCGCGTGGGAGATGTGGCTCTTGACGGTGGCGGGCGACACCCTGAGGCGGACCGCGGTCTCGGCGGTCGACATGCCCTCCGTGAGGTTGCGCAGCACCTCCTGCTCGCGGGAGGTGAGGGTGTGCAGGAGATCCTTGGAACCGGCGGCGGCGGGGACCGGCGCGGCGCCGGTGGGCCGGGCGTACAGGGTGCGCAGCTCGGGGGAGAGCACCGTGTGGCCGGAAGCGACCGCACAGATGGCCGTCGCGAGCTTGGCGACGTTGATGTTCTTCACCAGGCAGCCGGTGGCGCCGGCCGCGAAGAAGGAGTCGAGGCGCCGCTGGGTCCAGCCGGTGCCGACGACCAGCACCCTCACCTGACGCAGGTGCAGTTGGCGGATCAGGCCGGTGGCGTCCTCCCTGGGGGCGACCGCGAGGACCGCCACGTCCACGCGGTCGAGAGGCCACTGCCGCAGCGGCTGCTGGTTGTTCACGCTGCCCACCACGTCGAGATGGGGCGAGACGCCGAGGACGCGGGTCAGGACGTGACGGGAGATCGGGTCGTGATCCGCGACCAGCACGCGAGCTGTGTCGTCTTCGGCGGGCTCCGCGCCGAAGAGATCACGTTCCAGAGACATGAGGTACGCCCTTCGTCAGATTGTTCGATGCCAGACGAGCCTAAAAAACCGGAACGCTGTTCAGCAATGATGAACAGCGTTATGGCCAATTTTGAGCGCTCGACAGGCGAGCTTCGGGCGCTGGGGTGCGAGAACCCTCAGTTTCCAAGGTGATCGCTTGATCGTTCCTTGGTCTGGTGTTTGTTGACGCCCCACAGAGTCCCACCTACGGTCGGGCATCGGGGGCCGCCCGCCAACGCCGTCGGGTGCAGGGCTTCCGTGTGCCGCTGCAGCGGAGGGGGAAGCATGCAGGACGATGCGCTGGCCACGGCGTGGCTCCGAGGGTTCGCGCGGGCCGTCGAAGAGAACGAGGACAGACTCACCGCACTCGATTCCGCGATCGGGGACGGAGACCACGGCATCAACATGCGCCGGGGCGCGTCCCACGTCCACCGCATGCTGCTGCGCGACCGGACCCCGGGAACCGCGGGCGAACTACTGGACGAGGCCGGGCTGTTGCTCCGGGACCACGTAGGAGGCGCCGCGGGCGTTCTGTACGGCAGCGCCTTCCAGGCCATCGGTGGCGCGTTCGCGGACGACCGGGCCGAGGCGGCCCGGCTCGGCGACGCGCTGCAGGCGGGACTCGACGCCGTCGTCAGACTGGGAGCGGCGGCCACCGGCGACAAGACCATGGTCGACGCCTACGCGCCCGCCGTGGCGTCGTTCCGCGCGGTGTGCGCGCGGGGCGGCAGCCTGGGCGAGGCCGCGCGAGCCGCCGCCGCGGCCGCCGGGACGGGCGCCCGTTCCACCATCCCGATGCAGGCGCGCAAGGGCCGTGCCTCGTACCTCGGTTATCGCAGCATCGGCCACCTGGACCCCGGCGCCGCCTCCACGGAGATGCTCTTCGGGTCGCTCGCCGAGGCGGTCACGGCCGGCCCGGAACCGGAGGTGCGCTTCGTGCGGATCGCGTGCCTGCCCGGCGTGTGAACCGAAGGACGTGACGCGGCCCCGCCCGTCCCGGTCCGGGGCCCGTCCACGGACAGGCCCCGGACACGCCCTTCCGGTCACGCCCCGGCGTCCGGCCGGGAAGGCCCCCACGCGCCCACCACCATGAACGCCTGCTGGGCGTTGAGCCGCGGAGGGTACGCCGAAGTCGAGCGCTCGGCCACCCCGTCCAGGTCACCGAGGCCCCAGGCGCACTCCGCCACCGGATCCGGGGTGGTCAGCAGACGCAGCCCCGCGGCCACTCCGCCCGCCTCGACGACGGCCCGCTGGAAGGCCACGACCTCCTCGATCACCATCGACACCAAGTGGGTCCGGCGGCCCGAGCCGGCGGTGAGCGTGTTGCCGCCCATCGGGTCGCACAGCCACGCCGACGGATGCCCGGCCCGCCGCACCGCGGTCACGAGCCGGGGCAGCTCCGACGCCGCACGGGAGACGCCCATACGCGAGACGAGCGTGAGACGGCCGGGCGCCCGGTCGGGATCCAGCACACGGCACAGGCGTACCAGCTCGTCAGGAGAGGTGTCGGGGCCGACCTCGCAGGCGATCGGGTTCGCGACGCGGGCCAACCACCGGGCAGGCTCCCCGTCCGGCCGGAGGGCGCCCTCCCCGAGCCACGGCAGATGCGTGGACGTCAGCAGGGGCCGGTCCGCCGGTGTGCGCCGCAGGAAGGACGGCTCGTCGTCGGGCGCCGGAAACCCCTGACCGGTCCACACCGGATCCCCGTCGCGCCGGGCGCCGCCGTCCACCCGCTTCCGGCCGATCCGCAGCACCGGTCTGCCGCTGTTCACCCGCATGATCCCGGCCAACGCGTCGAGGAGACCCGCCTCGCGGCCGGCGACCGCGGGGTCACCGGCGAGCCGGCGCTCCTCGACGTGGTCCCCGGCATGGAGCACCTGGTACTCGCCGGCCGCGGCCCTGGCCAGCAGCCGCCGCAGGACCTCGGTGTCCTCCCGGGTCACCGGACGGGACGGCACGACCGGCTCGGCCCGTACCGTCGCGGCGTCGACCGGGACATCGGACGAGGACACGGTCAGGCCCCCGCCGACCCGGCGGTGGACGCGCCCGTGACCAGGTCCGGGCGCAGCGAGGCCGCGCCGCGCAGGTAGACGTGCGCGGCAGCGGCCCGCGGCCGGGCGGAATGGGTGTGGATCAGCACGCGTACCGCGCGCGGACTGCCGCCCGGCACGTCGATCTCGCTCGCGCACATCAGCGGCACGTCCACGAACCCCATCTCCCGGGCGGCGCGGGCCGGATACGCGGCGGTGAGGTCCGGGCTCGCGGTGAACCAGATGCTGATCAGGTCGGCCGGGTCGAGGGCGTTGCGGGTGACCAGTTCACCGAGCAGCTCGGTGGTGGCCCGCACGATCTCGTCCGGATCGTTCGACGCCGCCTGGGTGGCACCGCGCAGGGCCAGCACCCGGGGGGCGGGGGGCGCGGCCGTCGGGCCCGCGGGCTCGACGACGGGGCGTCCGTTCACTTCACTGTGTCCGTTCACTTCTTCTCCGGAGATGCCGACGGGCGGATCGAACAGGCGTGGAACGCGGGGTCATCCTGCTCGGCCCCGGGCCCCCTCGTCATCCACCGACGGACGACCCGGCCGGCCGCCACGGCCCGGGTGCGCGGAAGGAGGAGTGCCGTGCACCGGCGAAGGAGGCCTCCACCATCGGCCGATGCCCCGGCACCACACGTGCCGGGAGCATGGCGGACATGGGTTCAACGCTTGCGCAAAAGGTCTGGGCCGACCACACGGTCCGCAGGGGCGACGCAGGAGGCGACGACCTGCTCTACGTCGATCTCCACCTGCTCCACGAGGTGAACACGCCCGCGGCGTTCGACGGCTTGCGAGCGGCCGGACGCACCGTGCGGCGCCCCGAGCTGACGGTGAGCACAGAGGACCACAACGTGCCCACCACGTCCCCCCTCCACGGATTCGACGACCCCGCCGGCCGCCGCCAGTCCGTCCAGCTCCGGGACAACTCCGACGCCTTCGGGATCCGCATGTACCGGCGCGGTGACGAGGAGCACGGCATCGTGCACGTCATCGGTCCCGAACAAGGCCTGGTCCGCCCCGGCATGACGGTCGTGTGCTGCGACTCGCACACCACCACACTGGGCGCGTTCGGAGCCATCGCGTTCGGCATCGGCACCAGCCAGGTGGAGCACGTACTCGCCACACAGACGCTGTGGACGCGCCGCCCGAAGGACATGGCGGTCGACGTCACGGGCACCCTCCCGGCGGACACCACGGCGAAGGACCTGGTGATGGCGCTGATCGCGGCCATCGGCACCGGCGGAGGCCAGGGCCACATCATCGAGTACCGCGGGCCGGCCGTCGAGGCGCTGTCGATGGAAGGCCGCATGACCCTGTGCAACATGTCGGTCGAGGCCGGATCCAAGGCGGGCCTCGTCGCCCCCGACGAGACGACCTTCGCCTACCTGCGCACCCGTCCCGGCATGCCGCAGGGAGCCGAGTGGGACGCCGAGGTCGCGTACTGGACCTCCCTGCGCACCGACCCGGACGCGACGTTCGACAAGGAGATCACCCTCGACGCCTCCACGGTCCGGCCGTACGTCTCCTGGGGAACCAACCCGGCCCAGAGCCTGCCCCTCGACGGCCGTGTGCCGAGCCCCGCGGACTTCGACACCGCCACCCAGCGCGCGGCGGCCGAACGCGCCCTCGCGTACATGGACCTCGAACCCGGCAGCCGACTGACGGACATCGGGATCGACACCGTGTTCGTGGGCTCCTGCACCAACGGCCGCATCGAGGACCTGCGCGCCGCGGCCGACGTGCTGCGTGGCCGCCGGGTCGCCGACGGAGTGCGCATGCTGGTCGTACCCGGCTCCGCCGCCGTGCACCGGCAGGCCGTGGACGAGGGGCTCGACCAGGTCTTCACCGGTGCCGGCGCGGACTTCCGCCCCATCGCCGGCTGCTCCATGTGCTGCGGTCTCAACGAGGACCGGCTGCGGTCCGGACAGCGCGCCGTGTCGACCAGCAACCGCAACTTCGAAGGCCGGCAGGGCAAGGGGTCGCGCACGCACATCGCCTCCCCGGCGGTGGCCGCGGCCAGCGCCGTCACCGGCCGCATCACCGCACCCACCGACCTGTGAGGCCACGCACCTACATGGAACAGTTCACCGTGCACGTCGGTACGGCGCTGCCGCTCCGGCGCAGCAACGTCGACACCGACCAGATCATCCCCGCCCGCTTCGTCCCCTACTTCAGCCCCACCGGCCAGGGCAACGGCCTGTTCGGGGACTGGCGGGACGACCCGTCGTTCCCCGCGAACCAGGCCCAGTACCAGGGCGCCACCGTCCTCGTGGCGGGCAACGAGTTCGCCACCGGCTCCTCCCGCGAGTCCGCCGTCTGGGCCCTGCAGAAGGCCGGATTCCGGGCCGTCATCGCGGCGAGCTTCGGCGACATCTTCCGCGAGAACGCCCTCATGCGCGGCCTGCTGCCCGTCGCACTCCCCCCGGACGCCGTGGAGCGGCTGTGGGAGCTGACCGAGACGGACCCGACCACACCGCTCACCGTCGACCTGGAGCTGCGCCAGGTCCGGTTCGCCGACCGGACCGAGACCTTCGAGATCAACGAGGGCGCACGCGACCGGCTGCTGCGCGGCGCGGACACCATCAGCGACACCCTGCGCCACGAGGCGGAGATCAGCGCGCACGAGCGGCGCCGCCGACCGCTCCTGCCCACGACGACGAGGAACGGCCGATGACCCGACGCCCCGCCCTGCTGGTGCTCGACCTCATCAACGAGATCGCCCACCCCGACGGGAAGTACAACGACGTCTGCCTCGACCAGATCGAGAGCCGGGACGTCCTCGGCCACGCCCGCCGCGCCATCGACCACGCCCGCGAACGCGGCATACCGGTGGTCTACGTGGTCGTCGGCTTCTCCCCGGGGCTCCCGGACTGGTCGCCGGTCTCGCCGCTGTTCGCCGAGGCCGCCGACGGCGACCGGCTGATCCTGGGGACCTGGGGCACCGAGGTGCACGACTCCCTCAAGCCCGAGGCCCACGAGCCGGTCATCGCCAAGCGCCGGATCAACCCGTTCCTCGGGACACACCTCGAACTGACCCTCCGGACCCTCGGCGTGAACACGCTGCTGCTGACCGGAGTGACCACCGACCTCGTCATCCTGTCCACCGCCCGCGAGGCCCACGACCTGGACTTCCACGTGGAGGTGCTGGAGGACGCCACCGCCACCTCCAGTCCCGAACTGCACGAAGCGGCCCTGACCTTGATCCGCCGTACCGCCGAAGTCACCACCGTGGACGAGGCGTTGGGGCGGACGCGGGCCGCCGACGAGAACGTGACCGAAGAGAAGGAGTAACGTCGATGCAGCCGTTCTACCTCATGACCGACCGCGAGAAGGACGAACTGTACGGGGTTCTCGAGACCATCGACACCAACCCGTACGACGACTACCACGCCTTCTCCGCGGCCGTACGGCGGACGACCGAGGGCAAGGTCCCCGAGTCGCTGCTCCAGGCCGCCGAACAGATCCGGACGGAGCGCGAGGCGGGCGTCTCCGACACGCACGTGCTCCGCAACTGCCCGGTGGACAAGGACCTTCCCGAGCTGGGGCACGACGACCCGCAGGCGGACAAGTACGCCCACAAGCTGACCTACGTCGGCGAGGGCTTCCTCGAGCTCGTGGCGCAGCTGACCCGTACCCCGGTGATGGCGTACGCGACCCGCTTCAACGGGGACTTCTTCACCGACGTGTACTCCATCAGCAAGTACCACGGGAAGCAGACCGGATACAGCGACGGCGAGCTCGTCTACCACAACGACCGCACCGCCCACCCCGTGCGCGCCGACTACATCAGCCTGCTGGGCATGCGGTGCCCGGTGCAGGAGTACACCTGCACGAGCCTCGTCGAGGCCCGCACGCTGCGCGCCGGACTGTCCGCGGACACCCTGCGCGTCCTCGGGGAGGCGCACTTCGTCACCCCCTTCGACGTGGTCTCCAAGGACAACAACAGCAGCCTGACCGTCTCGGAGAAGCACGCGATCTTCCAGGGCGACTACGGCATCCGCTACCTGGACACGCACACCACCGTCGCGCCCGACGCCCCGGGCGAGGCCAAGGACGCCCTGATCGAGCTGAAGAACGCGCTCACCCGCGCGGACAAGAAGCGGCATCGCATCCTCGAGGGCGACCTGCTGATCTTCGCCAACCAGAACGGGCTGCACAGCCGCGAACTGATCGAGGTCAACGACCCCGAGCGGTCGCGCTCGCGCTGGCTGCTGAAGACGTACACCCTGCGCAGCCAGGCCGTCGCGGACGGCTTCGCGGACCGCTGGGTGGAGGGTGTCGCCGGCCGGGTCGGCGACTGACCGCCCGGCGGACCACGGACTCCGAGGGGCAGGTGCGCGGGAACACTTCCCGCGCACCTGCCCCTCGCGTTTGCACGTTACGGCGTGACCGGCGTGACCGGCGTGACCGACGCGACGGGGCGGCCCGGCTGAGGACCGGCGTCAGTCCGACACACGCCAGGCGACGCCGCGGCCGGCCCCGAGCTCGCGCGAGAGCAGGGTCGCCACATCGCGCACGGCGATCGCGTGCCGCTGCCGGTTCGCCTTGGACAGGAGGCGCTCGACGGGGCCGATGACACCGATCGCGCCCGCCGGTTCGCCGGTCCGGTCGAACACCGGCGAGGCGATGCAGGCCTCGCCCAGCGTGCTCTCCTGGTCCTCGAGCGCGTAACCGGTCTGCCGGATCGCCTCCAACTGGTCCGCCAGCACCGCGGGGTCCACCACGCTGTGCCCGGTGAGCCGGGCCAGATCGCCGTCCAGCAGTTCCCGCTGCCGCTGCGACGGAAGGAAGGACACGAGCGACTTGCCGAGCGCGGAGGTGTTCCACGGCACGCTGGCGCCGAGGTCCGGAATCTGCACCCCGCTGCGGGGCCGGAAGGCGTGGTGCACGACGAGGATGTGCCGGTCGTCGTCGAGCACCGCGACCCACACCGCCTCGCCGGTGCGCTCGGCCAGGGTGTCCGCCCAGGCGACCGAGTGGGAGCGCAGTTCCTGCGTCTCCAGATAGGAGTTGCCGAGGCGGAGCAGCGCCATCCCCAGGAGGTACTTGCTCGTCCCCTTCTCCTGCCGGACCAGCCCCTCGGCTTCCAGGGTCTGCAGCAGCGCGTGCACGGTCGGCTTGGAGACCCCGATCCGCTCGGCGAGCTCGGTGACACCCAGGCGGGGGCCTTGGGCCGCCAGCTCTCTCAGGATGCGTGCGGCACGCTGAACGGACTGCACCATGCTTCAACTCGCAATCAGTATGGCGGAACGCCGTTCAGAATAGTGCCGCGCGTCGACGTGTTCTCTGACCGATCGACGGCCGAAGTTTACGCCTTGATCACGCGGAAGGGGAGATTACGGCCCAAGGATGATCAACCGCGGAGTGCGAGGCAGGCGCGGGGCAGGGGCACCGGCGGGACTCGCGTACCGGACACGAAGCGGACACGAAGCGGACGGGAACCGGACAGGAACCGGACAGGAACCGGACGGGAAGCAGACGGGAACCGGACAGGAAAGCGGGCGGCGCGCCCCCCCGCTCCCGGACCAGTGCCGGACGCGTCGGAGCCCGCCGCCCGAGGCGATCGGAACTGCTGTCCATCGGGTCCCGGTGACGTCACCCGGCCCGGGCGGGGTCGGCACGGCGTCCGGTGACCACGGCCACCACCGAAGCCGACAGGAACGCCACCGCGGCGATGACCGCCGACGTGTGCAGTCCGTCGATCATCCCGTCCGTGGTGCCGACGAGCGTGCCGAAGAGGGCCACACCCATGGCGCTGCCCACCTGGCGGGACACGTTGAACACCGCCGACGCCGTACCGGCCTTCTCCGCGGGGCTCGCCTCCATGACGGCCACGGTCGCCGCCACGACGGTGACCGGGGTCGCGAGGCCCGTCGCCATGAGCGCGAAGAGCAGTACGGCATAAGGGGTGTCGGGACCGGCGACCAGCCAGCCCAGGAACCCGACGCCGCCGAGCAGCAGCGCGCCGGCCATGGGCACGTACGGGCCGCTGCGGGCCGTCAGGCGGCTCGACAGCGGCGCCGCGACGAAGCCCATGCAGACGGACGGCAGCAGGGCGAAGCCCGTGCTCAGCGCGCTGAGTCCACGCTCCTGCTGGAAGTACAGGGTGGCGACGAAGAGCAGGCCGTAGTAGCCGAAGCTGAGCAGCAGGCCGATGACGTTCGTCGCCGAGAGCCGCACCTCGCGGAAGAGCGACATCGGCAGCAGCGGCCGCCGGCCCTCCGGCCGTACCGCCGCGTTCTTCTCCAGGCGCAGTTCGACGGCGACGAAGGCCGCCAGGCACACGACGCCGCCCGCGAACATCGTCAGCACCTCGGGAGAGGTCCAGCCCGCGGATCCCGCCTCGTTGAGCGCGCCGGCCACGCCGAGCAGCCCGAGCACACCCAGCAGCAGACCCGCCGGATCCATCCGGCCGGGCCGGTCCTTCCGGCCCGGAGCGGGGACGTGGCGCAGGGTGAGCAGTACCGCCACCGCGGCCACGGGCAGGTTCACCCAGAACACCGCACGCCAGTCGAACCCGGCGACCAGCAGCCCGCCGACCGCCGGCCCGGCGCCGAAGGCGACCGCCGAGACGAGCCCCCAGTAGCCGACCGCCCGGGCACGCTGGGCCCGGTCGGGGTAGGCCGCCTGCAGCAGGGCGAACGACGCGGGAACCAGCAGCGCGGCCCCGGCGCCCTGAGCCAGTCGGGCACCGATCAGGACCCCCGCGGAGGGCGCCAGCGCGCAGCCCACGGACGCGGCGGCGAAGACCCCCAGGCCGGAGAGGAACAGCGGCCGGTGCCCGAAGCGGTCACCGAGCCCGCCGCCGACCAGGAGCAGCCCTGCGAAGAAGGCGCTGTACCCGTCGACGATCCACTGCAGGTCCGACGGACCGGCGTCGAGCGAGTCCTGGATGGCGGGCACGGCCACGTTCACGACCGTGACGTCCAGCATCACCAGGAAGTAGCCGAGGCTCAGTGCGATGAGCGGCGGAAGGGAAAGCGCGGGGCGCTCGGGCGGCGGCCCTGCGGAGGCGTCGGGCGCGAGAGCGGGGGAGGGCGAAGGGTCTGTGGACGTCATGCGATCCAGTCTCGGGTCGCAACATTTAGTCACCCGTCAAAGTGTGGTCGGACTACGCTGGCGGCATGGCAAGGACGACGACCGGTCGACGCCGGAACCAGGACCAGGTACACCACCAGCCCGACATCGCCCGGGCCGCGCATCTGATCGCCGACCCCTCCCGCGCCCGGATGCTCAAGGCGCTCAGCGACGGCCGGGCCGTGGCCGCCGGCCTGCTCGCCACCGAGGCGGGCGTGAGCGCCGCGACGGCCAGCGTCCATCTGGGCAAGCTCGTCGAGGCGCGGCTGGTCGTCATGGAAAGCGCCGGCCGGTGCCGTTACTACCGCCTGGCCAACCCCGACGTCAGCCTCGCCCTGGAGGCGCTGGCCGTCATCGCACCACCCCTCCCGGTCACCTCACTGCGCGAGAGCAGCACCGCAGGCGCCCTGCGCCGCTCCCGCACCTGCTACGACCACCTCGCCGGCCGACTCGGCGTGAGCCTCCTGGACTGCATGCTCAAGGACGGCCTCCTCGCCGGGCACGACGGCAGCCACCGCCCCGAGGAAGCGGTGCGCGACGGCGCGTCCGGATACGGGCACGACGTCGACTACCGGCTCACCGACACCGGCCGGGACACCCTGGCCCGCTTCGGGGTCGACCTGGACCGGCTGCCCGCCCGCCGCCCCCCGATCCGCTACTGCGTGGACTGGAGCGAACAGCGCCACCACCTCGCCGGCGCGGTCGGCGCCGCGCTCACCGCGCGCCTCTTCGCACTGGGCTGGCTGCGCTACGGATCGAGCCCCCGCGTCGTCCACGTGACCGAGGACGGCGCCGACGGCCTGGCCGCCACCTTCGGCCTGCCGCCCGCGGACTGACCGCACCACCGGCCGACGGGGACGGGAACCTCGGCCGATCGGTGTACACCTCCGGAGGAACGGGCGCCGGAGCTTCCTCCGACGAGTGATGACGTGCGGCCCTCCTGCCCCGAGCCTGGATCGGGCCGAACAAACACCGCACGACGCCGGCCCGCGGAACGCTCACACCGGCAGAAGCAAAGGGAGAACACCGACGTGCCCACTACGCCCGCCCCCGTCGGCGACCGCACGGACCGCAGCGTGACCGTCCTGCGCGACCTGCTGACCCCCGAGGCACTGGACTCCGTCGACTGGAAGCGGTGGCACGAGCCGGGCCGTACCGGCACCGCCGTCCACGCCCTGTACACGACCGACGACGACCGGCCCGCGACCGCCCAGCTCATCCGCTTCGACCCCGGCGCCCACGGAGACCTCCACGAGCACCTCGGGCACGAGCTCATGTTCGTCCTCCAGGGCGAACTCCTCAACGACAACGGCGACCGCTACCGGGTCGGCGACCTCGTCATAGAGGAGCCGGGAAGCGTCCACCGCATCAGCACGGAGACCGGGTGCACCCTCCTCGGCATCCGTCAGGCCCCCGTCGTACCGACGAACTGAAAAGGACGGGCGTGAACCTCCACAGCCCCACCGGATCCTGGCAGACCCTGCCCGCGGCGCAACAACCCGAGTACCCCGACCCGGAGACCCTGCGCGAGGTGATCGCGGACCTCCGGTCCTTCCCCCCGCTCGTCTTCGCCGGCGAAGCCGACCAGCTGCGCGCCCGCATGGCGGCCGTCGCCAGGGGAGAGGCCTTCCTCCTCCAGGGCGGCGACTGCGCGGAAGCCTTCGACGCCGTATCGGCCGACGACATCCGCGACAAACTCAAGACCCTCCTGCAGATGGGCGTCGTCCTCACCTACGCCGCCTCCGTGCCGGTCGTCAAGGTCGGCCGCATCGCCGGCCAGTACTCCAAGCCCCGCTCCAGCCCCACCGAGACCCGCGACGGAGTCACCCTCCCCAGCTACCGGGGCGACTCCGTCAACGGCCAGGCCTTCACCGCCGCGGCCCGCACACCCGACCCGCAGCGCCTGAAGCGCATGTACCACGCCTCCGCCTCCACCCTCAACCTCGTGCGCGCCTTCACCACCGGCGGCTACGCCGACCTGCGCGAGGTCCACGCCTGGAACCAGGACTTCGTGAAGTCGTCCCCCTCCGGCCGTCGCTACGAGGCGCTGGCCCGCGAGATCGACAACGCGCTGACCTTCATGGAGGCCTGCGGCGCCGACCCCGAAGAGTTCAGGACCGTCGAGTTCTTCTCCTCCCACGAGGCCCTCCTCCTCGACTACGAGTCCGCCCTCACCCGTGTGGACTCGCGCACCGGGCAGCTCTACGACACCTCCGGCCACATGGTCTGGATCGGTGAGCGCACCCGCCGGCTCGACCACGCCCACATCGAGTTCGCCTCCAGGATCCGCAACCCCCTCGGCGTGAAGCTCGGCCCCACCACCACGGCGGACGAAGCCCTCGCCTACATCGACCGCCTCGACCCGGACCGCGAGCCCGGCCGGCTGACCTTCATCGTCCGCATGGGCGCCGACAAGGTCCGCGACAAGCTCCCCGAGCTGGTCGAGAAGGTCACCGCGTCGGGCGCCCTCGTCGCCTGGGTCACCGACCCCATGCACGGCAACACCTTCGAAGCCTCCTCGGGCCACAAGACCCGCCGCTTCGACGACGTGCTCGACGAGGTCAAGGGTTTCTTCGAGGTCCACAAGGCACTCGGCACCCACCCCGGCGGCATCCACGTCGAACTCACCGGTGACGACGTCACCGAGTGCGTGGGCGGCGGCGACGAGATCCTCGTGGACCACCTCCACCGACGCTACGAGACCGCCTGCGACCCCCGCCTCAACCGCAGCCAGTCCCTCGACCTCGCCTTCCTCGTCGCGCAGATGTACCGCGAACAGACCCGCAGCGCCTGAACCCCGCGTGGCCGCACCGGCAGGAGACCGGTGCGGCCACGCGACTGTTCTCGACGGGCTCCCCTCATGCAGGGGTCAGCGCTTGGAGATGCGGACCACTCCGGTCTCGGTGCCCTGGTAGAGGGTGCCGTCCGGGGCGGCCGTCCCCCGCATCTGGAGCGGGTTGTAGACCAGCCCGATGCCCAGGTAGGAGCTGCTCAGCTTGGCGCCGGTGGCCGGGTCGAGCACGGCGTGGTGGTACTGGGCGAAGGTGTTCAGGCCGGCGCTGCCGGTCGGCCCGGTCACGGAGACGGTGTAGATCCTTCCGTCGGCGAGGGACAGCCGGGGCAGCGCGGCGGACTTCACGGGGCTGTTCCACACCACCGAGCATCCCGTTCCCGCCGCGTCGACGTCGATCCGGCTGAGTCCCCCGTCGAAGTTCGCGGAGGAGGGCTCGCTCGCCGGAGCGCCCTCGGGCAGGGCGGGATAGGGGTAGCCGTAGGTGTTGGTGACGAAGACGCTGCGGCCGGAGGCGATGACGGCGTCCTCGGTGCCGCTGCGGGCGTACTGGGTGAGCACGGGGACCCGGCAGATCGGCTCCGGCCCGCCGGCCACCCGGTAGACGAGCAGGTTCCCGTGCGGGTCGGCGTTGTCGACGATGGTGACGTACTCGGTGCCGTCGCCCGGCCCGAAGAAGCTCGGCGTGGTGCCCGTGCCCCAGCTGAGCTGTCCGGGCTTGCGGGCCGGACCCCGGTCGTACGGGGCCCGCCAGTCGACGACGGGGGTTCCGTCGGGCCCGGCCGACAGGAGGTAGAGGGCGTGGTCGGTGGCGACGGCGGTGCGGCCGGGAACGGTGGAGATGCTGTTCTGGACGCCCTCGCCGGTGCCGATGGCGCGCACCGCACCCGTGCCGGTGTCGACGGTCCCGATCACCCCGCCGCTGGTGGCGAACCAGACCCTGCCGTCCCAGTCCGGTGTCAGGCCGACGATGTCGTCCCCGGCGGGGACGGCGTTCCCGAGCGGCGTGGACTGCTCGATCCGGAGCGTCCATCCGGACTCGGTGCGGCGGTGGCCGACGCGGAGCAGGTTGTCGTTCCCGTCGACGACGACCAGGCGGTCGGTGGCGTCGAGGTAGGCGTAGACGCCGCCGAAGAGGCTGCCCTTGGGCAGGGCGAGGGAGGCGAGGTCGGCTCCGGTGGCGGGGTCGAGCAGGTGGACCGTCGGCGTCTGCCCGAAGATGGTGGTGCAGAGGGCGACCACGTAGCCGTCGCTCCCCACGAGCACGGTGGGGCAGGCCGAAGCCAGCGCCGTACGGGAGTAGTCGACGCCGGCGGTTCCGGGACCCGGGTACGGGCTGGTGCCGCTGGAGGCGCTGTCGCCGTGCATGGTCGCGGAGCCGTTGGCCGCCGTGGCCGGGTTCTGCGGCGGCTGCGGGCCGAACGGGGAAGCCGGGCCTGCGGCCGCGGGGGTTCCCCCGAGGGCCACGGCGAGGGAGAGGGCGAGCACGGCGAGGCGCCCGCCCGCGGGCAGGGAGAACGGCATCAGGGGGTCCTCGTGGCTGAAGGGGAGGAATCGGTGGGAGATCGCGCGGCCCACGCGCCCCCGGGAGGTGCCGGGTGCTGCGGCACAGCGGGGCCCGCGGACGCGGCGGGAACAGCCGGCGGAACGGCGGCCGATGGTGCGGCCGGGCCCCTGATTCCGTGTGGCGGTTGCTCCCCGGAACGGCTCTGCCCGAGACGCTAGCCGCCGACCCCGCGATCCGGATCCCTCCGCGGACTCCCGCCACGGCGTGTTCACACGGTTCACGTTCCCGCAGCACCCGAGCAACACCCGGACGGACAAAGGCCGGGGGAGGGGGCGCCGGACCGTCGGCGCGATCACTCCTCCTCGCGCCCAGAGGACCCGCCCGGGGCGGCGGTCGAAGCGGCGGGCGTCCGATCGTTGCCGCGGCACGGCGAACTCATGCCAGCCGCCGTGCGATCCCTGACACCGGCGTCCGCCTTGTGCGACATCCCGTCACCAGCGATTCTCCCCTTGAGCGTTGACGCGCCCGGTCCTACCGGCGGCACGCGCGCCCGGGCGGCCGCCGCCTCCAACGGCCCACCGGACGCGCCCGCGCCGTGGGGTCTGCCCCACCCCGCTTCAGGGGGCTCGTCGGCGTGTCCCAGCCCGGCGCCGCGTGATCGGCTGTCCGTACGGGATACGCGTGACGAAAGGCGGACAGGTGAAGGCACGGATCGGTCATGGGGCATGGATTGTCGGCGTGGTGCAGTTCTTCGTCGTCCACGTGATCGCCGAGTCGGCGTGGGCCCGACCGTACAGCTGGGCGCGGAACAACATCAGCGACCTGGGCAACGTTCACTGCGCCCTGCAGTCCGAACCCGAGCCGCGGTACATCTGTTCACCCGAACACGCCCTGATGAACAGCTCGTTCACAGCCCTGGGCGTGCTCCTCCTCGTCGGCGCGGCCCTGACCGGCGGTGCCCTGTGGCGCCCCGGCCGGGCCGCCGCCACGGCCCGCCTGCTGCTGGCCGCCGCCGGAGCGGGATTCGTACTGGCCGGACTGGCGCCCGCGGACGTCGACGAGAACCGACACGTCCTGGGCGCCCTCCTCATCATGGCGGCCGGCAACATCGGCCTCGTCGTCGCGGGATTCGCCCTGGCACACCACACACCCACGCTCCTGCGGTGGGGCGCCGTCCTCTCGGGCGCCACAGCGCTCACCGCCCTCGGACTGTTCCTCTCCCACGCCTACCTCGGTCTCGGCATGGGAGGCATGGAACGGGTCGCCGCCTTCCCCCTCCTGCTCTGGTCGCTCGCCGCCGCCACTCACGGCGTCATCGCCCGGCCGCGACGTACCCGACGGGCACCGGCCCATGACACCCTCCCTGCGGCTACGGAGCCTGAGACGAAGTCGCCGATCACACCGCCGCCACCGCCGAACACGACCGCCGGCCGCGGCTGAAACAGAATGGTCCGAATCTTCTCCGCCGGGAGCCCGAGGACGTACGCCGGATGGACTCCGCGCTCGGCCGTCACCTGACCTGAGGCCTGCGAGCAGCCGTTCGCGGCCCGCGCGGGCACCCCCGCTATCCGATGGGAACGACACGTGCCCAGGCCGGCGGGTCGTCAGGGGTGTAGTCCGGGTCGTCCTCGTCCACGGCGCGGGCGGGCCGCGGGAAGAGACCGACGACGGTGCGGCAGGGCGGCTGCGCGGAAGGCCAGGGCGTCTGCCCGTCGGTGAGGGCGACGATCACGTCGGGGCGGGGCCGGGAGCGCAACGCCCGGGCGAAGCCGGACCGAAGGTCCGTGCCGCCGCCACCGATGAGTTCGAGGTTCTCGGCGCGGCACAGCGGTACGGCGACGCCTGCCGCCGCGTCACAGGAGATCACCGAGACCAGGTCGCGCCGGCCGCCCACCGCCCGCGAGATCGCCGCCACCTCCAGCAGCGCGCCGCCCAGCTCCGCGTCGCTCACCGAACCGGAGGTGTCGATCACGACGCAGACGCGGGGTGGCATGCGGCGCAGGCTCGGCAGCACGACGCCGGGCACACCGGCCGAACGGCGGGACGGACGCCGGTAGCTGTGGTCCTCGCCCACCCCCGGCGCGCCCGCGGCCGCGCGGACCGCGGCGCCGAGCAACTGCCGCCACGGCTGCGGTGGATGGAACGCCTCGTCCGCCCACCGCCGCCACCCCTCCGGGGCTTCCCCGGGCCGGCCGGTGATCGCCTCGGAGACCCGGAAGCGCACCGCGTCCCGCTGCTGCCTGCTCAGCCCGTGTGCCCCCTCGGGCCCCAGCTCCCAGGGCCGCGCGTGCCCGTCGGCGCCACTGCCGCAGTCCAGCCAGGTCAGCCGCGAAGTGCGGCCCGCCATCGAGGACGTGCGCAGGTACTCCTCCATGAGCAGCCCGTCCGGCAGGCCCAGCATCGACGGCCGCACCGCCCCCGTCGGCATCGGCAGGCCGTCACCGTAGATGTCGTCGTTGATCTCGAAGTCCGCCGCGATGTTCTGCCGGAGCCGCTGCCCGGGCCCGCGCTCCCCGTGCTCCCGCGCGTACCGCTCGCTCCGCCCGTGGTGGTCCCGGAGCAGGTGGGAGACCTCGTGCACCCACACGCCCGCCAGCTCCTCCAGCGGGGTGCGCGCCACGAACAGCGGGGAGACGTAGCAGCGCCAGTACGCGTCCACCGCCATGGTCGGTACGGACCGGTCCTCCACCACGTGCAGCGCGAAGAGCGCGCTGGCGAGGTACGGGCGGACCGTGACCGCGTGCAGCCGGGCGGCCAGCAGCTTCTCCGTGTCCAGAGGGACGGCCGGCCCCGGCGGGAGGTGGGGCACGGCGACCCGCACCGGCCTGGGCGGCGGGGGAGGGGCCATCGGACGGGGCAGGGGGCGAGCCGACGGGTCTGCCTGGCGCCGCTTCGGCTGCTTCACGGCTCCGGTCATGCGCGACCACCCACCGAGCTCCCGGCGCCCACGGCCGCCGCGGTCCGCGCCACCGAATCCTCCGCCCGCCGGGCGAGTCCGATCACCGAGGCGAGGCGTTCCACCGCCTCCGGCACCTCCCAGCCCTCGCGCCGCAGCGCGGCCAGCGCCTTCGCCGGGCCCACCAGCAGGTCCGGTGCGCCGGTCTCCAGCGCCCTGACCAGCAGCGCCCAGCCCGCCTCCCAGCGCTCCCGCTCCGGGCGCGCGCCGACGGCGGCCACGACCGCGTCCAGCGTGGCCTGGCGCAGGTCGCCGCGCTCCGGCAGTTCGGCGGCGGCGGGATCGGCCAGCAGCACATCAGGGTCGGGCAGCTCCATCCGGTCGATGTGGGCGAGCAGTTCGAGCCCGGGGCCGTCCCCGACCGCGCCCCGGACCAGCAGCGCCAGCACGTCCCGGGAGACGGAAGCGGCCGTGCCGAAGGCGAGCAGCGTCATCGCGGCCTCCCAGCTGCGGGGCGAGGGCCAGGCCCCGCCGCGCCGGGTCTCGGTGGTCGGCAGCCGGTGGATCAGCGTCGGCCGCGTGCTCAGGAAACCGCACACCGCGCGGCGGGCGAACGCCACGGCGTCCGGCAACCCCGCCGCGTCCAGCCGGGGCAGTTCCGCACGGGGCCAGACCCCGCCGAGACCGCGCACCACCACCTCCCGGTCGTGCACCCAGTACAGGTGCACGAACCGGTTCGCCAGCGGCGGGCTCAGCTCCCAGCCGTCGGCAGCAGACGCCCGGGGGTTGGCGGCGGCCACGATCCGTACGCCGGGGGGAAGCCGAAGCGCCCCGACCCTCCGCTCCAGGACGACGCGCAGCAGCGCGGCCTGCACGGCCGGGGTGGCCGTGGACAGCTCGTCCAGGAAGAGCAGCCCCCGCCCGGCGCGCACCAACTCCACGGCCCACTGCGGCGGGGCCATGGGCACCCCGTTCACCGCCGGGTCCTCGCCCACGATGGGCAGCCCGGAGAAGTCGGTCGGCTCGTGGACGCTGGCGATCACCGTGGTCAGCGGCAGGTCGAGGGAGGCGGCGAGCTGGGTCAGCGCGGCGGTCTTGCCGATGCCGGGCTCGCCCCACAGGAGTACGGGCAGGTCCGCGGCGACGGCGAGGGTCAGTGCCTCCAACTGCTCGTCGTGGCGCGGCTCGGTGGTGGTCGTGCGCAGGAGGGACAGGAGGTCCTCGGCGAGGCCGAGCTGCGGCAGGTCGGCGGCCGGCGGTACGGGCACGGAGAGGACGGTGCTGGAAGTCATGGGCATCACCTGGGGGAATTCGTGGACGGAAGGTCCGGACTGGTCGAGCGGTGTACGGCACGCACATCACGCACGTCATGCAGAGCACGCACCTCATGCAGAGCGCGCACAGCGCGATACGTGCCGGGAGATCGGGCGGGGCGCCGGGCCCGGCGCGGGGTCGGTCGAGCCGCCGGGGCTTTCGGGGCCCGGGGCGGGTCAAGGGGGAGCCGGTAGGCCGAAGACCCCGGCACGGGCGGTCCTGCGGGCGGCAGGTCGCCGCAGGTTTCGGGCCGTCAGTCGCGCAGGCAGGTCCGTGGCCGGGTACGGCTGCCGCGCTTGCGGCGCAACTCCGACGGCAGACGACGGTCGAGCCGGGGCCGGTAGCCGTTGTCCCCGGCCACATCCGCGGCAGGATGCACCGGTACGAGACCCGAACGGAACAACCCGTGACCCAGGCGACCGGCCACCGCACCCTCCAGGGCGTCACGCAGGGGCCCGTCGCGCAGGAGTGCACCGGGACCGAGCAACCCCTCGACCACGACCAGGGCGCCGGTCACGTCACCGTGGCCGAGCCGCTCGCGGACCGCGGGCAACGCCTCCGGGCTGCGGTGCACGGTGTCGATCGCCCGCAGGCAGGGGAGCCCCGGCCCGCCCAGCGCCATGAGGAGCTCCTCACGGGCCAGTTGGGCCGGGTCGTGATCGACCGCCACCAGTACGCCGTCCCGCAGGGCGATCCGGTGTCTCTCTCCCAGGCACTCGACCCGGTGCGGGTCCGCGGACCCGCCGTCCGGACTCACGTCCGCACCGCGGGCCGGGCCCGCGTCCCGGCCGGAGTCCGGCCCCCGGCCGCCCCGCGGACCGATCACGGCCGCCCCGGCGGGTGGCGGCGAGCCCGAAGGACCCACGACTCCCGGAGTCGACAGCGCCGCCGCGACCAGCGGGTGCAGCCGTTCGGCGGGAAACAGCCCTGCCCGCAGGAGTTCCAGGTCAGGAAGCTTTCGTGCCGCGGCTTCCGGCAGCACCGGGAGCGCCGCGACCTGCTGCGGCGACAGCACCTCCCGCACCGGCCTGAGCACGGGGGCATGGCTGTCGTCGGGGGCGACGAGTTCGAGCACGGAGCGGCTGCGCGCACCGAGCCGTACGGTCAGAGCGCCGCGCGAACGGCCCTCGGCCCGCAGCAACAGCTCCGCCTCCGCCGCCCAGTGGTCCGACGGCCGCGGAAGGTCGTGGTCGCCGGGCCCGTACGGCGCGTCCGGGCCGCACCGTCGCGCCAGTTCGGCGCTGCGGGTGGCGTCCCAGAGGTGACGGTGCAGATCGAGACGGAAGCGCCGGTCGGGGTGGGGATGGGGGTGATGCCTGGGCGCGTCTCCCCGGGACTCCTCCCAGAGCGCCAGGGACATCCGCTGGCCCGCGTCCGCCCAGGCCGGTGGCGTCCGCACGACGAGATGCGGTGCCGCGGCGCCCGGGCCTCCGTAACGGGCCAACGACAAGGTGAGGCCGGGCCGGAGCCGCCCGTCCGGGGCGATCCGGGGCATGTGCCAGCGCAGCAGATCCGGCGCCAGGCGACGCAGATCGGCCCGGAGGCGAGCGGCGAGTTCGGTGCCGTGGCGGACGCGCACGGCGCGCAGATCGAGATCGACGTCGACCCGGGCGGCGGCGCAGGCTCCCGCCCAGTCACCGGTCACCCGGCGGGCGGTCGCGATCTCGATCATGGACGGTGGCACGGCGTACTCGCGTACGCGCTGCCACATCGACAGGCGGGCGGGAATCGGTTCCGCGAAGTGAGTGGCCATCAGCACTCACCTTGCGCGGACGATTCCCCCCATCCGGAGAGGGGGAAGTTCTTCATCGCGGGCATCGTAAGCACCGCCGGGACGATCTGTCAGCCGCATTTCTCCGGGCGGTCGATCCCGGCCCGCTGCCGGACCCGATCTGCCCGGCGTCGTGCTGCCGGCACCCTGACGGCAGCCTTCTCGCCATCGGGAGAGAAGGGCCCGTTCTGCTACCACCTGGCCGTGCCCTCGCCTCGATCGAACCAGGCGAACCGAACACCCGCGTCGTCCCAGCCCGCCGAACCAGGCGTCACCGCCCCGTCCCCCGCGAGGGACAAGACCTTGCTCGGCGCCTGGGTTCAGCCGGTTCGGCCGACCTGTCTAACCGGCTGAACCGGCTCAGCTGGACTCCACGGGACTCAGCGGACCAGTTCCGCCGCCAGCAGGTCCATCAGCAGACCGTCGTGCCAGGTGCCGTCCGCGCCCCGTTCGTACTGGCGCATCACACCGACGGCCCGGAACCCGACCTTCTCGTAACAGCGGATGGCGGCCGTGTTGTCGGCCGCCGGATCGATGACCAGCCGGTGGTACCCGCGGTCGTCGACGAGGTGCCGGGCCAGCGTACGGACGGCGTCGGTGCCCAGCCCCCGGCCGTGCACCGACGGATCGAGGAAGAGGTCGATCCCGGCGTGCCGGTAGTCCTCGTCCTCCTCGGAGTACCACTGGATCATGCCGACGATCCGGCCGCCGTACCGGACCGTAAGATAGCGGGTGGAGGAGTCCTCCAGATCGGAGACCACCTCCCCGACCAGGTCTTCCCCACCGAGCCACCGCGCCCGGACCTCGGGCGTGGCCCGGATGGCGGCGAGTTCGGGGACATCCCCGAGGACGGAAGGACGCAGGACGACAGAGGTCCCGTACAAGTCGCTCATGATGCCCAGCCTGCCACCCGCACCCGCCCTCACGGCGTCGGGCGACATCGAGCGACACCGCGCCCGAGGCGTTCGCCGGCGGTCGCGCCGGCCGTCGCCTTCCCATCTTGACGGCAATCTGGTCCAGACCTATCGTCTCGGCTTAACGCGCCTGTTCACCAAGGTGCTTCACGTTCACATACGAGAACGGAAGGCCCCGCTCATGCGCAGAACCGGACTCCTCGCAGCTGTCGCCGCCCTCGTCGCCGGTGTCCTCGTCTGGCCGGCCGCACCCGGCGCCGGAGCGGCCCCCGCCGTCTTCACCCACCCCGGAGTCGCCGTCTCCCAGGGGCAGCTGGACTTCGCCCGCTCCAAGGTCCTCGCCGGCGCCCAGCCCTGGAAGGGCGCCTACGACCAGATGATGGCGAGCAAGTACGCCGACCCGAACCGCGCCCCCAAGCCCCGATCGGTCGTCGAGTGCGGCTCGTACTCCAACCCCAATTACGGCTGCACCGACGAACGCGAGGACGCCATCGCCGCGTACACCAACGCCCTCGCCTGGTACGTCACCCGTGACGCGCGCTACGCGCAGAAGTCCGTCCAGCTGATGGACGCCTGGTCCGCCGTCATCACGGACCACACCAACAGCAACGCCCCGCTGCAGACCGGCTGGGCCGGCTCGTCCTGGCCCAAGGCCGCCGAGATCATCAAGTACACGTACACGGGCGGCTGGCCGAACTCCGGCCGGTTCGCGACCATGCTCCGCAACGTCTACCTGCCCGAGATCATCAACGGCTCGAATTCCAACGGAAACTGGGAGCTGTCGATGATGGAGGCCGCCGTCGGCATCTCCGTCTTCCTGGAGGACCGGACGTCGTACGACAAGGCCATGGCGAAGTTCCGCACGCGCACCGCCGCCTACGTCTACCTGGCCTCCGACGGCGCACTGCCGAAGACCGTGCCGAGCCAGAACCTCGACACCCGCGACAAGATCGTCAACTACTGGCAGGGCCAGTCGACCTTCGTCACCGGCCTCACCCAGGAGACCTGTCGGGACCTCACGCACACCGGCTACGGCATCTCCGCCATCTCGCACGTCGCCGAGACCAGCCGCATCCAGGGCCAGGACCTGTACGGCACGGACGTCGGCGAACGCCTGCGCCAGGCCCTCGGGTTCCAGTCCAAGTACGAACTCGGCACCGCCGTCCCCAGCTGGCTGTGCGGCGGCTCCCTCCACCTGGGGCTCGGCCCGGTCACCGAGGTCGGCTACAACGCCATGCACCACCGCCTCGGCTTCGCCATGACCAACACCGAGACGCTGACCCGGCGCAACCGCCCGGCCGGCAGCAACAACCTCTTCGTCGCCTGGGAGACCCTCACGCACGCCGACAACCCCTCCTGACCGGGAACCCGCGGCAGCTTCCACCGCACCGAGCGCCGCGACGAGCGATCGGAAGGCCCGCCTCCGCAACCCCGGATCCGCCCGGCGTGCGGTGACTCCATCGGGTGCGTCTTCTTCATCCCGTGGAGTGGTGGAGTGACCGCACCTCGCCGACCCGTTCCGCACCCGGCACACGTCCACGACCGGGGCTCACCAGCCACCGCCACAGCCGTGCCGGCGTGTGTCGAGGCGGCCTCGCGCACCGGTGCGAGGTACTCCGGAGAGGGATGCCGCCGAACGGGGCCGTTCTCGCGTGTCCCGTCTCAGCAGCCCGCGACGCCGGTGTCAGGGTGGACAACCCGTGCCTCGGGTTCCTCGGGTTCCCGGTTTTCTCGGGTTCCTCGGAAGGGTCGTCGGGGGCGGGGCGGCGGACCGACCGCCATCTGGTGGGCCGTGGAGAGGTGGAGGTGGGCGAGTGCCCCGGGGTCCGCTGTTGTCCCTGCGCGGGATCACCAAGCACTACGGCGGGGTCGTGGCCCTCGACTCGGTCGACCTGGAGGTGGACCGCGGACAGGTCCTCGGTCTGGTCGGCGAGAGCGGAGCCGGCAAGAGCACACTGGTCAAAGCCGTGTCCGGGATCGCCCCGCCGGACTCGGGGACCATCGAGTGGCAAGGCGTTCCGGTCGATCTCGACCGGCCCGCCGAAGCCCAGCGGCTGGGCATCGCCACCGTGTACCAGGACCCGTCACTCGTCGACCGGATGGACGCGGTCTCCAACCTCTACCTCGGCCGTGAGCTGCGCCGGTTCGGCGTCCTGCGGCAGATCGAGATAGAGAAACGTTCCCTCGCGCTGCTCGACCAGCTCGCCATCACCCGCCCCGACCTCCGGGTCCCCGTGCGTACGCTCACCCTGGGCGAGCGCCAGACGGTCGCCATCGCCCGGGCGCTGCTCGGCCGCCCCCAGCTGGTGGTGCTGGACGAGGCGACCGCCACGCTCACCGTGGAACAGACCTCGAGGATGCTCGACCTGATCCGCCGGCTGCGCGACCAGGGCCACGCCGTGATCATGGTCAGCCACAACCTGGACGACGTCCAGGCCGTCGCCGACCGCATCGCCGTGCTCCGGCTGGGCAGCAACGGCGGCGTGTTCGACGCCCGGTACACCAGCCAGGAACAGCTCGCGGCAGCCATCAGCGGCGGGCACCCGCTCGCGGTGACCCTCCAGCAGAGCCTGCTGCCGCGGGGGCTGCCGGCACAGGACGCGGTGGAGGCGGCCCACCGGTACCTTCCCGCACACGCCGGAGTGGGCGGCGACTGGTTCGACGTGATCCCGCTGTCCGGCGCCCGCGTCGCCCTCGTGGTCGGCGACGTCGTCGGACACGGCCTCCACGCCGCCGCCACCATGGGACGGCTGCGCACCGCCGTGCACAACCTCGCCATGCTCGACCTGCCGCCCGACGAACTCCTCACCCACCTCGACGACGTCGTCGCCCGTATCGACGAGGAGCAGACGGCCGGCGGCGGCGAGGCGGCCGTCATCGGCGCCACCTGCCTCTACGCGATCTACGACCCGGTGACCCGCCGTTGCCGGCTCGCCCGCGCCGGTCACCTGCCCCCCATCCTGGTGAGCCCCGACGGTACGGTCGACATCCCCGACACGCCCGCCGGCCCACCCCTGGGTCTACGCGGGCTCCCCTTCGCCACGATCGAGCTCGACATTCCCGAGGGAAGCCGTCTCGTCCTGTACACCGACGGGTTGGTGGAGTCACGAACCAGGGACATCGACGTCGGCCTCGACCGACTGCGCGCCGCCCTCTCCCACCCCGGGCACAGTCCGGAACAGACCTGCCAGGCCGTACTGGCCGCGATGCTCCCGGCCGATTCGGCCGACGACATCGCCCTGCTGGTCGTGCGCACCAAGGCACTGCCCGGCGACCGCATCGCCGAATGGAACGTCCCGCCCGACCCCTCGGCAGTGGCCGCGAGCCGAGCCGCGGCCACCGCCCACCTGCGTCGCTGGGGTCTGGAGGAACTGGTCCTCGGCACCGAACTGATCATCAGCGAACTGGTCACCAACGCCATCCGCTACGGCGCCGCCCCCATCTGCGTCCGCCTGGTCCACGCACGCACGCTGATCTGCCAGGTCGCCGACGGCACCGGCACCTCACCGCGCGTGCGCCTGGCCGCCGACACCGACGAGGGCGGCCGCGGCCTCTTCCTGGTCGGGCAGATCGCCCAGCGCTGGGGGACCCGGTACACCGAAACCGGAAAGGTCATCTGGACCGAACAGTCACTGCCCTGACCACAGGGCACACCCCGCCGCGGCGACCGTCGGCGACCAGCGGTGATGCGGCGCCGTCCGCCGTCCGCCGCTCGTCGCGAGGCCGTCAACCGCTGCCTCGCTCCAGCAGGCTCATCAGCGCCCGGGCCGCCGGGCTGGTGGTCCGCGGCGGGGGCAGCAGGGCCACCGTCTCGTACACCGCGTCACCGGTGTCGGCGAGGGGGATGGCGTGCAGGGAGTCCCGCTTGTGCCGGAAGTGCCGAGGTACGGCCGCGACGCCGAGGTCCTCCTCCACCAGGTCGAGGAGGCTGTGCACGTCGTTCACCTCCAGGCTCACGGTCCGCGGCACGTCCGCGGAGGCGAAGGCCGCGTCCGTGGCCCGACGCGGTCCCCAGCCGGGGTGGAAGTCGACGAAGACCTCCCCGGCCAGGTCCCGAAGCGCGAGGACCGGCCCGGCCGCGGCGAGCGGGTGCCCGGGGTGGCACAGAAGCGTCATCGGCTCGGCCGCCAGCGGCACCGAGCGCAGGTGGTCGGAGTCCGCCCGGGTGCGGTACGCGAAGGCCAGGTCGAGGCGTCCCGCGGCCACGTCCTCCGCCAAGGAGAGCCCGCCTTCCTGCCGGAGCCGTATCTCCACCTCCGGATGCCGCCGCCTGAACGCGGCCAGCAACCCCGCCACGTGCACTCCGGCGACGCACTGCTCGGCACCGAGGGACACCGTTCCGCGCACCACCCCCTGCACGGCCGCCACCGCCTCGTGCGCGGCCCGCACCTGCGCCAGGATGCGCTCCGCCTCGACGAGCAACGCCCGCCCGGCCTCCGTCAGCGTCACCCGGCGGGTGCTCCGTACGAACAACGGCGCCCGCAGGTCCCGCTCCAGGGCCCGGATCGATGCCGAGAGACCGGACTGGGAGACCATCAGCCGCTCCGCGGCCCGCGTGAAGTGCCGGTCCTCGGCGACGGCGACGAAGTGCTGTAGATGCCGCAGTTCCATGACTCAGAACCCTAAGCGCTGAATCCCATCGGATTCTCCTGTTGGATTCATGGCCACGGCTCAGGGGAGATTGGTCAGGCCACCACGAACCCGCCGGCGCACCGACCACAGTGCGCCGGTCCCACACCACGGAGCCGCGTTGTACGCCGCACACTCCCACCGTTACGACGACATGCCCTACCGGCGCTCCGGGCACAGCGGCCTGAGGCTCCCCGCCCTCTCCCTGGGGCTGTGGCACAACTTCGGCCCCGACCGCCCCGCCCAGGCCCAGCGCGCCATCCTCCACCGCGCCTTCGACCTCGGGATCACCCACTTCGACCTCGCGAACAACTACGGCCCGCCACCCGGCGCGGCCGAGTCCGCCCTCGGTGACCTCCTGCGGACGGACTTCGCCCCCTACCGCGACGAACTGGTCGTCTCCACCAAGGCCGGATACCTGATGTGGCCCGGTCCGTACGGCGAGTGGGGCTCCCGCAAGTCCCTGCTGTCCTCGCTGGACCAGAGCCTGCGCCGGCTCCGCCTCGATTACGTCGACGTCTTCTACTCGCACCGCTTCGACCCGGACACGCCCCTGGAGGAGACCATGGGCGCCCTGCACTCCGCGGTCCAGCAGGGCAAGGCGCTGTACGTCGGCGTCTCCAACTACTCGGCCGCCCAGACCCGCGAGGCCGCCCGCATCCTCGGCGAACTCGGCACACCCCTCACCCTGCACCAGCCCCGCTACTCGATGCTCGACCGACGCCCGGAGGACGAGGGCCTGCTCGACGCCCTCGACGACCTGCGCGTCGGCTCCATCGCCTACTCCCCGCTCGAACAGGGCCTGCTCACCGGACGCTACCTCGACGGCATCCCCGAGGACTCCCGGGCCGCGAGCGACAGCCCCTTCCTCGACCGCGACGCCGTCACCGAGGACCTGGTGACCCGCCTGCGCGCCCTGAACGACCTCGCCGCCTCCCGCGGCCAGACCCTCGCCCAGCTCGCCCTCGCCTGGGTCCTGCGCGGCGGCCGCCTCACCTCCGCCCTGGTCGGAGCGAGCAGCGCACGCCAGATCGAGGACAGCGTGGCCGCCCTGCGCAACCTCGACTTCGACACCGAGGAACTGACCCTCATCGACACCCTGACCCGCCCCTGAGCCACGGACGCCGCACCCCGACGCGAGAGGCCACGACACCGCCAGGCGCGGCGGGCCGCCACCGCGACGGGGGAGCGGCCGACGGCGTCGGGCCACCCGGGAAGATCATGGACAGGCGTCCAGGTATCATGGACACCTGTCCATGATCTTTGAGCGAAGGTGCCCCCATGAACGTCACCGCGCAGGTACTGGTCGCGCTGATAGCAGCGCTGCACGCGTACATCCTGGTTCTCGAGATGTTCCTGTGGGAGAAGAAGCCGGGCCGCGACCTTTCCGGCTTCGACGCGGACCTGGCCCGCGCTACCGCCCCGCTCGCCGCGAACCAGGGCCTCTACAACGGCTTCCTGGCCGCCGGACTGGTCTGGGGGCTGATCGCAGGGGACCCGACCGGGTTCCAGGTCCAGGTCTTCTTCCTCGCCTGCGTGATCATCGCCGGCCTGTACGGCGGTTTCACCGCCAACCGGCGCATCTTCGTCGTCCAGGCCCTGCCCGCGACCCTGGCGCTCGCCGCCGTCCTGCTCGCCCGGTGACCGCAATGCAGGCGGACCCCCGCACGGCACGGACCCGCGCCAAACTGCGCCAGGCGCTCCTCGACGAATGCGCCGACCGCCCCCTGGCGGAGGTCAGCGTCGCAACGCTCGTACGCAGGGCGGGAGTCGGCCGCGCGACCTTCTACCTGCACTACGCGGACCTCGAGGCGCTCGCCGTCGACGCCTGCGCCGACATCGTCCGCGAAGCCGTCGACGCCCTCCACGCCTGGCGCGGCGCGCCCGATCCGTCCACCCCGCCTCCGGCCCTGCCGGCCTTCTTCGAACGCCTGGCTCTGCACGCCGACCTCTATCGCGAGCTCCTCCGCCCAGGAGGCAGCGGCCCCCTCGGCCACGTCCTCCACCAGGACCTCCGCACCCGCAGCCGCACCGAGCGCGCCCTGGTCGGCGCGCCGGAGCCCGACCTGGTCGCCTCGGCCGTCGCGGCAACCTTCGCCGGCGTCCTCGCCGACTGGCTGCACGGCCTCATCGAAGCCACCCCCACCGAAATCGCCCAACGCGTCTGGCGCCTCCTCGTCAACCTGCACCGCACCCCGCTGTCGGACAGACCTGCTTCATGAGGTCCTTGCCGAGGGTGACGAGGGCTACGCAAGGACGGAGGATGCCGGACCACGGGCCGATCGGGCCGATCAGCCGTAGTAGCTGATCTGCAGGACGGTCACGGTCTTGAGGGTGTCGCCGACGAGGAGCACCGCGAAGGCGGCGTCGGTGACCAGCACCCGGATGACGCCGTCGTCCTCCCCGTAGGGCTGTGTGGCACCGAGGGGGTCACCGCAGGCGGCCGCGAGGGCGAGCGTCAGCGCCTCACTCGGGGTGGCCGGCATCGCTTCGTGTACGGCTTCGGCGGCCGGGTCGTACTTGAGGCGGTACACCTTGGTGGTCCTTTGATTTCCGGGCACCACGACGGGTGCGACGAAATCACTGGACGGCAGACAGTGATCCTTCACGACACAGCGTAGCGGCTCGCTGACTGTACGAAGAACCGATCGCCCTCACGCGGCGCCGCTGGCGCGAGTCCGCTCCGCGACGGCCCGGATCTTGGCCGTCGCGTCGACCCACGTCCCGGGCGACTCCTCGCCCCGACCGTCATACGCCGCCAGCTTCCGCCCTCGCTCCACGGCGGCCACGGTGTCCTTCGCGATCCGCTCCCACTTCGCGAAGACGGTGAGCAGTTCATGGGCCGGCGCCCGGTTGATCTCCCCCAGGAAGCGCTGGCTGAGGGCGGGGTTTCCGAGAGCATCGCAGATCCGTTCGATCGTCCACGGTTCTCTGCTCATCCTGGCCCTCCAGTCGGAATCACCATTCCTGTTTCCACCGTAGCGCAGAACGTAAGCCCGCTAACGTTCCTGGCTGACGTTCCCCTCTGACGATCGGGGTTAACGGTCCGGTTAGTGGCGAGGGTTAACGGTCCGGTTAGTGGCGAGGGTTAACGGTCCGGTTAGTGGCGCGGGTCAACGGTCAAGGTTGGCGGCGCGAGTTAACGGTCGGGGTCAACGGTCCGGGTCAGCGGTCGGGGCCACTGAGACCCGGCCCGGTCGCCCTGGGTCGAACGGCCGGGCCGAGGTCCCCCTCGACGAGTGTCTGGACGATCGGGGGTCGGCGAGGGCGCCGGGACGGGCGGTGGGGGTACGCAGGCGGGGCAGCCCGGCGACAGGCGCGAGGTCGAAGGGCGTGCCGCCCCAGGCGCCGAGGGAGAGGACCTCCAAAGCGGGATGGGCGGCGGCCCGGACGGTCTCGAGGAGGCCGCTGCCGACCCTGGCGACGATCGGCAGCTCGTCTCCGTGCCGGTCACGGCTTTCCTCCCGCCGTCGGACCAGGACGAAATCGGTGAGGGAATCGGCCACGAGCTCGGCGCCGAGGCTCTGCTCGCGATCGACCAGGATGGCCTGCCCGAGGCGTCCGCCCGGGCCCGGTGCCAGGTCGACCGCGGACGTGTCGCCGCCGTTGCTCCCGAAGCCGATCCATCCCGGTGAGCCGGCCAGGCCCTGCACCGCGGCGTCGGGCGCCGTCATGACCGCGCGCGTCGCACCCGAGTTCCGGTCGAGGTGGCGCACCGTCCTGTCGATGCCGTGCAGGTCGTCCAGACCCCGGAGCTCGCAGCCCACCGCATCGTCGGCGCGGTCCGCCGCGTCGAAATCGTCATGCCAGTCCACCCGAGCCACCCGGTAGAGCACTTTGAGCTCATCGGACAGCGTGACCCCGAGACGCGCTTCGGCGGCGGCGATCTCCTCCTCGCTCGCGCCCACGGCATCGGGCAACCGTGCCCGCATCGTCCGCTCCAGTGCCTCCGGATCCGCTGTGGGAGCCGGCGCGGCCCCATGCACAGGAGCGGGACGCCGCAGCCAGGGCTCGGGAAGGGAGTCGTCATCGAAGAGGACCACGGGGCCCATCAGCGCAGTCACTCGTAGAGTGTGGCGCAACCTGCGGACAGAAGCGCATCACGGCAAGCCTGAGCTCTACGTCCACACGCCACATGAGAGGACGTCTACGGGCGGCGTCGAGGAGGCGGATCGACGCCCGTACGTCGGTGTGGTGCACGGCGATGCGAGAGGCGGGTTCGGCCTGACGCAGGCCGAGCCCGACCGTCACCGCGTGCAGCAGGTGCGCGAGTCGCAGGGGATCGGGGTGCTGCGGCGACAAGCCGCTCCGGTCGCGCCGGCAGGGAAGTCGGCCTGGTTGTCGTCCACATCGCCCCCACCTAGCATCTCTCGCTGAGCGAGGTTGTCGGACTGGCGAGAGAGCAGGGTCACCGTGTCCGTATCCGTGCCGGATTCTTTCCGTGTCGCCTACGACGAGGTCCTCCGCGAGTGGACCGTCCCGGTCCACCGCGCCGACCTGCCGACGCCTTACGGGACAACCAGAGTCAACACCTGCGGCCCCGCCACGGCGCAGCCGCTCGTCCTGCTGCCGGGCGGCGGGGCCACCTCCACGGTGTGGGGCGCGTGCGCCGCGGCCGGGCTCGCCCGCCGGTTCCATGTGCACGGCGTCGACCTGATGGGGGATCCAGGGTTCAGCATGCCCCGGCCCGGGCGGCCCGTCCGCTCCGTGGACGATCTCGTCGGCTGGCTGGACGCCGTCCTCGACGGGATCGGTGCCGCGTACTCCGGTGCGGGACCGGTGCTGCTCGGCGGGCACTCGTACGGGGCATGGATCGCCGCGCACTACGCGGCCCGGAGGCCTGAGCGGGTCGGCGGCCTTGTCCTGCTCGACCCGACCCGGGTCTTCACCGGCCTGGCCCCCGGTTACGTCCTGCGCGCGCTGCCGATGCTGGTACGGCCCACCCCGCGACGGATCCGCTCCTTCCTCGCCTGGGAAACCGGCGGAGCCGCGCTCGACCCGGCGTGGCTGAAACTCCAGGAGGAGACTGCCGGGTTCCCGACCGTCCGCCCGGTCGACGGCCCCCCACCGGACCTCGCCCCACTGCGGGAGCTGCCGGTGCGCGTACTGCTGGCGGGGCGCGCCCGCTGCCACCACTCCGAGCGCGTCGCCCGGGCCGTCGCGGAGACGCTCCCGGGAGCGCGCACCGAGATCCTGCCGACGGTCTCACACCACGCGTTCCCGCTGGCTGCCGCCGACGAGATCGCAGGGTGTCTGGAGGCTGTGGCCGACCAGGACTTGTCCGCCCGACCGGGCGCGGAGCCAGACGACGGGGGATGACCATGCGTTCAGGGACTGCCCGGGACCAATTCCTGTCCCCTGTCCGGCGGTTGCCCTACCTTGGGATCTTCGCGACCACCCAGGGGGATCACGCATGGGGCACACCGAACTGTCCGTTTCGCCGCAGACCGGCGCCCTGCCGCTCGACGGCGGTCCCGTGCGCGTGAAGGGCTGAACTCTCCACCGTGGAACAGCTGACGGGGGAGGACCCCGCGCACATCGGCCCGTACCGCCTGATCGCCCGCCTCGGCGCGGGAGGGATGGGCCTGGTCTACCTGGGCCGCTCCGACCTGGGACGTACGGTCGCCGTCAAGGTCGTCCAGGCCGAGCACGCTCAACACCCCGAGTTCCGCAAGCGGTTCGCCCGTGAGGTCGCCGCGGCCAGGAGGGTGGGCGGCGCGTGGACGGCCGACGTCCTGGACGCCGACACCGAGGCCGCCGTGCCGTGGGTGGCGACCCAGTACATTCCCGGGCCCGACCTGACCACCGTCGTGGCCCAGGACTTCGGGCCGCTGCCCGAGCGGTCGGTCCGTACCCTCGCCAACCGACTCGCGCTCGCCCTGCGAGCCGTGCACGACGCCGGCCTGATCCACCGCGACCTCAAGCCGTCCAACGTCCTGGTCACCGTCGACGGCCCCCGCGTCATCGACTTCGGCATCGCGCGGGCGATGGACAGCCTGGCCGGGGACAGCCTGCACACGCGCACCGGCATGCTGATCGGCTCACCCGGATTCATGTCGCCGGAACAGGCACGCGGCCTCGAACTCGGCCCGGCGTCCGATGTGTTCTGCCTGGGTGCGCTCCTCGTCTACGCCGCCACCGGGCGCCTGCTCTTCGGCGCGACGGAGACAGGCCTAAACGCCCACCTCTTCCGCATCGCCGAGGAGGAGGCGGACCTGACAGGCGTGCCCGATTCGCTCGTGGAGCTGGTACGCGCTTGTCTGCACAAGGATCCGGCCAAGCGGCCCACCCCCCGGGAAGTCGCCGAGCGCACCGACGCCGACCATCCCGACGAGTGGCTGCCGGGCGCCGTACTGGCTCAACTAGGCCGCCGCGCAGCCCATCTGCTGGACTACGCCCCCGCCCCGCCCGCGGGTCGGCCCGCCGGTGTGCCCGCCCCCCGGGTCCGGCACGCCCAGCCACAGCCCGCGCCGCCCGCCTACACCCCGACCGCCCCCGCGCACTTTGGGGCGACGCCCCTCCACGGGGTGCCCCTGGTCCCGTCCCCCGGCGGCCCGGCCGCTCCCACTGCCCCGGCCCGGCACACGGACCCGACCGTCCCCCTTCCCCAGCGGTGGCGGGGACTGCTGGCGCTCGCCCTGGCGCAACTGATCGTGCTGTTCGACGCGGCGTTCTCCATGATGGCGATGTGGAGGGGCGGATACTCGGAACTGAGGTACGCCGTAGAGGACGTGCGGGTGACGTCCACGGTCTACCTGGACGTGGTGCCGACCCTCTACGTGCTGGCCTTCGCGGTGACGCTGCTGTTCGGCGCCCGCCTCACGGACCGCGTGGGCCGCAAGAGGACGCTGATGATCGGCCTGGTGGGTTTCGCGGTGGCTGCCGCTGCCGTCGCCGTGGCGAGCACGCCCGCCATGCTCACCGTGGCCCGCGTGCTGCAAGGCGTCCTCGCCGCACTGGTCTCCTCCTCCGCGCCGGTCCTCGTGTCCACCTCCTTCACCGACCGGGAGCAGCGACGCAAGGCCTTCGGGATCCACCTCGTCATCGCGGGCGTCGGCCCGGCGCTCGGCCTGCTGACGGGCCTGCTGATCCTGGAGAACCTGGCCTGGCGCTGGTGCGCCGTCGCCGTGATCCCCCTCGTCCTGGTGGCCGTGATCGGAACGGCGACCCAGGTACACGACAGGCCGGGGCGCCCCGGCACCCGCTTCGACGTGCCCGGCGTACTCCTCGGCTTCGGCGCGATCACCGCCGTCAGCGGCGCCGTTCCGTACTTCACGAGCCAGGAACTGGTCCTGCCCCTGGCCGCAGGCATCCTGGTCACGGCCTTCCTCTGGTGGCAGACCCGGACGGCCGGCGCGCTCGTTCCCCTGCCCGGCGGCGACGTGCGGGCCCCGGTCGGCTACGTCCTCGCGTCGGCCCTGGTCGGCGTCGGAGCCGGGCTGCTGTTCTCCGCCTTGGGGCACGGGTACTACTGAAACGTGGAGCGCGAGGTGGTGTGCGGGCCGGTCACGGCCGGTTCAGGGGCCCTCGGTGCGCACCACGCGTGCTTCGGTGGCCATCGGTGCGCACCGCGGGTGCTTCGCTTCGGTGGCCAGCGATGCCGGGAGAGGAGCACGCGAGGGCGGGTGCGGCGCCGCCAGGGTGACGAGGTCCCCCTGCGCGTGATGCGGACCAGCTCCCGCGAGGCGAGGAATCCGTGGTCGACGCGGCTGGTCGGGTGTAGTTCGGCACCTGCCTCCGGCGCCCTCCGCCCGGAGCGGCGCGCCGCCGGATTACATGGACCTGCACCTCTGCGCGAGGCGTACCGGCGCCCTCCGCGGCCGGATCCGACGATCGAAAGAGCGCAATGGCAGAGCGCGACCCTCACCACCCCACGAGCCGCAGCCCGCTACGACGCGGGCTCGCCGCTGCCGTGCTCGCGGCCGGCATGCTGGTGGCCGCGACGGCACCCGGATACGGGACCGTCGTGGCGACTCAGGCGCCCGGCGCGCAGTTCACGCCCTTGACGGCCTCGGTGATGACCGAACCGACGCCGTTCGTCGCCACGGACGGAAGGACACACCTCTCGTACGAGCTGCTCACCACGAGCGCACTCCCCAGCAGTACGCGGGTGCGGCTCGACCGTGTCGACGTCCGCGACGCCCGCACCCACCGGGTCATCGGCTCGATGAGCGGGCAGGCGCTGGCCAAGGCCGCCAACCCGGTGGGCGACCCGCTGCCGGGCGCGGACGGGTACACCCCGCCGCCCCCGGCGCCGACGCCGACCGTCATCCAGGGCTCCCAGCAGTGGGTCATCTGGCTCGACCTGGTCCTCGACCGCGGTCAGCAGGCCCCCAAGGCCCTCGAACACCACCTCTCGGGTGCCGTCCTGAGCGCCTCCGGCGCCTCCGCGTTCGAGGAGACGGTGCAGACCACCCCCACAGGCCGCACCGCGCCCCTGAACCTGGGCGCCCCGGTCCTCCCCGGCACCTGGTACTCCAGCGAGTCGTGCTGCGGCAACACCCACCACCGACGCGGCCTCGCTCCGATCAACGGTCGCTTCGACGTGCCGCAGCGCTTCGCCATCGACTGGTACCGGGTCGGCGAGCAGGGACAGACCTGGCAGGGCGACCCCGCACAGCTCACCAGCTACCTGAGTTACGGTCAGCCCGTCGTGGCCGCCGCCCGCGGCAGAGTGGTCGAGGTCCAGGACGGAATCGCGGACAACCCGCCGCCCCTCACCCCGCCCGTCCCCCCGATCGAGAACACCGTCGGCAACCACATCACCCTGGAAGTCGCACCGGGCCGCTACCTGCTCTACGCCCACCTGAAACCCGGCTCGCTCACATTCCGCGAGGGCGACTGCGTCGAACCCGGTCAGGTCCTCGGCCTGATCGGCAACAGCGGCAACTCGACCACCCCGCACCTTCACTTCCAGGTCACGACCACAGCCGAGTTCTTCCCGACCGACAGCCCCCCGTTCACCTTCCGGCAGTTCCGCGTCGTCGGACAGGTCGAACCCCGCATCTGGGACGACAACCTGGGCCTGCAGCCGACCGGTGTCCTCCCCATCACACCCTCCCCCCACCAGGGCCCTCACCGTGCCCGCTATCCGCTCGACCGCGAGGTACTGGAGTTCTGACCGGACTCCGGTCGGCCCGGCCGGCCGACCACCGCTGCGGAAGGCCCTCACGGGCCGGTCCGCCGTGCGGTTCACGGGGCCGTACCCGCCCATGGGCGGGTACGGCCCGCACGCGGATCCGCTGCACCGACGAATGCGAGGGCGTGACCTGGCGGTTCCGCACCGAGCTCGGCGTCGAACAGGGCGCCGGGTGCGGGAGCGGCCACTTGCTGGACCTGCCGTGCACGGCGGCGAGCCCGCAGCCGGACCGGACGGTCACCCTCAATGCCCCGTCCAGCACGCGGCCCGCCGCAAGGGACTGATTCAGTCATCCTGCGGACACGGCAAATGCGGACTGATGCACTCCAGCTCGACTGCCACCGGAGCCGAAAGCTCGTCGGCGTGGACCGTTCGAGAGCTGCGGATGGCAGCGGAGTGGAAATCGAACGCGGGCGGTGCTCCCGTGGCTCGCCATTGCCCTCGCGGGCGTTGCGCGACCCGCGGGCGGGTTCCCCGTGTGAGGGGTGCGCGGTCCTGGGACGTCGAGGTCGACGGGCGCGCGCGGCCGTCGTGGGACCGCTCGGGCGGCGGTCTGCGGAGTCGGACCGTCTTCCCGAGTGCAACGTCTGTCTGTAATTTGCCGACACTCTTTTCGCGCCTCTCGTCGCGAGGCCGGCGGCCTTCGCGGACGCCCCAACAGGCGGCACACGGGCGGGTCTACGCGCGGTGACCGAAAGTGCGCCTTGTCGCGGAGGGGCGGCGGAGCCGAGGATTCCCCTCGTCGAGAGTTTGGCAGGTGCATGGCGATGACCGTCGCCCGCCTCCACTCGACTCCCGAGTCGTCCACCCAGCGGCTCGGCTACCCCCCATCGGAGGATGCAGTGATCCGTTCTTCCCGTATCCGCGCCACCAGGGCTCCCCGGCTGATCGCCGTCGTCGGGGCCGTCGTCGCCGCTTCCGCCCTGGCCGCCCCCACCTCCTCGGCCCAGCCGACCGCCGCCGAAGCCACCACCGCCGAACTGGCCTCGGTCAGCCGCGCCGTGCTCGACGCCGACGTGGCGGGCTCCGCCTGGTACGTCGACGGGGCCACCGGCAAGGTCGTCGTCACGGTCGACTCCACCGTCTCCCAGGCGGAGATCGCCACCCTTCACAAGGCGGCCGGTGACAACGCCAAGAACCTCAGGATCGAGCGGACCAACGGCAAGATCAACAAGCTCATCGCCGGCGGTCAGGCCATATACGCCGGCGGCGGCCGCTGCTCCCTCGGCTTCAACGTCCGTAGCGGCAGCACCTACTACGCCCTGACCGCCGGCCACTGCACCAACATCGGCAGCACCTGGTACACCAACTCCGCCAACACCACCGTGCTCGGCACCCGTGCGGGCACCAGCTTCCCCAACAACGACTACGGCATCATCCGTCACTCCAACGCCTCCGCCGCGGACGGGCGCGTCTACCTCTACAACGGCAGCTACCGCGACATCACCGCCGCGGGCAACGCTTACGTCGGACAGTCGGTCCAGCGCAGCGGCAGCACCACCGGCCTGCGCAGCGGCACCGTCACCGGCCTCAACGCCACCGTGAACTACGGCAACGGCGACATCGTCTACGGCCTCATCCAGACCAACGTCTGCGCCGAGCCCGGCGACAGCGGCGGCGCCATGTTCTCCGGCACCACCGCCCTCGGGCTCACCTCCGGCGGCAGCGGCAACTGCTCCAGCGGCGGAACGACCTTCTTCCAGCCCGTCACCGAGGCCCTGAGCGCCTACGGCGTCAGCGTCTTCTGATCCGGTCCCCGAAGGACCCCCGGCCGGCCAGGATCTTCCCCCGGTCCACCCCGCCCGCTGCCCGCAAGGGCAGCGGGTTCCGACCGGGGACGCACGTCCCCGACGGACCGGCAGGGCTTCACGGGCGTGGCCTGCTTGACCCGCCAGGCCGCCGCCTGCACAGTCGGGATGCGGCACCGTGGCAGCGCCGCATCCCTCTGCCGGCCGGTCCCTGGTTCATGGGTGGCGGACGGCCCTGACGCCCAGGAGCGACTGATCCGATGGTCCTCGACCTGATGGTGATCGGTACGGCCATCTCTCTGGGGCCCTTGCACAACAGCGCCTTCATCCTGCTGCTCTCCTCGCGGCACGGCGTGCGCAAGGGTCTGGCATTCCTGCTGTCGTGGCTGGCCAACCTGATCGCCGTGATCACCGTCGTGGTGCTGCTCACCGGCGGCCAGCCCCCGGCCCGCCACAGCGCGCCCTCGACCGCCGCGATCGCCGCGAAACTCGCCATCGGTCTGGCACTGGTGCTGTACGGCGCACACCGGCGGCACCGGCCGCCCCGCCCGCACGGCCCACCGCGCTGGGCCGCCCGGATCGACAACGCCTCCTGGATCACGGCAGCCGGTCTGGCGTGGCTCCTGCAGCCCTGGGGACTGGTCGGCGCCGGTGCCGCGACGGTCTTCGAGGCGAAGCTCTCCACCGCCGGCGACTGGATCGCGCTGACCAGCTACTGCCTGCTGGCCACCCTCAGCCTCATCGTCATGGAGATGTACGCCGTCTGGGCACCCGAGGCCGCGAACGCCCGGCTGAACGCCCTGCGGGACTGGCTGGGCCGGCACCAGGAGCAGCTGATCGTCACGCTTTCCCTCCTCGCCGGCCTGTGGCTGACGGCCGCGAGCATCTACGAGCTGGTCGCCTGACGCGGGCGGCCTCAGCCACCATCACCACCTCCGTCGGACTCGACGGCGATCGACAAGAAACCCTTCCGGGAGATGCCAGAGCCGGCTTTCCGACGCCCGCCGTCCCGCGCCGGGACCGCCGCCATGGAGCGCTTCGTCACGGCCGTCGAACGGGTGGTGCGGGAGAGGCGCCGTCGAACGGGTGGCGCGGGAGAGCGGCAGTGACAAGCCTTTCCGGATGCGCGACAAGCCCAGCAGTCAGCTGCCCGTCCTCTACCGCTGCCAGTTGCGTCGGACCAAGGAGAGGTTCAGCGCCGTGGCGAAAAGACACCAGGCGCCGTAGGGGACGAGAGCCGCGGCAGCCGTACGGTCGATGACGGCGAGACGGCGGATGAGGAGGACGTTGCTGCCGTCGAGGAGCACGGTGCCGACCAGACCTGCTCCTGGGCTTCTGAAGCGGAAGAACAGATGGTTCCACGCCGCGTTCAACGCCAGATTCGTACCCAGGTCGGCTGCCAGCCGGGCGCGCTCACCGCTGCCGGCCCGGCCCAGCCCCCGGCCGGCGGCCCACGCGATGGACGCGTACAGAGGAGTCCACACCGCACCGAAGGCCCAGGACGGAGGCTGCCACCCCGGCTTGTCGAGCGCCTGGTACCAGTCGCTGTCCGCATCGACGGCCCGGGCTCCGGCTACCGCCGCCGCAGCCACGGCCACCGCGGCGAACGCGTGACTCCTCCACCTGGCGTGGGTGACGGGTGGTGTCTGCTCGCTGATGATCCTCATAAAACACGTATGCCCACGATCCGTACGGCTGGGCGGATCCAGTGAACGGATATGGATCCGCCCCGAGGCAGAAGGCCGGCCGACAGCAGTGAGCGCCATCAGCCCGGATCCGGATCCGGATGCGGATGCGGATGCGGATGCGATCAGCCTTGCCCAGGGCGGGCTTCTCGTTCACCTGTGCGTCGTCCGCATCCATCACCGGAGCGAAGCCAGAAGAGGAGGTACGGGCGCCACGCACGGTGCCGTCTCGGATCGCCCGCCTTCGGGGTCCGGGACATGTCCTGACGGATGGGATACCTCCATGGAGACGGAAATCCTGGCCACCTCGGTTCTGGCGGCAGGCGTTTGGCAGTCCGGACTCGCCCAGGTCCTTGGCGGTCTGATCGTGGTCGCCGTTCTCATCGGTGCATTCGCGTTCGGAATCAGGCTCAAGAACAAGGAGCTCCCGCCCCCGGATCCCGAGTCGCAGCCGCACCGGCCCGACACGGGCGAACTGCCCGGCGAGGTCTCCGAGTACCGCAAGCCCGCCGAGATGCCGCACACCGACGGCGAGCACCGCCTGATGCCGTACAACCTGAAGAGCTCTGGTGAGCCTGACACCGACCCGCCGAGCGAGGAGAAGCGCAAATGGCACGGGATCTCCAGCGGCGGCTTCGGAAGTGGCGGCACGGGTCACGGTGACTGACGGACGGCAGGTCAGCCGATGCGCCCGGCCTCTCCGGGTGACGGGTTCGCAAGCCGGCCGGCTCGCGAACCCGTCACCCGGCTGAACTGAGCCGAACGCGGTACGCCGCGGGGATTCGGGCCGCGAGGATGATGCCGAGCGCCTGCACGCGGGCGGGTCCAGGCGCTCCGTCATCCAGTATTGGCCACTCGGTCCGCCCGCCCTCCGGGACAGACACGAGCGGATCAAGGCAGAACCGTAGGCCCGGGGCCGGGCGCTTGGTTCATCCCCCTTTCGTTGCGTCCTGGCCGCATCCGGCAGAGGGTGCGGCGCCGAATGCCTCGTGAAGACGTTTTTCCCACCCATGGCCGTTCCCGTCACAGGGCCGGACCCAGGAGGAGGAAGCAGCATGAACACCTCGCGCATCACCCGCCGCGCCGTTGCCGCCGCCGCAGCCGTCATCCTGCCGGTTTCGTTCGGTGTCATCGCCCCGCAGGCCTTCGCCCAGGGCACGGGCGAGCCGTTCGGTCCCGGCTGTGCGTCGCTCCCGAAGGAAGGCCAGGGCAGCGTCGACGGCATGGCCGACGACCCGGTCGCCACGGCCGCGTCGAACAACCCGGAGCTGTCCACGCTCGTCTCGGCCGTCAAGGCCGCCGGCCTGGTCGACACGCTCAACAACGCCGAGGACATCACCGTGTTCGCGCCGACGAACGCCGCCTTCGCGAAGATCCCCAAGGCCGACCTGGACAAGGTCCTCGCGGACAAGGCGACTCTCACCAAGATCCTCACCTATCACGTGGTGGAGGAGGAGGTCGACAAGAGCGACCTCGCCGACGGCTCGTTCAAGACGCTGCAGGGGGGTTCACTGACCACCGAGGGCTCAGGTGACGCCTACACGGTCAACGACACCTCGAAGATCGTCTGCGGAGACGTGCCGACCGCCAACGCCACTGTCCACATCGTCGACACCGTCCTCATGCCGCAGTGACGGATCCACGCCGCCTGAATCGACCGCGACGACAGCCGGAGGCCTCGAACCACCGGCTGTCGGCTGGCACTCCGATTGATTGCCCACGCTCGGGCCCGTCCACCGGTCCGGGCCGGACCTCAGCCGCCGTCACCTCTGCGCTCCGCCGCACGGGCTGCGAGAGAAGCAGGGACCAGGAAGACTTCGTCGACGTAACACCACGCCCAGGATCCTTCGGCCGCGAGAGCGATCGGATGCCCCGTGCGGGAGGCATGCTGGTAGGCGTGGGCGCCGGGGGAGCTGTCGCAGCAGCCGTTGTGTCCGCACCGCAGGCACACTCGTAGACGGACCCAGTCGCTGCGGTCCGCCGCCACGCATTCGGCGCAGCCGGTGACGGGGAGCCGTGCCGGGAATGGACTCTCGTCCACGAGGTGCCGGCAGGGCAGGGGCTCCGCTCGTCCGCCGTCGGGGGCGACTTGCCAGCCTTCCGCGGGCACCACGACCGAGCAGGCCTGATGGGCGTGGTCCCTCATGCTCGTCGACACGCCGCTCGTGTTCATCAACGCGCCGCTCGTGTTCGTCGACGCGTCGCCACGGGGGTCGAGCGCCGATTGCCGGGGTGTCGCGCCTGCGTTTCCTCGTGTCGTCGCCATGACCCGCCTTGATTCGTCCATCTCGTCACTCATTCGTGTGCGGGTCTCCTGGTGCTCACCGGCGAGCGGCGGACGAACCGAAACTCACGCGGGAGACATCGACCCCGGACCCTGACCGGCCGCACGTCCTGCGCGGCGGTTACGTCAGTTCGCAAGGTGACCGGCCGGCGCGCCCAGGGCCCTGCTCAGATCTCCCCGGCCCGAAGGCCGGAAGGGACTCAAAAGCCGGCGATCCGGGCGATGAAGAAGGCCGCCACCATGAGGGCGCCGAGCACGATGACGCTGAGCAGTGCCCTGGGGTGCTCCCACAGGCCGCCGTCGGGGCGTTCCTGGTGTGCCTCCGCCGTTGATCCTTCCACGGGCGGCGTTTCGCCCGGCGGGTTGTTGGGTGTGGACATGGTGTCCTCCCGAGGTCGGGATCCTGTTCCCGGTGAGTTCCCCACACGGGTTCGGGGCTCCGCAGGCTCTGCGCGCAGGCTCACCAGCCGGCGCTGCCAGGGAGCCCCTTGAAGGGGCCGACTATCTCCCCGGTGATCCACCCTCCGTAGAAGTCACCGGGCTGTGGCAGCACCCGTTCCCCGTCGACGGTGCAGCTGTCGACGCGGCTGGGATAGAAGGCCACACGGCCGGCGAGCGCCGCGTACGCGGGATCGGGCTCGTCGTAGCTCCAGGCCACGTCCTCGACGATCGTCCCGAGAACCGTCAAGGTCCAGTAGGACGCCGCACCCTTCCACTCGCAGACCGTGACCCTGGCCGATCGTGTCAGCAGGCCCATGCGAGCGTCCTGCCAGGGGACGTAGAAGACCGGCGCGTGGCTCGTCTCCAGAACGCGTACGCACCGGTCAGAGTCCGCGAGGACGACGCCGTGGTGGCGGACGACGATCCGGCGTGCGTCGGACACCACGCGGGGAGGTCTGGGGTACTCCCAGACCGATTCGGTCGGCCTGAGCCCTCGCCGGACCTGACTCATAGCGATCAGCCTCCTCTCGGATTCTTCTTCGGCCGCGGACCCCGTGGATGCAGGAAAGCCGGAAGGATTGCGTCAGTCGTGTCCGGGGGGCACCTGCTCGGTGCGTCCCCGCAGCTGGTACGGCCGGAGCCGTTGCTTCTGGCTGCTCCGGGGGACCTCCAAGGCGCGGCGGAACTCGGAGGTCGCTCCCGGCAGGCGGTCGGTGACAGGGCGGCGCGGCTGTTCGTGGGGGAGGGGTGGCGCCGTCTCCGTCGCGTGGAGGCGTGTTCCCAGGACGAAGCCGGCGATGAGCACCGTGACGACGATCAGTCCGATGAGGGTGTGCAAGAGAACCTCCGATGAGGGATTCGGACGCTTGACACCATCTACGGGGTCATCACCTCCTTCGGATGCCTGGATTTTCTTTGTCACCCGATCGGCCCGTTCCGGGGAGGCAGGGCGTGCACGGGCCCGGTGGCTGTGTGTGCGGACGTGAGGCCGCGACTCGGCCTGGCCCTGGTACGAGGTGGACAGGTTCGCGCGCCACGTCGTGACGCTGCGGTGGGGTGAAAAGGTGCGGAACCTCCGCGGATTCCACAGCGCCCGGCGGCAAGCGGGACCGGTCCGCAGCAGGAGTGATGGAAGGCTCCGGGACGGGGGACGCCCGAAAACCGGTCTCACGGTCGGCCCGCGTGGGATGGCGACCGGTAGGCGGCCCCTGTGTTCCGCTGAGCCCCGTGGCACCTCTCTGCTGCGGCCTCGTCCTGAGCGACCCGTTACGGCCGTCAGCACCGCGACCCCGTCCCTGATCAGGCGTCCCGCATCCCTTTCGGACAGCGTGGCGAGAGGAGGCTCACCTACCGTGCACGAGCTCGTTAGGGCGTGTGTCGGAAGTGCTCTAGGTTGGCTGACGTGAGTACGCGGGGGCGGAGTTACCGATACGTCGGACCGGTCGAGCTAAAGGCTGCGGTCCGGCCTGACAGCGGCGGGTACCGAATCGGCTCGGCGGCTGACTTCGACAGCTGGATCGCTGAGCGATCGGCAGCAGAACTGACCGAACCGTTCACCTTCGTGGTTGGCGTGGATGGTGTGCTTCGGCTGGCGCCGCGACGGAGCGAGCACGTGGCCTGTGCCGGCGGGGACATGGTTCTGAGTGCTGGCGAGATCAGCTTCATGCGCGAGGCAGACCGGTGGGCCGTGGACGAGGTCAGCAACCAGTCCACCGGATACTGCCCCGACGTCACCTCCTGGTCGGCAGTCGCTCGTGCTCTGGACGACGTAGGGATCGAACGGCCTTCCAGCTTCACCCACGAGGTGGTGTTCCGCCGGTGTCTTGACTGCCAGGAGCACAACATCGTGCGCGAGGACGACTTCGTCTGCGTCTTCTGCGGCAGCGATCTGCCGGAGACCTGGAACGTGGATCCCATCGTGTGATGGCCGAGGGTCACAGCCACTCGTCGCGGCTGTCAACGAGTGGCTGTGACCAGTACTTTCACAACCGGCTCCGGGGCCAGTGCGAGAAAAACGGCTCGCGAGGCTCATGAGGCGGATGGCAGGGTGCGGCGCATGGCCCCCCAATATCAGATTCGTGCCGATTACGACGCTCGCACGATCGTGGTCTACCAGGCGTACGCGCCTGCCATCGCTGACGCGGCACTGCGGGCGGGCCGCTTCGTTGCGCCGTTCTCATTCCACAGGATGACGTGGATCAAGCCGTCGTTCATGTGGCTGATGCACCGGAGCAACTGGGCCCGCAAACCCGGTCAGGAGCGCGTTCTCGCGGTGCGGATAACGCGCGAGGGCTGGGAGGAGGCCCTATCCCAGGCCGTGCTCACGACCGCAGACCCAGCAGCCGTGGCCCAGGCAACCGTGCATGTCCAATGGGACCCGGAGCGCTCGCCGCGTGGCGCGGCGCTCAACCACTACAGCATCCAGGTCGGCATAGGCCGCCATCTGATTCGCACGTTCACCGACGACTGGATTGTCAGTCTCACCGACCTCACCCTGCACGCCCGCAAGGCTGCTTCCCTGATACAGACTGGGCATGCTGCAAAAGCCCAACGGCTGTTTCCCACAGAACGCGCCTACCCGCTGCCCAGGACACTGGAGAAGCGCCTTTCCTCGGGTGGGTGACCGCCGACCGCCACGAAACCGGGCCACCCCGCACCGATTGCCATCGGACGTCGATGAGCCGACCCCCACCAGCACTTTCGCAACAAACCCCACAGAACTAACGAAAAGACCAGTAGAGCGTGTGTCGGAAGTAGAGCCCACCGAGGTGGAGATCCTGGTGTGTGACTAGAGTCAGAGGCATGGCAACACCAGTGCTTCAAGCAGTTGAGGCGAACGGAACAACCTGGGACGACCCCTCCGAGGAACAGCTGCACGACCTGCTGGCCGACATGAGTCTCGGATCGCGATTTGTCGTCGTGCGACGGCTTGATCTGGAGCCTGCAGATCAGCACTACATGCAGGTCTATCTCAATGACGACCTGAGCTACCAGGTGGAATACCGCGAGGGAGGGCCGGACAAGCACTTCCAGGCATGGGTACCCCGCGAGCACGAGGTCTTCGCAGTGGAACCTGTGGCGGAGGTGCTCCAGGGCTGGGCCCATGAGCGACCCGGCTGGCGTGACACTCTTTCCTGGGGCCCGTGGTCACCCGCAGAGTCATGCGCCCGTCACCACCCCCTCACAGCCACTCGTTGATAGCTGCCACCAGAACAGTCGCTTCGTAGCGGACGGCTAGTTTGTCGTACCTCGTGGCCACGGCTCGGTGCCTTTTGAGAGGGTTGATGCCGCACTCGACCGCATCACCGCTCGCGGTAGTCGACCGGGTCCCAGTGCGATGGCCGGTCACCGCGGGAGCCAAGCTTCTAACGGTTGCGCGCCTGATCGGCCTTGTCCGGATGGTGCAGCGGACCCCCGGCGGCGCAGATTGGCCCGGTTCTTACGGGAGGCGTACGTCTTATCCGCCAGCACCTGATCGGGACGGACACGTGGCCGGCCCGGCCCGATACACTTCTGCGACACGCTTCAAGGCGTGTCGCTGCTTTGACCGCGAAGGTCCGCCCGGTTCTCAGCCGGTCCTTGGAGTAGCTCTCAGCAGGCGCGTCATGGTTCCTGCCATGCCTCGATCAACTGCCGAACTGCCGAACTGCCGCCTGTCACCGCGGACGCCTTGAGCAAGCCGTCCAACTCGCCGTCACCACTCTCCGGGAGGCGTCCCCAAAGGTCTGGGACGGCAGGCAAGGCCGGCTCGTTGGAGTAGGACTGCTGGGAGACCGTCGAGCACATCGCCGACAACCTCTTCTGCCACGCCGTCCAACTGTGCTTCGAGAAAACGCCGCTGGACACCCACGTCCCGTTCGCGATGAGGCGCAGCAGGTCCGGAGGTCCAGTGAGCTTCACTTTCGCGGAACACGATTCCGGACCGGCCAACATGCTGCAAGTGCTGGAGCCAGCTGCGCGCTGCTTGCCGCCATGGTGCGGACGAAGCCGTCAGAGACCCGCGCCCACCATGGCAGGGGAGTTTCGGATCCCGAGGGGTTCGCCGTGATGGGCGTCGTGGAGACCCTGGTGTACACACGTACGATCTGGCCGACGGGCACGGGCTCGCCTGAACCCGTCGGCCAGATCGTACGTGCGCGGGCACGGGCAGGGCTGAGGACCGGCGCCGCGCACGCCACTTCAGCGTGGCCGGCGCCACCATGAGCACACCTACTGGAGATGTTCCGCCTGCTCACGCGCAATCGCGCTTCGAAGGCGCCGCCTCAGCGCTGTGCTGACGCCTGGCGGCGCCCAGGAGTCGAACCCAGGACTGCACCATGGGCCGACGTTTCAGCAGAGCGCGTCGCTCCCGTTCCGTCATCCCACCCCAGACGCCGTGCTCGATCCGTCCGTCCAAAGCGTGTGCCAGGCACTCGGCCCTCACGGGGCAGCCGGTGCACACGGCCTTCGCCTGATTCTGAGCAGCCCCTTCGACAAAGAGATCATCCGGGTGCACCGTCCGGCACAAAGCCGACGTCATCCAGCGCTCGTCCATGTTCCCCCGCCCTGGCCCCGCGCCGCCTCGGAGTCGGCGGCGCTGACAGAGCAGGGACGCTACGGAGGCATGTGCCACGGGTCTACGGCTCGGTGTCCACTTCCCTCTTTCGGGTGACGCGGAAAGATGCCCTCAGCTAGGAGTCGCAGGCATCCGGCCACCAGCGCGGGGGAGCGGAGCGCGGACCGTCCAGTTCGACGCCGCCGGCAACCGCGCCCCACGCCATACGGGCCCGCGCTGCCTGTTCGCCGTTCGACTGCGCCGCTGGGCATGGGTCCGCGGCCGCACTGTGTCTGCCGTGCCCCTGCCCCGTCCTCGATGGCCGTGGGGGTGCGTCGGCGTCGGCGTCGACTGGCATCGGCATCGGCGTCGACTTCGGCGTCGACTTCGGCATCGTGTGTGGTGATCCGGGGTCGGTCAGGCCCGCGTGGTGTGGGTGCGGCGAGCGTACGCGCGGGCGGCGCGGGCGCGGTCGCCGCAGCGGACGGAGCACCACTGGCGCCGGCCGTGGCGCAGCAGGTAGCGGGTGCAGGGAGGGGAGCCGCAGGCGGTGAGGCGTTCGGCGTCGGTGCCGGTCAGCAGGTCGGCCGCGTTGGCGGCGAGGGTCGCCAGGGCGCGGTCGAGGATCTCGTGGGTGGGGCACTGCGTCGCGCGGTAGGGGCCGGTGTTCTCGTCCCAGTGCAGTAGCGCGGCCGCGGGGGCTTTGTTCAGTGCGTCGTTGACGGCTGACAGATCCGCGGGCAGGGCGGGCAGTCCGTCCACCCGTGCGGCGAACAGTGCTCTGAGGTGTTCGCGCAACGAGCGCAGCTGCACAGCGCACGTCTCCTGTACCCCGGCGTCGGACGGAGCCAGTCCGTGTTGTGTGAGCCAGTGGTTGGTCGTCGCGGGGGTGTCCAGCAGGTCGACGTACTGCCCGCCGGGCAGCGCGATGGCGCTGTTGACGAAGTCGAGGGCGAGGTAGTCCTCGGCTCCCGGTGTGGGCGGCGGTACGGCGTCGCCTGTCTGGGACTCATCCATGCTTCTCATGTTACCGCTTGCTCTTATCCGTGAGAGGGCGCTAGCTTCCTCTCACGGATAAGAAACTTCTCAAACGTGAGGCATCCTGATGACGGCGATACCTGTCCGTGTCTTCGGCGGTCCGACGGCCCTGTTCGACTACGGCGGCCTGCGCTTCCTGACCGACCCCACCTTCGACGAGCCCGGCGACTACGAGGTGCCCGGCGCGCGGCTGACCAAGACCACGCCCTCCGCCGGCGTACCCGACCACGTCGACGTGGTCCTGCTCTCGCACGACGAGCACCCGGACAACCTCGACACCTCCGGACGCGCCTTCCTCACCGAAGTCCCGCTCACGCTCACCACGCCCGGGGGCGCTCGGCGACTCGGCGGCGGCGCCAAGGGGCTGGCCGACTGGGAGTCGATTGAGCTGCAACGGCCCGGCGGAGGCACGATCACGGTGACCGGAGTGCCCGCGGTCCACGGCCCCGGCGCCCGCGAGGACGTCGAACCGTTCACCGGCCAGGTCGTCGGCTTCGTCCTGACCGGACAGGGCCTGCCCACCCTCTACGTCAGCGGCGACAACGCCTCCCTCGACGCCGTCAAGCAGATCGCCGAACACTTCGGCCCCGTCGACACCGCCATCCTGTTCGCCGGAGCACCGCGCTTCGACGTCCTCTTCGGCGGAGCGGTGATCGTCCTGGACAGCGCCCAGACCGCCGAGGCCGCCAGGATCCTCGACGCCCGCCGGGTGGTCCCCGTCCACTACGAGGGCTGGGCCCACTTCACCGAAGGCCGCGACGCCCTGCGAGCCGCCTTCACCGCCGCCGGCCTCGCCGACCGCCTCGACCTGAACTGAACCGACCCCTCAGGCCTCCCGCGGAAGGGCCAGGGCCGCCACTGCGCAGCCCCGTCCTTGTCGTGGAGGCCCCGCCGGACGACTTGCCCGGGCTGGACACCCTGCCCGAGCCTGACACCGAGACCGCCACCCCCCTCGGTCTCGCCCGCATTCCGTACGGGTCCGGCACGCGCAGGTGTCGCTAGGCGTTGTTGTTCTTTCGTTGCGGCGAGTCCACGGGCGGCGGGGTGCTGTCCGGGAAGGCGGCGTCGATGTCCACGTACTTGCCTTCCGTGCCTGGGGGGAGGGCTTTGTGCGTGGCTCGCAGGAAGGCTTGGAGGGCGCCGGTCGGGGCGTACATCAGCGCCTCGCCTTCGGGTGAGCTGAGAGCGATGCACACGGTGCCCTTCCCCTTCATGGAGGGCCACACGCGCACGTCCCCCGTGCCGACGGGGGTGCGGACGCCACCGGTGAGCAGTTCGCGCGAGAAGACCCATTCGACGGTTTCCTCCGCGCCGGTGTGGAACGTCATCCGCACGGCGTACGGGTCCGAGACGCGGTAGACGGCTTCGGCGGGAACGGGGAGGGAGGAGCTGTCCGAGACGACCAGTCGGAGCGTGAAGCTGCAGATCACTTCAGTGGTCTCGGGCTCCCCTTGGGTGCGGACGGTCCACGCCTTCGCCGGCGTCACCGGCTTCTGCCGCTCGACAGCGGCCTTGCGCGCACGGAGCAGTTCCAGGAAGGTCCGCAGGATCGCGCGCCGCTCGGTTGCCTCGGACGGAGGCGTCGTCCGTTCCGCGTCGTCCTGCACAGCGGCTGCCGGGCTCTCCTCCGCCTCCTCGTTTCCGAGGACATCGGCATGCTGGGCGATGCGCCGCAGGGCGGTCGTGGTCGCCCGCGACCTCAGCTGCGTGGCCGCGGAGGTGGCGAGGCTGCTGCGCTCCAACTGTGCCACGAAGCCCACGACGCCGGCGGCGGTCCGGACCTCCACGGGATCCAGATCCTCCTCCAGGTCCAACTTCACGTAGAGAGCGTGGAGTTCGTTCATGCAGGAGTCGATGCGGGCACGTCCGGAAGGCGGCACGCGCAACCGGAGCAGGCGGACTCGTGCGATGGCCTCGGCCACCATCGTGGTGGTGAGCTCTTGGGGTTTCATTCGGCGTCCTCCCCGTCCTTGCTCGGGTTCCCGGATGCGGCGGGCGGTGCCGCCGGCGGTGGTCCGCTCTGATGAGGTGGGCGTTTGCGCCGCAGGCGTGACAGACGCATCGTCACGGCGGCCGCTGACATGCTGAGATGTTCGCCGACCTCTTGCCTGCTGTAGCCCATCATCGACAGCAGCACGGCGGTGCGCGTGTCCTCGTCAGCGATGTCGGCCAGGAAACTCTGGACGGCCCTGCGCCCGATGATCTCGTCCTCGGTGGAGGGACGGTGGTCGGCCAGGATCAGGGCCGCGGTCTCCAGTCCGCCGGGGACGCAGGGCGGTCTGCGGGAGCGTTCCCTGGCCCAGCGGTCGTAGACCGTGCTGAACTCGCCCAGGACCGCGCCGATGAAATAGGTCTTGAGCGAAGCCCCGCCTTCCGGTTTCCAGCGCCCCTTGATCAACGCGTGTTCCCGGAAGACCCTCAGCGCCCGGGCGATGGTCTCGCACACGAGCTCCTCGCGCTCGTCACGGTCGGCCAGCAGCGCCTCCCAGTCGTGCTGCGTGCGGTGTACGGGCCGCTGGCGTGCCGCGCACAGGCTGATGATCTGGCCGGTGTAGAGCCAGTTCATCGCGACCGGATACGCGTAGGCGGCCAGGGAATCGGCCATGAGGTCCCAGACGACACCGCTGAAGTCCGCGTCCGCCAGCATCGCGTAGGTCGCGGTGTCCTCGGCGGCGCGCGCGGTGTCCTCGGCAGCCGCCTGACGGGCACTGAGGACGATCTCCTCGGTGCTCGCCTCCGCCCTGGTGTAGTAGAGGGGCGGGTGCGGATGGTCGCCGAGCGTGGGGTGTTGCTCGGACACGTCGCCTGACGACGGTGGCGGCGATCCGTCCTGCTGATCGTTGTGCATGCGTCTCCTTGGTGCACGCCCGGTTCTGACTCTGCGTGGGTGCTAGGGGAGCGCGGGCCGACCGTCTAACGAGGATTCCGGGAATTCCTCCGGGATCGTCGTCGCGGAGCCGGGCGGGACGAATCCGGCAACAGGTCCTCGCCCTCCCCGGACCACATGTCGTAAGCCTCGCGCGGATCGATGGACGGCTCGGCGCCGGATGCAGAACCGATGAGAGCACGGAAGAACATCACCCCTCCCGCGAATGCCGCCCCAGCGCTCAGCAGCGCGGCCGCAGGCGTTCCACCCCCACGGGCGGTGAGCAGCCCGGTGCATGCTCCGGCCAAGGAGCCCAGCAGGAAGATGAGCGCGGCACGGACGGTGAGGAGAGGCTCTTGATCCGAGGACGGGCGCGGTCGCATGGTGCATCACCTTCAGGTGTACGGGAACGGGTCGCGGCTCGACGCGGTCGTGGAGCCGCACATGGTGCTACCGAGGCTCTAGGTACGGACCCGCTTCGAACCTCACGCCTCCACCTGCGATGAAACGGCGCCGTTCCGGCTCGGCTCAGCCCCAGCCTCCGCCGTGCTCCGAACGACCCGAGGCGAGCAGCCGCCGCTGCCGGCCGCCGCACCCGCGCCCAGCAGGGCGCCACCTGCCCCATCCGCCCACCGACACGCCCAGCGGCGCTGCCGGAGCCTCTGAAAATCGGCGGGGCCCCAACCCTCTGCGAACCGCGTTGACCATCGGCTCTGTCGGCCTGCATATGCTGCTGACGTGCAGTTGGAATTGAGACATCTTGAAGCCGTCTGCCGAATAGCGGAGGCGGGCAGTCTTGGGCGTGCGGCGGCGTTGCTGGGGGTGTCCCAGCCGGGCCTGTCCGCCCAGCTCCGGCGGATCGAACGCGTCACGGGCGGAGAGCTGTTCGTCCGCAGCCAACACGGTGTGAAGCCGACTCCACTGGGTGAATTCGTACTGTCCAAAGCGCGCCGGGTCCTGGGCGAGATGGACGCCCTCGCGGCCGGCGTCCGAGCCGCCGCACCGCATCCGACCCTGCGGCTCGGCTCCATCCTGCTGGTCCTGACCGACCGACTGTTCGGACACCTTGAGCGGGAACTGCCCGGCCACGAGATCGAGGTGGCCATCGAGCACTCGGCGACCACCCTCACCCGCATGCTCGGCGCCGGACAGTACGACGCGATCATGTACGGAGAGGTCGCCGACCACGAGGTACCACTCCCCGACGGCGTGGCGGCCCGCACCCTCATACCCAGGGAACCGGCCTGCGTGCGCCTGTCGGCCGCCCATCCGCTGGCCGTGCGCAACGAGATCCACCTCGCCGACCTGGCAGAAGAAACCTGGCTGACGATCGTCGAGGACGACGACGGTGGCCCGGAAGCCATGATCGACGTTTGCGGCAAAGCCGGTTTCACACCGAAGCTGCGCTACCGGATCGCCGACCGCACGACGCGCTACGCCCTGATCGCCGCCGGACGGGCCATCTCCCTGAGCCAGCCGACCTCGCCGCACGCGGAAGGCACCGTACTGCGCCCCCTGGCCGGCGACCCCGTCACCGGCCGCATCCGCCTCGCCTGGAACCGCGCCGCGCTCTCCGAGCACCGCGCCCGGATGCTGTACCGAGCGGCGGGACGCGCGTATCTCGACAGCGTCCCCAACAACACCTTCTACCGCTCCTGGTGGGAGTCCCGCCCGGAGCTGCACCCGAACCTTGACTGAACACACCTGGGCGAACTGCGGATACGAATGGACCGACGGGCATCCCCACCCGTCGCCGCATCGGCGGCGCCTTCTGTGAGGACCTCTCAGGCGCCCGTCGGCCCGTGATCTCCGGGGCTCAGGCGCCGTCGGCGGTAACGAGGGCGGGATCGCACGTCCGCAGCCCCGTGACGTAGTTGCCCCCCGTCCCGTAGCCGGAGAAGGTCGCCCAGCCGCCGGGCTCGATGACGCGGCACGGGGCCCACTGGCCATTCGTGTACTCGACCGTGACGGAGACGGTGTCGCCGCAACCGTTGTGGACGTCGGTGTAGCGCCAGCTCTGGAAGTACTCCACGCACTCCGGGGCCGGTGAGCCGGTGGTCGCTCCAGCGGACGGGGCGGTGACCAGGGGCATCGAGAGAGCCGCCGCGGTCATGGCGACGAGAACGACGGGACGCGATATGCGTGTCATGTGGTTTGCCATGTCCCGCATCCTCAGACCACATGACCGTCGATGCAAGTTTCTGCAAAGCTTTTCAGTCAAGATCCTCTTCTGGGCAACACTCAGCAGGTCAACTACCTTTTCTGGGATTGAAAGATGTTGCAACGCCGTCGAGAAGGCGTACGTGGTGTCGGCCTCGCTCCATGAGGCAGCCGGTGCGGGCACTTGTCGGGCAGGTCCTGGGAAGCCGGTTGTCGGGGGTGTCCCTGTGGTCACCGTCAGGGGGGTGAGTGGCGTCCGTGACGGCCGGCCTTGCGTGGGGAGCCCGATTGGCCAGGGCCAACGACTCTGATCACGGAGTCGGCGTCGTGGAACGAAGGTCGTGCGGATGAGGGTTCTGTTCTTCCCTGACGAGGATGGGTTGGATGCCGTAGACCGCGTACCAGTGGGTGGCGAGGTCGGTTGCCATGACGGCGCAGGCGAGGTCCGATCCCCGGCGTTTCCCTCTCACCGGGAACGCGGCGGCGATGACGCAGACCGATGTGACCGCCCGGCGCGGGGTGTGGTGCATCCCATCGATGATGCCGCGGATCGTCCCGCCTGCGGCTGCTGCCTGTCAGGGAGCCGGCCTGCGATAACGGGTGAGAGCGGCTGCGCTCCGCCCGAAGGCCGGGAGTGCTCGGCCGTGTGCCCGTAGAGGCGGTGTCGGTGTACGTGGTCATTTCGGCTCGTCGTGGCCACGAAGGCGATTGCGGCCGGTTCGTGGCGGCGCAGGTGGACCACGGCAGGCGGCGGCGGGCGTCCGAGGGCCCCGGCCGCTGCCTGCCTGTCGGTGCGTCAGGCCACGGCGAGCCGGTTCACCAGCAGTTCCACCCGCTGTGCGGCGTCCTGCGGCAATAGCCGTCGCGCCCGGGTCAGGGTCGCGAGGCCGTGCAGGGACGCCCAGAACACCTCGGTGAACAGCCCGGGGTGGACGCCGTCCCCGGCGACCTCGCCCAGGCTCTCCATCAGCGCGGCGAAGGCGTCCTTCAGCGGCTCGGGGGTGTCCTCCTGCGCGTACGCCAGGCCGCCGTCGAGTTGGAACAGGGCGTCGTAGACCGCCGGGTTGTTTCTGGCGAAGTCGAGGTAGGCGTGGGCGAGGGCGGCGACCCGCTCGCGGGGGCCGTCCGCGGCGGAGGTCGCGGCCCGCACCGCCGCGGCCATCTCGGTGGCGCCCTCGAGGGCCACGGCGCCGATGATCTCGCGCTTGCCGCGGAAGTGGCTGTAGAGGACGGGCTGGCTGTACTCGATGCGCTCGGCGAGCCGGCGGGTGGTGACCGCTTCCCAGCCCTGCTGCTCGGCGAGTTCGCGGGCCGTGGCCACGATGAGCCGCTCGCGGTCCGCCCGTTCGCGTTGCTTGCGTTCCTGTACCGACATGATTCGATCCTAGCATCGCTAGACAATCGAGCGATAGCAGCGCTAGCGTTGCCTCATCACCTAGCGGCGCTAGATCCCAGGAGGGGTCATCATGCTCAACGCACTCCAGGTCTTCACCACCGTGACCGTCGGCCTGATGGTGGGGGTCGAGTTCTCCGTCGCCTTCGTCATGAACCGGATCTTCGGCGCGCTCCCGGAGGACGCCGACCAGCAAGCCCGCTCCCACGGGGGCCGGATGCTCGGCGCCCTGATGCCGTTCTGGTACATCGGCTCCCTCGTCCTGAGCGCGGGCTGGGCCGTCACCGGCTGGCACCAGCCCGGCACCGGCCTGGTCGTCATCGCCGCAGCGCTGCTCATCGTCAGCGTGATCATGTCCGTCGCACTGCTCGTCCCGATCAACAACCGGGGCAAGACCTGGACCCCCGAGAACCGGCCCGCCGACTGGAAGGCCCAGATGAACCGCTGGGACCGCTTCCACTACGTCCGCGTCGCCGTCATCATCGCCGCCTTCACCCTGCTCGTCACCGCCCTCGCCTGACACCGAGGCCGCCTCGACACACATCGGTTCGCCCTGCGCGTCGACCCTCTTGCCCCGTCAGGGGGAGCCGGGCAGGGCGTCGAGTGTCCGATCCGGCGGGCGGCCGCCGCGCCGGTGGGCAGAACCGCCACTTCCCGGGTGGCGGGCCCATCGAAATTGCGACATCCGGGAAGGCGACTTCCGCCCAGATCCCACAGCAGTGATCCCGACAAACTCGGCTGCGTTCGGCTGCGTTCGGCCGGGATCGGCCGGGATCGGCCGCGATGACCCTGATCGGCGGCGTCCTCGCGGCCCGATCAGGCCCCACACGACTCATCAAGCTCCATGAAGCTCACCAAGCTCACCAAGCCGGCGAAGACTCGCAAGGAGACGAACGATGTCGCTGAAGAAGATCAACACCGCCCTGGTCGCCGCCTTCATCCTCTTCATCCTCTGGTTCGGGACGGAGTTCATCCTCAGCCCGGAGACGACGGCGCCTGGCTTCGGCCTGCCGAGCCGGCCGTCTGGCGACGGTAACGGCTTCCTGGTCATCAAGGGAATCCGCGACGTCGTTCTGGCCCTGGTCCTGGGCGTCCTGCTGGTGACGGGCCACCGCCGGGCGCTGGGCTGGGCGCTGCTGGTGGAGGCCTTCGCCGCGTACGGCGACATGGCCACCGTACTGGCGCACCACGGCTCCGTGGCCATCGCGCTCGGCGTCCACTGCCTGACCGCGACGCTGATGGTGGGCAACGGCCTGCTGATCATGCGCGAGACCCGCAAAGTCGCGGCCGCTCCGGCGACGTCGGCGCCCCAGGCCGCCTGACGCCGCTTTGGCACATGTCGGTACGCGCCAGTCCGCCGCCCCTTCCGGCCCATGCGCCCCACCGTCGCGTGCCTGGCCAAGGCGTCGCAAGCTACCCGCCCCGGCCCGGGACGACCTCCCGGCCGCAAGAACACCCGCCCCCACCCCGCGACGCGATGTCCGCACACCCCGCAAGACCGGCACCCCAGTGGCCTGGACCACGAAGCGAGCCCGCCCGTGAGGCGACTCCGCGGCCGGGCCGCCGACGTCGAGGGGGCCGCTGCTCAGCTCCCGTCGACGAGGTGCTGGATACCTGGGGAGTAGAGGTCCGCGAGCCGTTCGGCGGTGGTGAGGGCGGTGGCTCCGTCGGGGCGATGGAGGCTCAATGTGGTCTCGAGACAGATGAGTTGACCGGCAATGAGCTCGGCGCGCAGTCGGGCGTCGGAGCCGGTGAGAATCTCGGTGAGGTGATCCGTGATCTGTTCGCGGAAGCCCGCGCGCAGCAGGGTGCGTTCGCCCTCGATGCCGAGGGAGAAGAGCACGCGCAGGAGCGGGTCCCCGCGGAGCCGGTCGCGGAGGCCGACCATGGTCAGGACGAGGTGTCGGCCGAGGTCGGTTCTCCGGGTCGGCTTCTCCGCCGTCCGCGAGGGAGTCCCCGGCTTCACTGCCGCCCGCGAGGGAGTTGCCGGCTTCACTGCCGCCCGCGAGGGAGTTGCCGGCTTCTCTGTCGTCCGCGGGGGAGGCCGCTACTTCCCTGCCGCCCGCAGGGGAGTTACCGACTTCCCGGCGGGCGGTTCCCACCGCGTCGGCCGTGGCCAGGAGGGATGGGTTCTTCGGCGGTGCTCATGCGTTCCCCCGGGCGGCGCTGGTGGGCGGTGATGCCGCGACCGTACCGCCCGGCCGCTTCTCGTCCCACGCGGTGCCTCAGCCCGGCCGGTCGGACGGCAGGAGGAGGGCGGCGGCGAGGGCGGCGGCGAGGGCGGCGAGGGCCGCTCCGGCGGCGATCAGGAAGACCAGCAGGTAGGCGTGGAGCGTCGGTGCGGTGCGGCCGTGGGCCACGAAGGTCATACGGGCCAGTACGGCGGTGACCACGGCGCTGCAGCAGGCCTGGCCGACGGAACGCATCAGGGTGTCGAGGCCGTTGGCCGACGCGGTCTCGCTCACCGGTACGGCCCGCATGACGAGGGCGGGCAACGCGGAGTACGCGATGGCCGTCCCGCAGGGGACCACGGTGGCGTCGGCGGCGATGAGCCAGAGGCTGTGGCTGGTGAAGAAACACACCACGTAGCCCAGGGTCAGGACGACCGCCGCGACGGCGAGCGCGGTGCGGGGGCCGTACGTGGCGGAGATCCGCGCCGAGAGCGGAGACAGCGCGGCCATCGCGAGTCCGCCGGGCAGCAGGCAGAGTCCGCTGACGACGATGGAGGCGCCGAGGCCGTAGCCGGTGCTGGTGGGCTCCTGTACGAGCTGGGCGGTGACCAGGGAGTTGGCGTAGAACGAGAAGCCGATGAGCAGAGCCGCGACATTGGTCAGCAGCACGGCGGCCCGGGCCGGCACCCTCAGGTCCATGATCGGAAACGGGGTGCGCAGTTCGTACCAGCCCCAGAGCAGACCCACGGCGACCGCGCCGCCGAACAGGCCGGGCATCAGCGGAGAGGTCCAGCCCCAGCCGGCGCCCTCGGTGCTCGTCAGGAGTACGCGGATGATGCCGATGCCGAGCGGGATCACCGCGAGAGCCGCGCCCTGGAGGGCCCGGCCGGTGATCAGTACGCCGATGTCGGAGCTGACCGCGCAGAGCAGCGAACCGAGGGTGAGTACGCCGAGCGATGCGAGGAGGACCCGCCGCTTGCCGTACATGTCGCCGACCCGGCCGAGCACCGGAGGGCACACCGCACCGGTGAGGAGGGTGGCCGTCAAAAGCCAGTCAGCCAGCCAGCCCGCCGCACTCGCGCTCGCCCCGGTCAGCTTGGGCGCGTGTGGCAGCAGCGGCCCGGAGGGGGGCACGGAGGGACTCGAAGCGGTCCCGGAACGGCTCGGAACGGCCCGGGCCGGCCCGGACCGGCCGCGGAGTGGACTCAAAGCGGCCCCGGATCGGACTTCGCTGCCGGGCCGTACGCCCTCCGTCGTGCCGGGTGCGGCGGGGCGGGTGATCCTGGGGGCATGGCTGGCGCGTTCCTGCGACGGCCGTCGCCCGCCTACAGGGCGGCGGCGCGGCGGGCGCTGCGCGTCACGATCGCCGCCACGGCCGGGTTCTACGTGCTTCTCTACGGCTTCGACTCGGCGGTCGGTGCGACGTACGCCCTGTTCGGCGCGATCGCCATGGCCGGGCTGTCCCGTCTCCCTGGATCCGGACGCCAGCGGGCCATGCTGGTGGTGGGCGTGGCGCCGGTGTGCTGGGTGCTGATCACGCTCGGCACCTACCTGTCCGTGCGGACGTGGAGTGCCGTCGTCGGCATGCTGGTCGTCGGTTTCGCGCTGGCGTTCATGGCCGTCGGGGGACCACGATTCGCCGGCGCGGCCACGGGGATGCAGCTGATGTACATCCTGCCGTCGTTCCCGCCCTACGACCCCGGCTCGCTGGGCGAACGGCTGGCAGGGGCGACCTTCGGGCTCCTCCTGCTGACCATCGCGGAGATGACACTGCTGCCCGAGCCGGCGGCCCTGCCCTACCGCGAACGGGTCGCCCGGGCCGCCGAAGGCGCGGCGCGCTGTGCGGACGGGCTGCGCTCCGCGCCGTACACGCTGTCCGAGGAAACGCTGCACATCACTCAAGCGTTGAGTACGGGGCTTCGCTCCTCCCACGTCCCTGAGGCGGAACGGCCGGCCGGAGCGGGTGTGCGGCCGAGGGCGCTGGCCCACGCGGGCCTGGCGACGCGCACCCTGATCGGCCGGCTGACGGTGCTGCCACCACCTTGGCCGGGTGCCGCCCCGCCCCGGGAAGCCGTACCCGGGAGCGGGGCGCCAGAGGGAACGGAAGCCCGCGAGGCAGTGGGGGGCGACAAGGCAGCGAGGGGCGGCAAGGCGGTGGGGGACGCGGGCCGGGAAGGCCGAGCGGGAGCAACCGACGTAGCGGAAACCGGGGGCCCGGACCCGCTGCGGGCGGTCGCGGACACGGCGAGGGAGACCGCCGCCCGGCTACGGGGTCTGATCCCCGATGGCCGGGCGCATGCCCGTCTGCGGCAGGTCCGGCAAGACCTGACGGCGGCCGACGACGGGCCTCCCGCTGTACTGCGCCGCAACGCGGCGCTCCTGGAGGTGGCGGACGCCGCGCTCGCGATGTCCACCGCCGCCGACATCGCCGTAAGGGGCCGAGCGGCTGACATGCCGCCGCCGGGCCCGTTCTGGTATGCGCGGATGCGGGCACCACGGCTGTGGTGGCGGCGTCTGTCGGGGCATGTCGGTGGCCGTTCGGTGTTCTTCCAGAACGCGGTACGGATCAGCCTGGCCCTGGCGGCGGCCCGGCTGATCGCGGGCATCGACACGCTCCCGCACGGCTTCTGGGTGCTGCTGGCCACCCTGACATTGACGCGTACGACGGTACGGGAGACCCGGACGGCGGAGCGGAAGGCACTGACCGGCACCCTCGTCGGTGCGTTGGTCGCGGCGGCCTTGCTGGCCGGCGTCGGCACCGACATCGAGGTCTACGCCGTGGCGCTGCCGCCGCTGATGCTCGTCACCTTCACCCTGGGGCCGGTGAAGGGCGTCGGGTGGGCGCAGGCACTGTTCACGGTGGTGGTCTCCCTGGTCTTCGCGCAGCTGGCGCCGGCCACCTGGCAGCTCGCCGAGTTCCGGCTGCTCGACGTGCTGGCCGGCAGCGCGATCGGCGCCCTGTTCGGGCTGCTGGCCTGGCCGCGGGGCGCCCATGACGAGTTGCGGCGCTCGGTCGCGATGCTGCTGCGGACCGCCGCGGAAATCGTCGTGGCCACGACGGCGCAGGTCACGGAGGGCGGCCGACGCGTGCCGCTGGTCACCGCACCGGGTCACCGTTCCCTGCAGCACGCACTGGTCATGGCGGAGTCGGCCTACGCGCAATACCAGAGCGAACCCGCCGGGCCCACTCCGCCGCCCGTCGGCCAGGACTGGCAGGCCGCGCTGATCGCCGGGCACCACACGCTGTGGGGCGCCGACCGACTTCTCGTGCCACCCGAGCCGGTCGTGGTTCCGCCGCTGGGGGGCGAGGCCGCGGAGTCCCTCATCCGCACGGGCGACCGGGTCGCTGCGGGCATGCTGCTGACCTCGGCCCGCATCGACCCCACCGGGGACGCTGCGGAAGCCACGGGGCTACCCCACCCCATGACGGTCTCCACTGCCATCGCGGACGACCCGCCGGGCGCCGCACCGCGCGTGTACTACGCGACCGTGTCCTGGCTGGCCTCACTGACGACGGACCTGGCACGCCTCGCAGGCGCAGGCGATGGCGACCTCGATAGGGATGTCGCCGGCAGCGGCGGTACCGGTACCGGTACCGCCGCTGCCGGCGACGACCCGTCCGGACGGGACAGCACGCATCTGACGCCCGGGGTCTGACCGGCGCGTGCGAAGGCGTGACCGTACCGCCCGACGGCTAGGGCAGCTCGTGGCGCACCAACGCACGCGCGAACGGTTCGCCGGTCCTTCGTGCGTACGTCAGACGCTCGCGCACCTCGCTGAGCGTGCGCGGACGATAGCCAGGGCCGCCACAGCAGCTCTTGTGAAAGCGGACGCCGGCATTCAAGAGCACCGACAAGGTCCGCCAGGCAGCAGTGTCGCGCCGCCGCGGCGCGGCAAAGGCGGAACCCACATGGATCAACGGCTCGGCACAGCGGGGGCAGAGCCGGTCGTGGTCACCGAGGTAGGGCTGCTTGTAGGAGGCCCGACAAGGCAGGCAGACAAAGGAGGTCTTCGCGTGGGCCATGCCGGTCAGAGTACGACCCGCCCGTGACGAACTCGAACGGGTTTCCGCGGCCTTCAGCAAGATCGAAGGGACAGACCCTGGCACCACCGGCTTCGCCGTGCTCCTCCCGGCGGCCGGGCGGCGGGTCCGCGCGTGCCTGCGGTGTCAATCGGGTGTCAGCTGGTGTCAGCCGAGTGTCAGCCGGTGTTCGTCCGGTCGGCCGGCTCCGGAATGCCGGCATCGGTCTTGCTCGGGCGGCGGGTGATCTCCTGGGCGGTCAGCACGGATGCGAAGCCCTTGCGGAGGACGGCGAGTTCTGGCTCCTGCCGGGATGCGTCGTCGGTGGCCGTGACGTCTGCGCCGAAGACGACTTTGTAGCCGCGTTCGTACGCCTGCCGGGCTGTGGTGCCGCAGCAGTAGTTGGTGAGCGTTCCCCTGACGATGACCGTGTCGCGGCCGAGGCCGCGGAGCAACGTGTCGAGCGGAGTGTCGTAGAACGCTCCGCAGGAGGGCTTGCGGATCACGGGCTCGTCGGGGCGCGCGCCCATCTGGTCCCATACCTCGGCGGGGCCCGGCCGGCGCCAGTCGGTGTCGGAGCGCGGAAGGTGTCGCAGGGCGTTGGGGCGGTCCAGCCGAGATGGGTGTCGTCGAAGATCGTCCAGATGACCGGGACGGAGGCGGTTCGGCATGTCTCGATGAGCCGGCGCCGTCGTGGTGACATCCGTGTCGCGGCCGGCACCCGGTACGGGCTCCAGCCGGGCCGGACGAATTCGTCCTGCATGTCGACGACCAGTAACGCCGTCCGCTCCGGCCGTACGTCGAAGGACGCCTGGCCGTGCTCATAAGCGTCACGCGCCCGAGCGGTCACCCCTTCCTCGGTGTACATCCCTACCCCCCTTATCTCGATCCGAGATACCTCGACTCGAGATACCTCGTTTCGATGTGCGAGGGCAGCAGCATGCTCGAACTCGCGATCCTGGGATTCCTCGCCGACGGGCCGCTCCACGGCCACCAACTGCGCCGCCGCACAGCCCACTTGTCCGGCCACACCCGTCCGGTCAGCGACGGCAGCCTCTATCCGGCGATCACCCGACTGGTCAACGCCGGGCTCCTGGACCGCAGAACGGAGCCCGGCGTCTCGGCCACTCAGCGGCACACGCTGACCCTGACCCCCGCCGACCGCACCGAACTCCTGCACCGGCTGCGCGACGCGGACGGCCTGGACATCGGCGACAGCACCCGGTACTTCACCGTCCTGGCCTTCCTGTCCCAGCTCCCGGACACCGCTGACTAGCACACGGTACTGGCGCCGCCGCCTGGAGTTCCTGCAACAGTCCGCAAGCTTCCTCCACGACCACGACCACCCCCTGCGCGCCGAGGACACCGCCGACCCCTACCGTCGCGGCCTGCTCACCATCGCCCGCGCCACCAACCGCGCAGAACAGTCCTGGCTCAAAGAGGTCCTGGACTGACGACAGCGGCACATCCCCTGCCGCGGCACTCACCTTGATCATCGCGCGGGAGCGCGCCGGCCGCGCTCCTCTACTTCGTAAGCGAGCGGCCGGGGCGGCTTGCCGGGCACGACTTCGACGAGTTCGGCGTACCCGAAAGCGTTGATCGCCCATGGCGCAACCGCATGACGGAGATACGGATCCGCTGTGCGCTGGGGTACCCAAGCTCCGTAGCAAGGTCACCCGCAGCGCCGGCGCCGGCGGCTCGGCCGCCGCCTTGGCCATGGTTTCCAAGCTCGTCGAGTCCGCCCCAGTCCGCCCGTCGCGACGCTCGACGGAAAATCGATCGCACTGTCCAGCACCAACCGGTCAACGGCCCACGGGGCGAACTCCTCCCGCCGCCACTCCACCGCCTCCCACGTCGGCTCAGAGAAGCCTTCCATTCCTTGTGACCGGCTCTCGAGCCTCCCGCGGTGCACCGCCGGATCCGAACCACCACCTTGAGGAACACCACCTTGAGGAACACCACGGCATACCATGACGAGCTGTCAGCGAGTGCCACTGCTCCCGGCCCCTTCACCCTCTCCGTCGTCATCGTGGTCACCGTCGCAGTGCGGTGCCCAGTCCGACCACCTCATCCCGCCCCGCCTTGACGAATCTCACCAGCTCTTCGCTCGTAGGAGCATTCTTGGTGCTGTGCCGAACGCCACGGTGCTGATCTCGTATGGGCTGGTGGGACACGGAGGGGAAGCTGCGCTGGGCAGCTTCGTGCACCGGGCTCGACCCCCAGCGGTTCGAAAAGTCGGTTCCGCGGCGCAAGCAGCCCGCCGGAGTCGACCGCGTAGCCCGGAGCAGAAGGCAGGAGCCTGCATGTCCGAAGCCGCGCACTGACCATTCAGGCCCTGTAGGACCACGGTCTAAGCCGCCGCAGACAGCAGAAAATCGGCGAAGAGTTCGGTCAGGGGCTGGCCGGTTAGCGGTTCCAGGAACAAGAACTGGCCCTGTGGGTTCACTTCAAGCCATACCGGCTCGCCCTCCGATGTCAGTTTCAGATCCACCACGCCCATGCGAAGCCCCAGGCGGCGCAGCACTTCTTCTACCTGCCTGCTCACGTACTCGGGAACGGGCCAAGCCGAAATGGGCACATTGAGGTCGGGGCGCCAGTCGAGCGCTTCTGTCGCGATGAGAGCTCCGTACATGTGGTCACCGAAACAGTTGAGCCTCACGTGTCGATTGCCTTCGATGTACTCCTGGTAGGTGGCGGGGCAGACCTCGAACGACCCTTCAGGGATCGACTCCGGTCCCTCAACCCAGCTCGTGTAGAGCGAAGGTCCCCGGGCGCCGACCACGGGTTTGACAATGGCCCGTCCGACTTCCTTGGTAAAGGCGATGACATCCTCACGTGACTGCGAGACCAGGGTCTGCGGCACCCGGAACCCTGCCTCCCTTGCTACCGCCAGTTGATACACCTTGTCCGAGGACCGGTCGGTTGCTTCAGGGGACGAAATCCAATCCCCGTGGAAGGCGGCGGCGAGGACGCCGGCGAGCGCGCCGCGGCAGTCGTTGTTGATCAGACTGCGCTGGTGGGCACTGTCCACTCTCTCGCTGATCTCCTGGTCGGCCCTGGCTCGCCGCCACCAAAGACGGCTCGCCTCCTCCGGGTCGACGATCGCGCCCTCGGACGTCACCAGGGTCGCCCTTCCCGGGGCATGACTCTTTCCGGCTCCGTGTGAATGCCACGAGAGAGCCGCTCGTCCACCGATGGTGTCGCACTCCACGATGTGAAAGTCATGACCTCGACTGCGCACCGCGTGCTGTACCGCGACCGCATGGAAGTCCTCACGGTAGGAGACGGCCAGGATCATGCCAAGTCGCACATGTCGCTGCGAGATGTGAGGTCGACTTCGCAGCCGGATTCGCAGACGTGACCCGCGATACTGTCGGCAACTATCTCAAGGCCTGTGGTCAGGCGCACTGCCTCTTCCCACGCCCGGAGTTCCTCGGGGCTCTTCAGCCGAACGTAACCGGTCGGCTGGGCCTTGAAGACCACGGGGGGTGGAGTGTTGACGAATTCCGTGCTTTCATCGATTCGATCGCCCAGCCTGAATTCAGACATCGCCCGACCTCCTCGGCTTGCGGTAGTGGATACAGATTTCCCCTGATTCCACTGAACCACCGATACGTCCTTGGTGCAGCCGGGCCGCGGCGATGACGATGCGAGGGGGAAGTCGCTGTCGTGGCGGAACGTCACGCACGTCACCCAGAGCTACATTTCCCCATGCTTTCCGGCTCTCGACGTCACGCCGATCCGGGCTTCACGCCGAGGGTCCGCACACACCTCGTGCCGAGCGGTGAGAGCCGGATGCAGCGACTCGGCCGCCACCGCTGGACCATCGAACGCAGCATGGCCTGGCTCGCCGGCTGCCGCCGCCTGCCCCGCCGCTACGAGCCCGTAGCCGAGCATTTCCTCGCCTTCACCGGCATCGCCCGCACCCTCATCTGCCACCGCAGACTCGCCGAATGAGCTGATCTCTCAGGCGGCCCTCAGGCGGCCTCCGTGCTGACCTTCTCCGCGCCGATCCGCTGGATCCGTTCCTGTCCCCATACCCCCAGGGATTCCAGAGCGGCATTGAGGGAGACGCCGTGCTCCGTCAGGGAGTACTCGACCTTGGGTGGCACCACGGGGTACACCTCGCGGTTCACGAGGCCGTCTTCCTCCATCTCCCGCAGGTGCTGGACGAGCATCTTCTCGCTGACGCCTGGGAGACCGCGCCGCAGCTCCGCGAAGCGAAGCGTGCCGTGCTCGTGGAGCTCCCAGAGGATCAACGACTTCCACTTCCCGGTCACGACGTCCATCGCCGCGTCGATCCCGCAGAAATAGGGCCCTCGTCGTGCCGACGTCGCCATGCGCGCCTCCGTTTCGCCCGGGGGGTACGCACCTCCGGGTGAGTACCGCACTGAATAGTCCGTACTGGTCAACTCTACTGTCGGTGTTGAGCATTGAGTCATCAGCGAAGTTCGACGAGCGACTCGATGGAGCATTGGCATGACGGAGAACCACGACACCCACGTGAGCGTCCTCGGGCTCGGTGCGATGGGCGGCGCCCTCGCCGAGACCTTGGTGAAGGCCGGGCTTCGGACCACGGTGTGGAACCGCTCGGCGGGCAAGGCCGACGTGCTCGTCGCGCGCGGGGCGACGGAAGCGGCATCGGCCGCCGAGGCGGTCCGGGCGAGCCGGCTCGTGATCGCCTGCCTCTTCGACCACGACTCGGTGCACGAGGTGCTCGACCCGCTCGTCGGCGACCTGGCCGGGCGGACTCTGGTCAACCTGACCACTACCAAGCCCGAGCAGGCGAGGCAGTCGGCCGCCTGGGCCGCCGAAGCCGGGATCACCTGTCTCGACGGCGGCATCATGGCGGTGCCGTCCATGATCGGGCAGCCGGGGGCCTCGATCCTGTACAGCGGTTCGCAAGAGGCTTTCCGCCGGCACACGGCGCTGCTCGACCTGTGGGCGACCAGCACCTACTACGGCGAGGACGCGGGCCTGGCATCGTTGTACGACTTCGCGCTGCTGTCGTCGATGTACGTGATGTTCGCGGGGTTCATGCACGGCGCGGCCATGCTCGCGCCGGCCGGCGTGTCCGCGGCGCGGTTCGCGGAGATGGCCGCGCCGTGGCTGACCGCGATGACCGGCGAGCTCGCCGGGTACGCCGAGGTCATCGACGGCGGGGACTACACGGTTGCGGGGCAGCAGAGCCTGGAGTTCTCCAACCTCGACCTGTTCATCGAGGCGAGCACCGAGCAGGGAGTGAGCCCCGAGCCGATCGCCATGGTCCAGCGGCTGGTCCAGCGCCAGGTGGATGCGGGCCGCGGCGCGGAGGGATTCGCCCGGATCATCGAAAGTATCAAGCATCCCACTGCGTGACTGGAAAGGACGAGGTTTGAGCCGCAGCCCTGTCAGGCGCGGAGGGCGGGAGCGGGGGCGTTGGGGTCGGTACGTCGACCGGAAGCCGATCGTTCCCACCACATCCACCTCATCCCCGTCTCCAACGCCCCGCCATCTCGCAGCACCAGTGCTCCGGCCGTACGCGTGAACTGGCCGGACTGATGCCGCGGTCGGCCCGGGAGGAGCGGTTCCGCCCGGCGGGACTGCCCGGTGTGCGGCGTGACCGAGGGGATCAGCCTGAGGGGCGGCCCGGGATGTGGCGCAGGGCGGACACATCGAGCCCGGTGCGACGGCCCCGGCCGCCGTCAGCGCGGCCCTTCCCGCCTGCGTCGTATCCAGATCCCGGCGACCGCTCCGACGAGCGAGGCGACCACGAGCCCGACCGCGGGCAGCCAGGGATCCCAGGTCTGGTCGTCCTGGTCTTCGGCTGCGGGGTGCGACGCCGAGGAGGACCGGGAAGCATCCGGAGCCGGTGAGGTCTCCTGCGCCCCCGGCAGCGTGTGAGAGGGCGTAGCCGCGGTCCCGCCCGAAATCGACGAGGCATCGTTCGACGGGGCGCTGGTCGGCGGGGCACCGGTCAAGGAGGCGCCGGTCGACGGAGCGACGGCGGCAACGGTCAACTGCCGCTCGGCGTGCCCCAGCGCGGGCTGGCCGGCTGCGACGGTGACCTTCCAGTCGCCGGCCGGCAGGGCTTCGGTGGTGGTCCAGTCGGTGGGGCGGGCGCCGCGGACGAGTTTCCAGGGACCGGCCGTACGGCTGCCGTCCGCGCTGACGGCACTGACCAGTGCGGCGACCTGCTCGTCGACGGCGTCGCCGTCGTTCTCCCAGGTCACTGTGGTCAGGACGTGGCCGTCCCGGTGACCGGTGATGACCACTTCCAGGTTGTCGCCGTGTGCGGCGGCGGGCTGCGGCAGGGCGAGGCCGATGGTCGGTCCGAGGACGAGCGCTGCTGTGAGGACGAGTGCGGGTCGGGTGGCGGTGTGCATGACGGTGCTCCGGTCCGGCGGTGGGGTGAAGGCCTGGGCTCACGAGGAGTGTTGCTGGCGAGGAGTGGGGCTCGCGAGGAGTGGGGCTGGCGAAGAGTGGGGCTCGTGAGGAGTGGGGCTCACGAGGGCGGGGCTCGCGAGGGCGGGCCGCCGATCGGCGGCCCGCCCGAGGTGCGACGGGGATGCGGTCTGCGGGTCGGCTCAGCCGGCCCGGCGGGCCGTCCAGATCTGCGCCGACCGTCCGTCCACGCGCTGAAGGTCGAGCAGCCAGGACCCGTAGTACGGACGGTTGCTGACGGTCAGGGCGTAGGAACCGCTGCGGTCGGTGAGCGTGACCGCGCCGTTGACGACCGTCATCCGCCACTGTTGGGCCGGGGAGCCGGCGGCACAGGGCTGCTGGGCCACCCACATGCCGGGGGCGGGCGTGCCGCCGGGCTGCAGGCACTTGGCGGAGGCCGCTGACCGGATGCGTACGAGACCACTGCCCGCGTCGTCGAAGTACCACTGCTGCTGCTCGTAGCCGTTGCTCTGAGCGGCGACCAGGACCGTGCCGTCGGCGCTGCGGCCGCCCCACAGCTGGGCGCTCAGCCCGGTGCTGCCGTTGGAGAGCAGATAGCGGGTGCCGGGGGTGGTGGTGCCGCCGGCCCCTGCGGTACGGAAGCTCGTCACCCTGCCCGGTCCGCTGTCACGGCCCTGGCCGTCGCGGACGGAGACGGCGACGGTGTGCGAGGTGCCCGGCCGCAGGTTGTAGATCCGCAGCGCGGTGCCCTGGACCCAGGTCAGGTGCCTGCCGTCGAGGAGTACCTGGTACCAGGACGCTCCGCTGACCTGGGGCCAGCTCACCACGACGGAGTCCGACTGGATCTGGCCGACCGTCACGTCCGGTCCGCTGCCGGGCCGCGGCCCGGTCGGCGTGGGTGTGGGCGTGGGGGAGGGGGTGGGTGTCGGGCTGGGCGTGGGGTTCGGGTCCGGCCCGGTGCCGCCGCCCTTGTTGCGCATGAGGAACTGGTTGTCGGCGATGTTCCAGTGCGTGGCGAGATAGCTGCCGGGCCGCGGGCTGGTGTGGAAGTAGTCGTCGTGGTTGCAGTCGAGGATGTTCTCGGAGGCCCGGTTGGTGCAGACGTTGCGCATCTGTGGGTAGTACGGGCTGTCGGAGTAGCACATCACGTCCCACTCGTCCGTACAGTGCGCACCCCGGCTGGTGTTGGGCGCGCTGTTGTTGACCGCGCCCAGGTTGTGGCCGAGTTCGTGGGCCGCGGTGTGCCCGCCCCAGCAGCCGCTGTCGGTACGCCCGTACGAGGGGCCGAAGTTGCTCTGGTTGGACTGGCCCGGCCGCTCGTCCCCGGCGAAGGTGCCGATGCCGCAGTACACCTGCGCTTCGGCGAAGATCATGTACTTGCGGTCGCGCCGGTCGAGGCCCTTGGCGGCGAGCGCGCGGTTGGTGGCGCTGAACTCGGCCAGTGCGGAGTCGGTGAGTTCGATGTTGAGGACGGTGGGCGTGCAGTCCGCGGCCGTCACGTACCGGATGTGGCGGACGCCGCCGGTCTCCTCGGCACTGGCCGAGTAGATGAGGTCGGCGTCGGCAGCCCACTTGCGGAAGGAGGCGAGGTACTCGGAGTACCGGTCCCGTCCCGGGCCGTGGACGTACACGACCTGGACCCGGTTGCCGGTGCTGCCGTCGCCGTCGCACTGGACGGTCTGCCCGGCGGGCCCTGCGGCCGCGGTCGTGGTGCCCCCGGTGGCGGCCGGAGCGGCGGCCGCGGAGGGACCCGACGACGGGTCAGCAGCCGCCGTACGGGGGGCCTGAGCGTCGACGGCGGGCGTGTCCTGCGAAGGCCCCTGGCTCTTACGGGGCGCGGGCTGCGGCGCGGCCGGCTCGGAGGGATCGGCCGCGGGCGCCACGGCCTTGACCGCCGGCGGCGTGTCCTTCTTGATGTCCACGCCCTTGGGCGGCGCGTCGGGCCCGTGGGTGCACAAACCGGTGCCGGTCGCGTAGACGCCCGCACAGCGGTCTCCCTCGGGCGCCACCTTGAGCCCGTCGTACACCATGCCCCGAGCCGGCTCGTTCGTCGGCTTCTTCCGGATCGGCTCGGGCTCCTCGGCCCTGGCCGGCGCGGCGGCGGGGACGACGATGTCGGTCACGGGGGTCTCGATCCGGGCGAGCGGCGTCCCGCCCGCCTCCGGGCGCCCCACCTCGTAGACGATCCCCCCTGCCACCACCGCCGCGATGGCCATCGCGGCGGTGACACCTATGAAGGGTCTGCGAGGCCGCGCCCCGCGTGCCTGACTCTCCTTCGGCTTCCTATGTCTAGACATGCACACCTCAACTCTTTGGTCAGAAGACTGGGTGCGCGGAAGCCTGTCAGAACCTCCCGGTGAAGAATTCGGACAAAGGGGAGAGTGTTCAAAGAATCCATTCCGTTACCTACGCCACCGTATCTGATGAACACTCAATTGCCTTTAAAATAAGCATAGTTACGCGCGTCGCGGAGTCTTGGTCCAGGCCTTTCCGGTGATCCTGTTATGTAATCGAAATAAACACCGACACTTATTGACATGAATTCAGTGAAGGATTCATCTAATTTCTCACGTCGCGAATCCCCTCGATCACCACCCGTAAGCGCCCCTGACGGCCCGCCCGGCCCGCAGACCGCCGAAGCGGACGCCCATCCCCGCAAGGCCAGGTGCAACGTGCTGGGTTGATACCGACGATGTGTGTGCCGAAGGCTGAGGCTTGCCGCTGCGAGGGGGAACATGGCGGGACTGCCGGATCCGGGAGTGTCGGAGTCTGAGTGGGAGGAGGAGCCCAGGCGGGCGCTGGCGTTCTCCCGCGGGTCGACGCGCACCCCGTACGCGAACTGTCCGGCCTCCACGTCCGAGGAGCGCAGTGGCGCGAACGAGACCTCTGCGGTCTCCTCGCTTTCCGGGTAGAGGCGACGCAGTGGCGAGGTCGCTGAGCTGTGGCCCGTGCGGGAGAACCGGCTGCCGGCCGTCGCTGGTCATGCGGAGCCCTGCGTCCGTCAGTTCGGTGGGAGTCCCGGGATGTACGGGGCGGCACCGGCCAATCGCCAGGCCCACACCGGGAACGGGTATCGAACCGCGACGGCCATTGTCGAAAAGTGTGTGGACGCTATCTCGGCCCGACCTGCCGACACCCTGACGGCCGGCAGCCGGACATCGGAACAGAGTCCGACTCCGCCCCACCTGCTCTGTCTTCCTCCCCTTCACCCCGCCACTTCTCGCCCTGGAGCCCGCGGTCTATGCCATCGTGCCCCGAACTCCAGCCCGAATTAGAGGTACTTTCCAAGCCGAGGCCGCCGCGTGATCGTCGGTTGTCCACACAACGCCTGATGATCAACGGCGGCCTCACGTGCTCGGACGCCACCGAAACCAGTAGTCAAGCCCCTCTACCCGGTAGCGAGCGCCGGCCACGAACCGCATCTCGCCCGCAAGCCGCCGCGCGTCGTCCGGTGCCTGGCGGTGTGGCGCCAGCAGCAGCTCCAGCTCGTCATAACGGGCGTCGATCCCGCCGTGGCCCGGATGGTCTTCCGGTCCGACCTCGCCGGCCTCAAGACGCTTGTTCCACCTGGTGAAAATCGCCCACTGCTCACGTTCCAGCTTCACTGCGGCCTGGCTCGCGGGCCAGACCTGGTACTCATCGGTTTCGTCGGCCTGGTCGTGGTCGTAGTCGTGACTCTCGAAGTAGTGAGGCTCCCCGTTAATGTCAGCAAGGCCGACGCGCGGTCCGTCGTACCACTTCAACTCGGTGTACACACGCTCGAAGCCGTCCGCGATCACCTGCTCTTCGGTCCAGGTCTCAGCCACGCGGGCAGGCTACCGGCGAGCGGCCTCCGCATCCATGAACACGGTCTACGGCCGGAGTGCCAAGGGCTGTCCCGCAAAGATCTTGGCTTCGGGTACGGAGCAGCCTGAAGACTGGTGAGGTGCTCAGCCGGTGTTTCGTGAGGTGTTCAGGGACCGGGCGTAGCCGGCGAGTGCGCGGAAGTCGTTCTGCCGTAGGCCGATTCGCGGGTTGACGTGGTGGAGGAGCCCGGGACCTTGGTGGTGGGCGGTCACGTACGTCTGGTCCAGCTGGCTCTGCTCGTCGTCCACCCAGGCGAAAGGACGGCCGCCTGCGTAGTCCACCAGCGGCCCGGTCTTCCAGTGGACTCCGTCAGGGCGCTCCTGGAGCAGGACGTCGCCGAAGTCCACGAAGGGAAGTTTCGGAAGGCCGAGGACCGGTGCGATCCACCGGTTGGCGTCGTCCATCCATGTGGTGGCCCAGCACAGCTCGAAGCCGAGCTGGAGCAGGATTCGCCCGTGCTCTGGGTTGAGCCAGACACGTAGGGGGCGTCGTCGGGACGAGGGGCCCATGTCGTCCTCGTGGGCGTCGTTCCGGGGGACTCTGAGCGTGGTGTAGCCCTCGGGACGCCTCTCCGGCTTGGCCGCGTAAGGATTGAGCGGCCCGTCCACGTCGAGGAACAACAGTGGTCGGTTCACGGTTTCCCCCGGTCTTGCGCACTGTGGGCTGCCCCGATCAGCGTAACTGGGGGATTGCCTCGGCATGGGGCCGACGCCGTGATCACTCAGGAGGGACGGAAGTTCCGTCTCACAGATCACGGTCTGTCGGAGCCGGGGTGCCACTCGGCCAGCACGATGGTGGCGTCGTCCCGAAGGCGGTGGTCCTGATGTTTCAGGAGTTCCTGCAGCAGGCGGCGCAGGGCCTCCGGGGCCGGAGCACCCGCGGCCATGGCGCGGATCACGGTGTCGGCGAGTCGTTCCTCGCCGAAGAGGTCCCCCTGGGCGGAGCGGGCCTCGGTGACGCCGTCGCTGTGGAGCAGGACCCGGTCGCCGGGCTGTAGACGTGTCCGGTGCACTGTCGGCGGGGAGGCGGTGTGGAAGGCCCAGCCGAGAGGGAGGTCGGGCTCCCGCTCGAGCATGCGCGGCAGTACCTGGCCGTCGCGGATCAGGAGCGGCGGCGGGTGAGCGCAGTTGACCCAGGTGAACGTGCCGTCGAGGATGTTCAGGTTGGCGATGACCGCGGTCATGAGGCGGTCGGTGAACCACTCGTTCAGGATGGTGTCGATCGCCGGGATGATGTCAGCGAGGGTGCCCCCGGAGCGGCGTGTGGCCCGGCAGGCGGCGAGGCCGGCGGCGCTCGCTCCGCCGGACGCGAGGTCGTGCCCCATCGAGTCCAGCAGTGTCAGGTGCAGCGAGTCTTGGGTGAGGTTGTGGTCGAAGGCGTCGCCGCCGATGTCGTACGCGGGCTCGAGCACCGCGGACGACGTCACGCGCGTCGTTCCGATCGTGCGGGGAGGCAGGAACGCCCACACCAGCTCGCCCTGCACGGTCATCTTCCGGCGCCGCCCCGCTTCGATCAGCAGGTCGTTGTACGGCGCCTTCGACACCAGCAGCAGGGCGGCGACATCCGCCAGCGCCTCGCACCACCTGATCAGTTCCTCGTCGAGATCGGGGGCGGTGGCCTTCAGCACGCCCAGGCGTTCGATTCCGTCGATCACCGGCACCCAGACGGTGCCGCCGTCCCGCGAACGCTGTGTCCGCTCCGTGCGGTAGGCCAGGCCCGCCAGCGAGCCGTCGATGTCCAGCATCTGCGCCTCGGCCGCCACGGGCTGCGGCAGCGCCACCAGGCTGGTCTGCTGCAGGTCGGTCACATATATGCAGGTGCCGTCCAGGCCCATGCGCCGGCCCGTCCGGAACACGAGCCCGGCCAGTTCCCGGCCCGCCACCGTGTGTGAGTCGGCAACCAGGTCCGACAACACCTTCTCGCGCGACTCCATGGCAAAGCCTTTCCGTGGGCGCACCGGGCACAGTCCCACCAAATACTGAGCGTAGCTGCCCACGCGAGTGCCGACCGGGTGGCGTGCCCGGTCACGCAGCGGCCGGATCCCGCCAGAAGCGACCGAAGGCCGCCCACCAGGGCCGTCCCACGGGGCGGGGTGAACAGGCATCGTCGTGGTTCCACGTGGATGACGTGGAATGGACGATGCCACTTGGCACGGGTGCTTGGCACGCCCCCTCGGTACAGGCGCGGAGTGCCTGGAAATGCGGTGCGGTCCGTGGTGAGGCGCCGGAAGCGTGCCTCGGGCCCGGTCGGTATTCTCCCGATCGGGCCGTGACGCCCTCGCCGCGAGACGTATGCCTCCCGACGAGCGGCCGTACGCCCCCGCCGCTGCCGAGTCCCAAGCCGGAGGCGCGGGAGCTTCGCGTCAGGGCCGGAGTCCGACGTGGTTGAGGGCGATCATGCTGAGGTCGGTGATGGCTTGCCGGTCCCCCTGACGCCACGCGTCGGCCCATCCGCCCGGCGGGGCCGGGAGTCCGGCGAGTGCGCCCGGAGGACCCGTGAGAGCGCGCAGCGCGAGCAGGTCCGAGCCTCCCGGAGCTTCCGCGAGGCGGCGCAGGGTGCTGCTGCGCCGGATCCAGAGCAGACGCGGTGGGAGCCACAGCAGCAGGACGAAGAGCACCGGGACGAGGATGAGGGCCGCCGTGATTACGTTGGCGACCTCGGTGACCGTCTCCTGAAGCGATACTCCCGCGTCGGCGAAGCCAGAGCCCGCGCTGGCCGCGGCCTCGAGCGGCTTCTTCAGGATGTCGCCGATGAACGGCACATCCGAGGCCGCCTCTCCCGCGTTGCCGAGCTCCTCGGCGAGGCTGTCGCCGGCACTCTCCACCTTGCGCCCTGGTTCGGCCAGCAGCATGATCGCCTCGCGGACGGCGAAGGCCGCCCACACGGCAGCGGCGATCAGGGCTACGGCGATCAGGTCCACAAGCACCTGACGGTTCCGGCGTGCGGGTGTCTGGGCGTAGAAGCGCAACCAAGAGCTCCTGTTCGAGTCCGGGCGTCGAGGAGGTCCGGCCGCGACCCAGCCGACCGCCGTCGGATCCCACTCTCCCACCGCACCTCACCGGCAAACGTGCAAGACACGAGACACCTCGGGAGTCCTACGCCAATGCCCCGCCCGCCGTCCGTCAGGGGCCCGCAGACGGAGGACCGTGTCGCTGCGGGCGAGGGTCCGTCCGTCCGTGCCAGTAGATGACGACAGATCCGGTGCCACCGTGGACTACCGCGTCGCCTGCAGCACCGCCCCACCCGAAGGCGAAGGCGACGAAGCCTCATGGCGCCGGAGGCCGCCCTGGACGCGCCCTGCCCCGACAGCGAAGGCGGCCGGGAAGCGCCGCCCGAACCCCATGGCCCGCCGACTGCTTCTGGTGCGCCGCGCTCGCCGACCGCCGCGCCTACGCCACCGAGCTCGACCATCTGTACGGCGCCGCCACCATCATGCAGGTGGATCTCGGTCTGAACGAGATCCGGGCTGCCGCCCAAGCGCCGCGTACTTTCCACACGGACCCGGGGAGCACGAGGAGGAAGCGTTTGCGTCAGTGCTGCCCCGGGAGGCTGGCCGCTCCCTCCCACGGCCGTTGTGGGTGCTTGCGGTCTCTGCCAGCCGTCAGCGCGCAGGCCAATTCGTCTCTGCAGTGGGCAGTGTTGGCGGTAGACGTCGCTGGGCAGGATCTTCTGGCTCGCGGCGTCAAGCTTGATGTTCTTGGGAGGGGGAAAGGAGCTTTCCGGGCGCCGTGATGATGCTGTCCCGCCCGTTGACGTCGAGGATGCCCCCAGCGATTGTCATGAGCCCGGCGTCGAGATTTGCGATGTCCGCGTGCGTCTTCGTGATGCCGTACTTCCCCAGGATGCCTTCTGCAATCGCAACGAGCTCGCTGAGGCCGGGACCCACCGCGCCTTCGGCCACCTGGGCGGGAGTCGCCAAAAAGGCGGGTGCGACGGCCTGGGCGGGAGCCGTCAGGAACAGGGGTACGGCCGTGAGGGCGATGGCCCCCAGTGCGGTGCGTGGCTTCATGGCGTGATCAACGGTCCAGGGAATCACGAGATACGCCTCAACACCACGAATGGGGCCAAATGCTGCACTTCCGGGCTGTCCTGGCTCCGTGGTCGAGTCCTCCGGGTTTGTCCTTCCCGCTCCAGGGACGGTGCTGCCGAGATGCCGTTCGAACAACAACGCCTCCTATCCGCGTGAGTCATCTGCTGCCGCCTTTCTCGCGAACAGAGCACCGGGGAGGAGAAGACACGCCTCGTGTCGGCATACGGCGACGGGCCAGGGACCGGGATGCGTCGCTCCGCCGCTAGACCTGGGGCGGACGCCCATTGGGGTGGCCTGGCTGGTGGTACTGGTGTTGGCGTTCGGGGTTGTTTCGCGGCGGCCTGGTGTTTGCGAGGGGCGCTTGAGCTTGAGCTCTCGATTTTTGCTGGATCCGTACAACCATCCGCACGCCCAAAGGGTCGTATGAGGCGAGTGCGCCGTAGGCGCGTTCGTTCGTTTCGTTTCCCGGGGGACTCACATGACTCACCACATATCCTCGCGTGTCCGCATGCTTCCGGCGGTGGCCGCGGCCGGGCTGCTGGTGCCCGTCGTCGCGGGCGCGGCGCCTGCTTCAGCCGCCACCGCGCCGCAGGTCAGCTGCACGTCGGGCAAGGCAGGGCTGGCGGCCAAGCTTCAGAGGGACATCGCTGCCGTCCTCGCCACGCGCGCCGGTACGGTCGCCGTCGGCCTGCATGACCGGACCACGAACACCACCTGCACCCTGCGCGCCACGACCGCCTACGACTCGGCCAGCGTCGTGAAGGTGACCGTCCTCGCCACGCTCCTGTGGGACGCGAAGAGGAGCAATCGGTATCTGACCGCTCGCGAGTCCACCCTCGCCACCGCCATGATCACCAAGTCCGACAACGCGGCCACCACCTCCCTGTGGAACCAGCTCGGCGTCACCAAGGTGAAGGGCTTCCTGACTGCCGCCGGCATGACGCGGACGGTGCCGGGGTCCGGCGGCTACTGGGGCCTCACCCACATCAACGTCGCCGACGAGCAGCGACTGCTCTCGCTGATCACCGGCAGGAACAACGTCCTGAGCGACACCTCCCGCGCCTACATCCTCAAGCTCATGGGCAACGTCGTCACCTCGCAGAAGTGGGGCACTCCCGCCGGTGCGCCCTCCTCGGTCTCCGTCGCCGTCAAGAACGGCTGGCTCCAACGCGCCACTCGCGGCTGGCGCGTCCACAGCGTCGGTGCGTTCAAGGGTGCCGGCCACGACTACACCATCACCGTGCTCACCGACGGCAACGGCACGATGAACTACGGCGTGAACACCATCCAGGCCGTGGCCAACGTGATTCACCGGGACCTGATCCCGCCGACCGCGACCGCCGCGACCCGCTACAGGCCGACCACCACGCCGAGTGAGGCATACATCGCGGTGCCCCAGGGCTGAGCAGAGATCCGGCCTCGTTCCATGCCGCGGCTCCACGGTAGGCAGGGAGTCGCGGAGGGCGGGGCCCCTCTCAAGCAGGCACAGGTACCTAAGCAGGCCCATGTGCCGAAGCAGGCCCATGTGCGCCTGGCGCCTCGTGGATACGCGCGCTGAGGTCTGACGGCCGGCTCGGGCGGTGCGGCTGCCGACGCACGGCGGGGTGATCGCTGTCGCCCCCCGTGCAGGCAAACTCCTCGCCGGGTGGGCCGGGTGGGCCGGGTGGGCCGGGTGGGCCGGGCGGGCTGAGTTGGCAGGATTGGCAGGATTGGCTTGGTTGGGTCAGTCCTGCGAAGGAATACCCCGAGCGTGCTCCTGAGCGCGGCGGCCATGGTGGTTGCTCCGGCCGGCCGGCCGGCCCGCCCCCGCCACCCCGGATCCCGCCCGGCGCAGCCGCTCGCCTCGGCGCCCGGTACGGCATCGCGCCATGTCCCGCGACGAGCGGCGCCCCCTGGTGTGTCTCCTGCCGAAGGTCTAGCCCTGTGGCAGATGGTGATGGTGTGGACACGACCCGATAGCGGACGCCACACTCGCCTCAGCTGTCGGGCGCCACACCCGCCCAGCCCTCGTGGCGGGTAATCAGAAATCAGGAATCAGGACGGAGATGCGATGGCACGTCGTACGATCCAACTCATTCTCTCGATTGTCATGGTCATGGCTTCAGCGGTCGGTGGCCTGCTGGCCACGGCCGGACCGGCCCAGGCCGACGAGTGCTACAGCTGGAGCCGCACCCTGTCCGCGGGCATGTCGGGCGCCGACGTGACGCAGCTGCAGATCAGGGTGGCAGGGCATGCGGCGTACGGCGAGGTCATGGCCGTCGACGGCGACTTCGGACCGGCCACGAAGGCCGCGGTGACCCGCTTCCAGCAGGCGTACGGGCTGCCCGCGGACGGCGTCGCGGGCCCCCAGACGTTCAGCAAGATCTACGCCCTGCAGGACCCGGACTGCACGCCCGTCCACTTCACCTACGCCGAGCTGAACAAGTGCAACTCCGACTGGTCCGGTGGCGCGGTCAGTGCGGCGACGGCCAAATCCAACGCCCTGCGCACGATGTGGAAGCTGGAGGCCATGCGGCACGCCCTGGGCGACGTGCCGATCACCGTGAGCAGCGGATTCCGCTCGTACGCCTGCAACAGCGCGGTGGGCGGAGCCTCGAACAGCCGGCACCTGTACGGTGACGCCGCCGACCTGGTCGGCAGCCCGTCGTTCTGCAGGCTCGCCCAGCAGGCCCGCTACCACGGCTTCGGCGGCATCTTCGGCCCCGGCTATCCCGGCCACGACGACCACACCCACGTGGACGGACGCACCAGCCGCTCCTGGTCCGCGCCCAGCTGCGGCATCTGAGAAGCGAGTTCGGCGGACCATCAGCCCACCTCCCCGAGCCGGTCCCGGTCCGGGGAGGACCCGCACGGCCCTCAGTGTGGCCCACCGAACCGGCCGCGGACGGCAACCACAGCGAAACCCGGCACGGAGCAGACCTGTGGCCGCGCCGCGCTCCCTTCCCCTGCCCCGTATTCCGAGTAGGAGTGCCCTGATGTCGTCCCGCGTCCCCTGGCGTACCCGCGCCGCGACGGCCACGCTGGCGGCCCTGGCCGGCGTCGGTGCGTTCGCCCTCCCCGGCCCGGCCGCGGTGGCCGCCTCATCGCCCGATTCCGGCCGGCAGACCGTCACCTACCACGGTTACCGCATCGAAGTGCCCGCCGACTGGCGGGTCGTCGATCTGGCCGAGAACCCGCGCGCCTGTCTTCGGTTCGACAGACCCGCCGTCTACCTGGGCGAGCCCGCCGAGCAGAGCGACTGCCCCGCACACGTCGTCGGCCGTACGGCGGGCGTGATGGTGGAGCCCCTCACCGCGCGCTCCGCCGACCGGGCGACGGCGGCGACCGCGCGGACCCGGCGCGGCGAGGCCGGCGCGCCGACGGCCGTGTCCGGCGACGGCACCATCCAGATCGCGGTCGAGGACGCCGGCGTTCTCGTCACCGCCGTCCACACAGCGACGACCGAGAGCCTGGTGCGCGGCGTACTCGGCTCGGCCGCGATCACCAAGGGCGCCCAGCGCACCGAGCTGCCCCCCGCGCGGCAGCGGTCCGACGCCACCCCGCTGGCCGCTGCCGGGCCGCAACCCGGCAGCTACCTGGGCAAGGGCTTCGACGCTTGCGCCGCACCCTCCCAGGCCGCCATGGACGCCTGGCGGTCCAACTCGCCGTACGGTGCCGTCGGCGTCTACATCAGCGGCTCCTTCCGCGGCTGCGCCCAGCCGAACCTGACCGCGAGCTGGGTGACCAACCAGACCGGCAAGGGCTGGCGGCTGATCCCCATCGACGTCGGCCGCCAGGCCCCGTGCACCGGCTACTCGCTGAAGATGTCCGCCGACCCCGCCACGGCCAAGTCCCAGGGCGTCACCGCGGCCGCCACCGCCATCAGCGCCGCGGCGAACCTGGGCATCCCCGCGGGCAGCGCCATCTACAGCGACATCGAGGCCTACACCTCCACGGCCTCCTGCAAGGCGGCCGTGCTGTCGTACCTGTCCGGCTGGACCGAGCGGCTGCACAGCGGCGGCTATCTGTCGGGCTTCTACTCCAGTGCCGCGTCCGGCATCAAGGACGCGGCCGGCGAGTACGCCAACAGCGCCTACACGCGGGTCGACCACATCTTCTACGCCTGGTGGAACGGCGCCGCCGACACCAACACCGGTTCCTACGTGCCCTCCACCTACTGGTCCGGGCACCAGCGGATCCACCAGTACGCGGGTGAGGTCACCGAGTCCTACGGCGGCTACACGATCAACATCGACCGCGACTACCTCGACGTGGGCACCGGCACCCCGTCCACGCCCACCTGCACGGGTGCGAGCCTCGACTTCACCTCGTACCCGACCGTCCAGAGCGGCTCGACCGGCGGCCAGGTCAAGGCGGCCCAGTGCCTGCTGAAGGCCGCGGGCTACGACCCGGGCACCCCGGACGGGATCTTCGGCCCCTCGACGACCACCGCCGCACGGAACTTCCAGACCAGCAGGGGTCTCACCGCGGACGGCGTGATCGGTGCGAAGACCTGGACCGCCCTGCTGTCCCGCGGCTCCACCCCCGTCGTCCAGAACGGCGCGACGGGCGAGGCCGTCACCCGGCTCCAGCGCGCCCTGACCGCCGCGCTCAACCGGACGGTGGCCATCGACGGTGCCTTCGGTCCGGGGACCGATCAGGCCGTACGCGACTACCAGTCCTCACGCGGGCTGACAGTCGACGGCATCGTCGGTGCGGGCACCTGGGCCGCCCTCCAGTCCGGAAAGTGAGGAAGAAACCGTGAGACGACTCGTACGCATCACGATGCTGTTCGCCGCGCTGGCAGGACTGCTGATCGGGCTGAGTGTCCCCGCGCAGGCCTTCTCCCAGGCCGCGTTTCCCCTGGTGAGCGACGGCAACCGGGGCTCCGACATCGTCGCGTTGCAGCACCTGCTGGCCGCGCACGGCCGCCCCGTCCCGGTCGACGGTGACTTCGGTTCGGGCACGCGCAGCGCCGTGGTCGGCTTCCAGCAGTCCAAAGGGCTTACCGCGGACGGCATCGTCGGCCCCGCCACCTGGAGCGCGCTCGCCCTGACCGTACGCCAGGGCGACAACGGGCCGGCGGTGAAGGCCGTCCAGTCGCTGCTCAACGCCAAGCGAGGTGCCGCCCTCGCCGTCGACGGCGCCTTCGGACCCGGCACCGACACCTCCGTCCGGACCTTCCAGTCCCACGCCGGCCTCGGCGCGGACGGCGTCGTCGGACCGGTCACGTGGAAGAACCTGCTCTGGCATTACGAGAACATCGACTTCGGCACCGGCACGATGTGCGCCCAGAGCCCCGACGGCAACGCCGGCGCCCACTGGGCGACGGCCGGCGCCGTCGGCCAGCTGGAGGCGGCCGCCGCCGCGTTCGCCGCCACCGGAAACGGCAGGCTGCCCGTCGGCGACGCCGGCTTCGAGCACGGCGGGGACATCCCCGGCCACGCCAGTCACGAGGTCGGGCTGGACATCGACGTGTGGCCGATCCGAACCGACTCCGCCCAGTGCACCGCGGGACGCATCACCTGGCAGTCGGGCACCTACGACCGCGCGGCCACCCGCCGGCTCGTGCAGGAGATCCGGGCCAAGGCCCCCGGCCATGTCGCGCTGATCTACTTCAACGACCCACAGCTCATCTCCGAAGGGCTCACCACGAGCTACCCGAACCACGACAACCACCTCCACATCCGGTACCGCTGACCTACGCCCCTCCTGAGGCGGATCACCTGCCTGCCCGACGCCTGTGAGCCACGCGCCGCCGGCCTCGGGCGGGCTTTCGTTGGCGTCGGCGGCTCATGGCTCGGGGATCTTGGGGCCGGGTGCGGGTGATCTATCTTGGGCGGTAGTGAGACGAGCGGGAGGTTCCCTGTGTCATCCGGGCAGCAGGCGCGTGCTCAGGCGGCCGCGATCACGCCGGGCAGGCGTGCGTCCGAGGCCGAGACCGAGGCCGGGGCGGCTTCTCCTGCCGAGCGGCTGCGGGCGCTGTTCGGCGGGCACCGGCTGTCTCCCGCACAGCGGCGTATCGCCCAGTTCCTGACCGACCACCTCACCGAGGCCGCGTTCCTGTCCATCACCGAGCTCGCGGAACGGGTGGGGGTCAGTCAGCCGTCGGTGACCCGGTTCGCCTCCTCCCTGGGGTTCAGCGGCTATCCCGCGCTCCGGGAGGCGCTGCAGCCCATCGCGCTGAGCGCGGTCGCGGGCGTGCCGGGGGAGGGGGAGGAGCGGCACCGCAACGAGCTGCAGTCGGCGATCGACGCCGAGATCGAGAACCTGACCTCGCTCCGTCGCGCGCTCGCCGATCCCGACCGGATCGTCGGAATCGGCCGCGAGCTGGCCCGCTCCGTCCCCTTGACGGTGGTGGGCCTGCGGATCTCGGTCTCTCTCGCCGAGTACTTCGGGTACGCGGCCCGGCGCATCCATCCTGATGTCCGGGTGGTGACGCGGGGCGGCAGCGTCGCCTACGACGGGCTGCTCCAAGCGCGCGAGGCGGGCGGCACGTGGGTGCTGGCCTTCGCGATGCCGAGGCACGCCAGGGAGACCCTCGCGCTGGTGCGTGCGGCCCGCGGTGTCGGCCTGCGCGTCGCGCTGATCACGGACCTCGCGCTCGGGCCGCTGGCCGAGGAAGCCGACGAGGTGTTCGCCGCGGGCACGGGCTCGCGGCTCGTCTTCGACTCGTACGCGGCGCCGGGGGTGCTGTCCGCGGCCATCCTCCAGGCCATGGCGGACGCGGATCCGGAGCGCACGCAGGCGCGGCTTGAGAAGTACGAGCACGCGGCGGACCAGCACGATTTCTTCCTGGACGACTGACGCGGGCTGAGGCTGACCGAGACACTCCCCGGGCAGGGTTCCGGCCCCCGGCGAACATTTTCCGGCATGAAAATTTTCATACCCTTGCTTACTCGACGGTATATATATTTACTACAGGGACCCCAAGGGCCCGAACCGACCATCGAAGGCCGCCCCCTCCTCCTCGGACGGCGCCGATGGCTCGACGGCCCGCGCCGCGTGATCGCGGGCGCTCTGTGGTGGCCCCGACCGACCCCTGGGCCGGGGCCACCGCGCAGAGCCGCACATGGGCAGTCGGCCCGCTTCGGTGGGGGTGCTGCGCTCCGTCGCCGGTCGGAGTCCTGAGGATCCGGCATCGAGCGACGTTCCGGACGTCATCCCCGTCCGTGGTTCCAGGGACGCGAACACGGCCTTCGTCCGATCCTGCGATCCGACCGAAGAGACGCCCGGCCAGTGCGAAGGCCGTGGCGGAACGAGTCTGCTGCCTCACGATGTCCGGCGCGATGCGCTCGTGGTGGCGCCACGCTTCCGGGACACCTTCTGCACCTGTCTCCCCGCACACCGTGACGAACGGTTCAGGTAACGCTAGTTCCATATGCCTATTGAATTGCAAAGTTGTAATGAGTGATACTTCTTGCCCGGAAGAGCAACCAGCCAAGGTGAGGGGTCGCTATGCAGCGCGAGGAGCATGACCTGATCGGTGACCGGGAGGTGGAAGCCGCGGCGTACTGGGGCATCCACACCCTCCGAGCGCTGGAGAACTTTCCCCTCACAGGGATACCTCTCTCGTCGCACCCCGAGCTCGTCGTCGCTCTCGCCGCCGTGAAGGAGGCGGCGGCGTTGGCCCACCTGGATCTCGGGACGCTTCCCGAGGAGCGGGGGCGGGCCATCGCGACTGCCTGCCGGGAGATCAGGGAGGGGCGCCTCCATGACCAGTTCGTCGTGGACGTCTTCCAGGGCGGTGCGGGTACCTCGGCGAACATGAACGCCAACGAGGTCATCGCCAACCGGGCCCTGGAACTCATGGGGCACGCGCGCGGCGACTACGAGCACCTGCACCCCCACGACGACGTGAACCGGTCGCAGAGCACCAACGACGTCTACCCGACAGCGGCCAAGCTCGCCCTGTATGCCGCCGCCGGCCGGCTGTTGGATGCCATGACGGTGTTGCGCAACGCCTTCGCCGAACGAGGCGGGGTGTTCGCCAAGACCGTCAAGCTCGGACGCACCCAGTTGCAGGACGCCGTGCCCATGACGCTGGGCCAGGAGTTCGACGCGTTCGCGCTCACCGTGCGCGACGATGCCGAGCTCATCGGCCTCGCAGCAGATGGTCTCCTGGACGTGAACCTGGGAGGAACGGCCATCGGTACCGGTCTCAACGCCGACGCCGGTTTCGCGGGTCTGGCCATGGGGCACCTCGCCGTCGTGTCGACGGCACCGGTCCGGTCCGCCCGTGACCTGGTGGAGAGCACGCAAGGGGTCGGAGGCTTCATCCGGCTGTCAGGGGCTCTGAGACAGTTCGCCCTCCGCCTCTCCAAGATCTGCAACGACCTTCGGCTCCTGGCCTCGGGCCCTCGGGCCGGGCTGGGAGAGATCAGGCTGCCGGAGTTGCAGGCGGGGTCGAGCATCATGCCGGGGAAGGTCAATCCCGTCATGCCCGAGGCGGTCAACCAGGTCTGCTTCGACGTGGTGGGGGCGGACGCCGCGGTCTGCGCGGCAGCCCACGCGGGGCAGCTCCAGCTGAACGCCTTCGAACCCTTGATCGTCCATCATCTGCTCAACTCGGCGAACCGGTTGAACGCTGCGTGCACTCTCCTTGCCGAGCGCTGTGTGGCAGGCATCCAGGCCGACGAGGAGCATCTGCGGGTTCTCGTGGAGAGCAGTTCGGGGCTGGCCACCGCCCTCAACCCGGTGATCGGTTACCAGCAGGCCACTGCTCTGGCCCGCAGGTGCCAGCAGACCGGGGTGCCCGTCCGGGAACTCGCCGCTCGCGACGGACTCGTCCCCGACGAGCAGCTCACCGAGCTGCTCGACCCGTGGCGGCTCGCTCGGCCCGTCTGAGGCGGCGGCACCCGGGGGTGGCGGTCGGAGGCATCGCCGCAGGGCGGCAACCCCGTGGCCGGACCACATACGGGTCCGGCCACGGGGCGTGGGGGGAGCTGGTCAGCCCTTGGTCACGGTGCAGCTGTAGCCGGCGGTTCCGGACCCGCTGTACGCCTCCATGTCGAGGTAGTAGGTGCCGGTACCGGAGCCGGTTCTCGTGAAGGACACGGACTCGTCGGTGCCGGCCCCGTCGTTGACGGACCGGGTCAGGGTGCTGCCGTTGGCGTCGAGCCAGTACAGGTCGGCGTCATAGGCGGAGGGGACGGCGCAGTTCACGGAGACGGTCTGGCCCGCCGCCAGGTTCAGCTTGAAGTAGTCCCGATCGCCGCTCGACCTCATGTCCCCGGTCAGGGTGCCGGGAGAGGTCAGGGCGGTGGCGTCGTCGGCCGTGTCACGGGTGTCGTTCGGCTCGCTCTCGCCGACGGTGGCACCGCCGCCCTGGTTGCCGCAGTCGGTCACCGGGGTGCCGTTGTACAGGTTGGGGTCGGCGACTCCGCCCGTGACGCTGCGGAGGTAGTAGCCGCAGGTGGGGCGGTTCTTGAAGTCGAAGGTCGAACCGGGCGTCAGGCGCCATATCTTGAAACCGCTGTAGGTCAGGGGCTTCCGGTCGACGGCCTGTTCCGGCTGGTGGTCGGCGAGGACGACGTACGCGTCCTTGCCGTACTGGGTCGCCATGCCGTTGCGGTCGAGGAACAGTGAGCCGCCGCCCTCCTCCACCCCGACACCCCAGACCGCGCCTCCGGGTGCGAGGCCGTCCTTCACCGCCCTGGCGAGAAACGACATGGTACGGCCCATGCGGTCGCGCGTGACGAAGTGCGAGTCGTTGACGACGGCGCCGTAGTTCGCCCACTCGAACATGCCGGTGGTGAAGCTGATGTACCGGTCGTAGGGGTTGGCGAGCGCCTCGGCGCTGGTGACGCTGCCGTTGCAGGCGTCGTAGACGATCGGGCTGTTGATGTGATGGCCCGCGCTGCCGCCGCCGGAGCCCCCGCCCTTGGCCACCACCGACTCGACGGAAGCCTCCAGGGCCGTTCCCTTCCAGGCGGCGTAACGGCACTGGTCACCGCCGGCGAAGTAGACGAACTCGGCGTTGCGGACATCGGTGTTGACCTGGCTGTTGTTGCCGTCGCTCGCCGCCGTGAGCGACCACGTCGTACAGGAGTTGACTCCGGCCAGCCCGGTGATGGCGTCACACTCGGGAGTCTTGCTTCCGGACGTCGGCGACGAGCCGGCCAGAACGACCACGTCGAGGGTTCCGGTACCGCCCCTGATGTCGTCGATGGCGCGGCCCATCGAGGCGGTGACGATGCTGCCGGCACCGTTCATCGTGAACGCCGGGCCGTTCCATGACCCACGGGCGACATCGGCTGTGCTGCCGAGCCGAATCCTGTCGGCTGCCGCGTGTGCCGGCTGATGCGCCATCAGCGCTGTGGCCATCGCGGCGAGTCCGACGGCAGCCGAAGTGAACCTGAGTGAACGGAGGGGCATCTGCGCTCCAAGCGAGGGGGAATCGATCCGGTACGCCTTGGCTCCTCAGGGGCCAAGGGCGTTGGTTGCGGAACATACAAGTAATGGAAATGAAGCGGAAGATGTAAGGGGACTTCGGTCTTCATTCGCCTCCTGCCGGGAAATATCTGCTCTCAAATCGGTCATAGGGCCCATAGCGCCAACCGTGAGGGTGCGTTACGTGAACGTAATGAGACTTACATCTAGTCAGTGATGACGTTGATCTGTAACTTCTCTGGTGTGCCTGACGGCCAGAATCCGTCGGCAGAAAACCACCGAGAGGTTCCACGCGATGAACGCTCGTATCGCACGCCCCGCCGCGGCCGCCACTCTCGCGGCGGCCATGCTCGTGTCCCTGTCCGCCTGTGGAGGCGAGGGCACCGCCGCCCCGCCCGGCAAGGTCGTCATCGCCGGCGCGGAGATCGTCAAGGACCAGAAGCTGCACGATCTCCTCCCGGAGAAGATCAGGAAGGCGGGTGAGGTCCGTGTCGCGACCGATGTTCCGTACCCGCCGTTCGAGATGTTCGTGAAAGAGGGCGAGCCCACCCTGACCGGGCTGGACTACGACCTCGGCCAGGCTCTGGGAGCCAAGCTCGGCGTGAGGTTCTCCTTCACTCCGCAGAAGTTCGACGGCATCGTCCCTGCCATCCAGGCCGGCAAGTTCGATGTCGCGATGTCGGCCATCACCGACAACAAGGAGCGACAGAAGGTCGTCGACTTCGTGGACTACTCCCAGTCCGGCTCCGGCATCCTGGTCGCCGAGGGCAACCCGTCGAAGGTGACCACCCTGGACGACCTCTGCGGGCAGAAGGTCGCCGTCCAGACGGCGACCAACCAGCTCGACCTGCTGAAGTCCCGCCAGGCGGCCTGCTCCACCGCAGGCAAGGGGAAGATCGACATCCAGACCTTCCCCAAGGACTCCGACGCCCAGCTCGCCCTGCGCTCCGGCAAGGTGATCGCCCAGGTGCTGACCAAGCCCGCCGCCGGGTGGGTGGCCAAGACCGCGGGCGACGGCAAGGCCTTCGACCTCGCCGAGGACCCCACTGCCCCGGGCGGCTACAACGCCTCACCGAACGGCATCGCGGTCAGCAAGCAGCTCCCCGAGCTGACGGACGCGATCTTCCGGGCTCTCCAGTCCCTCATCGACGACGGCGACCTCGTCCACATCTACAACAAGTACGGCGTCGCGTCGATCGCCATCCCCAAGGCCACCAAGAACGCGGCGGTCGACTAAAGATGACCGACACCAAGACGCCGTCCGCAACCATGCCGCGCGCGCAGGAACTCGAGGTCGTTCCCGTCCGCAACCACGGGCGCTGGATCGCGGCGGTCGCCTCGCTGATGGCCCTCGTCGGCCTCGTCGGATCCCTCGCCAAGAACGACAACCTGCACTGGGACATCGTCGGCGACTACCTCTTCGCCGACCTCATCTTCGACGGCCTGACCACGACGCTCTGGCTGACCGCCGCCGCCATGCTCCTCGGCCTGGCGCTCGGCACGCTGATCGCCGTCATGCGGCTCTCGTCCAGCCCCGTGCTGTACGGCCTCGCCAACGCCTTCGTCTGGGTCTTCCGCGGCACTCCGCTACTCGTCCAGATCATCTTCTGGGGCTACGCCGCCGCCCTCTACAAGTACGTGAAGATCGGCATCCCCTTCACCGACATCACGTTCTTCCAGACCGAGACGAACACGCTGCTGACACCCGCGGTCGCCGCCCTGCTCGCCCTCGGGCTCAACGAGGCCGCGTACGCCTCCGAGATCGTCCGTGCCGGCATCCAGTCCGTCGACCCCGGCCAGGCCGAGGCCGCGCACTCGCTCGGCATGCGCCCCGCACTCACCATGCGCCGGATCGTGCTGCCCCAGGCCATGCGCGTGATCATCCCGCCGATGGGCAACGAGACCATCAACATGCTGAAGATGACCGCCCTGGTGTCGGTCATCTCCGCCCACGACCTGATGTCCAACATCCAGGACGTGTACGCCCAGAACTACCAGGTCATCCCCATGCTGGTCGTCGCCAGCATCTGGTACCTGGCCCTCGTCACCCTCCTCAGCGTGCCCCAGGCATGGCTGGAACGGCGCTACGGACGCGGCACCACACGTGCCGGTCACGTCTCGCCCTTCCGCCGCCTGCTCGGCGGAACCGTGGAGCGGCTCGGCAAGAACAGCAAGGAGCAGAGCCGATGAGCACCCCGATGGTGCGTGCCGAAGGCGTCCGCAAGCACTTCGGAAAGCTGGAGGTCCTCAAGGGCATCGACCTCACCGTCGAACGCGGCCAGGTCTGTTGCCTCCTCGGCCCCTCGGGTTCGGGAAAGTCCACCTTCCTGCGCTGCATCAACCACCTGGAGAAGGTCGACGGCGGCAAGCTCACCGTCGACGGAGAACTCGTCGGCTACCGCCAGCAGGGCAACAAGCTCCACGAACTGCGCGAACGCGAGGTCGCCGACCGCCGCCGCGACATCGGCATGGTCTTCCAGCGGTTCAACCTCTTCCCGCACATGACCGCCCTCGACAACGTCATGGAGGCCCCCCTCAAGGTCGCGTCGGTCCCCAGGAAGGAGGCCCGCGAACAGGCCCACGCCCTGCTCGGACGGGTGGGGCTCGGGGACCGCGCCCAGCACTACCCGGCCCAGCTCTCCGGCGGGCAGCAGCAGCGCGTCGCCATCGCCCGCGCACTCGCCATGAAGCCCAAGCTGATGCTCTTCGACGAGCCGACCTCCGCATTGGACCCCGAACTCGTCGGGGACGTCCTGGACGTCATGCGGCAGCTCGCCGCCGACGGCATGACGATGGTCGTCGTCACCCACGAGATCGGCTTCGCCCGGGAAGTCGGCGACACCGCCGTCTTCATGGACGAGGGAGTCGTCGTCGAAGCGGGAGACCCCCGCCAGGTGCTCGTCCACCCGGAGCAGGAACGCACCCGCGCCTTCCTGTCCAAGGTCCTGTGAGCGCCCCCACCCGCCGGCAGGAAAGGCTCGACCACTTCCTCGACCTGGCTCAGACCCGCCGCCCCCGCTACCTGGGCGACCTCGAACAGCTCGTTTCCATCGACTCCGGCTCCTACAGCGCCGACGGCGTCAACCAAGTGGCCGACTGGATCGAGCGCCGCCTTGAGCAGATCGGGTTCGACGTCGAACGCGTCAGCTTCCCGCCCTCGCCCGATGGCCACCGAACCGGCGACGCTCTCATCGGTCGCAGACGCGGCGGACTCTCCGAATCGGCAGGAGGCCGCAGGATCCTCCTCGCCGGTCACATGGACACGGTCTTCGAGGACGGCACCGCTGCCGCACGCCCCTTCCGCATCGACGGCTCCACGGCGTACGGACCCGGGGTCAGCGACGACAAGGGCGGCCTGCTCGCGGGCCTCACCGCCCTGGAGATCCTCACCGACGACGGGGTCGACGCCTACGACGAGCTGGTCTTCCTCGCCACCCCCGACGAGGAGATCGGCTCACCGGCCAGCCGCACCCTCATAGAACGCACCGCCGCGCACGTGCACTACGGTCTCGGGCTGGAATGCGCCCGGGAGAACGGTGACGTCGTCATCGCCCGCAAGGGCGTCGCGGACTTCCGCCTCACCGTCACCGGCCGGGCCGCCCACGCCGGCATCGAGCCCGAGCGCGGAGCGAACGCCGCCCTCGCCGCCGCCCACCTCACCGTCGCCATCCAGGCCCTGAACGGCCACTGGGACGACGTGACCGTCAACGTCGGCGTCGTCCGGGCCGGTACCCGCGCCAACATCGTCTGCCCTCAGGCCGAACTGCGCATAGAGGTCCGCGCCGCCACGACGACCGACATCCAGCGCGTCACCCGGGCCATCCAGGAAGCGGCAGACCACCCCGGCGTGCCCGGTGTCACCGTCGAGGTCGAGCAGCTCGACCTCTGCCCGCCCATGGAGGACACGCCCGCTTCCCGGCGGATGCTGGAGCACGCACGCCGCGCGGCCCTCGCGGCCGGCATCGAGCTCGGCGCCGCGGCGACCGGCGGGGTGGGGGACGCCAACCTCATCGCCGGCACCGGAGTCCCCGTCCTGGACGGACTGGGGCCCGTGGGAGGCGCCGACCACACCCCCCGGGAATGGCTCGACACCACCAGCGTTCCCCAGCGCATCGCCGTACTCGCCGACCTGATCACCTCCCTCGGCGACGCCGGTACCCCCTGAGCGGCACCCACGCACGGCGGAGGGCGGCTTCCCTCCTCCGCCGTGCCCGCCTGTCGACCCGGCCGGATCGACACGGCACGTACACCTCCACGGAAGACCCTCCACTCCCCCTACCGCACACGGAGGCACCATGCGCATCCCGTCCGCTCCCACGCGCCGCACCGTTATCGCCGGCGGCCTCGCCGCCGCACTCCTCACCATCGCCTCCTCCGCCCAGGCCGACCCCCGGCCGGCCCGGATCCACGCCGGCTCCCTCGTCCTGATCGGCGGGGGCCTCAAGGAAGACAACACCCAGGTGTACGGCGAGATCATCAAGCGGGCCGGCGGTCCGGGGGCCCGCATCGGCGTCATCACCGCCGCCTCCGTGCCCGAGAGCCAGGACCCCCACGCCGCCGACCCCGACCTGTGCAGCAACTCCGCGTGCAACGGCGCCTACTACGCCGACCTCTTCAAGCGCCACGGTGCCGCGGACGCCCAGTGGATCCCCCTCGACCTCGACCACGTGGCCAACGCCGACTCGGACGCCGTCGTCGCCCAGGTCGAGTCGATGACCGGCTTCTTCTTCGGCGGGGGCGACCAGTACCGTTACGTCACCACTCTCCTGCGTGGCGACAAGCACGAGGACTCCAAGGTCCTCGCCGCCATCCGCGCCAAGCTCGCCCACGGCGCCGTCGTCGCCGGCTCTTCGGCCGGCGCCCAGATCGCCTCCGGCCCCGACATGGTCAGCGGCGGTGAATCCTACGATGCCCTCCGAAACGGCAGCGCACCCGGCTACTTCGACGACCCGGCCCGACTCGGCTACCTCACCCGGGGAGGGTTCGGCTTCCTCCGCTCCGGGCTCATCGACACCCACACGGGCGCCTACGGACGCGAAGGCCGAGCGCTGCGACTCGCCTCCGACACCGGGCACGACCGCGTCTACGCCCTGGACGAGAACACCGCCCTGGTCGTCGACCGACCCGGCACCCACCACGAGCAGGTGACCGTCCTCGGCCCGAACGGGGTCGCCGTCCTCGACCTGCGCAATGCCCGTGCCCACGAATCGGGCAACGGCTGGGCCCTCCGCCGGGCACGGTACAGCTACCTCACCGACGGGGACCGGTACGACACCCGCACCTGGAGGGTTCAGGTCGCACCGGGCAAGCACGCGTCGGCCCCCACGGCCACGACGGCCGTGCCGGCCAACGGCGACGTCTTCTACTCGGCCGCGAACCCGGACGGCACCGCCTATTCCTTCCGGACCACGGCCCGAGCACTCGCGTCGACCCGAGCGCAGGACAGCGCGACCGCGACGACCTTCGAGACCGACCCGCAGTTCACGGTGACCTTCACGAAGGCGAGAGGCTTCGCCGCCTTCACCGGCGACGGCGCCACCGCCCGAACGCTCGTCGCGCTTCAGATCGACATCGCCCCCGGGCGATGAGCGAGCGGCGGAGCCGACATCCCCGGCCGGAGCGGCTCCGCCTGCCTTGTCCCTCTGCCGCCTTTCGGAATGACACTCCCGTCCGCGATCACCGCATTCGAGGCGATGGTCACCCCTGAGAAAGGCCGCTCATGTCCGTTCGCCCCTTCACCACGGCCGTCGCACTCGCCGTTCTCACCATGCTCGGCTCCGGTTGCGCCATCCGCTCCGACACCTCGTCCCCCGGCCCTGTCCGGTCCGAGATGGCCGGTCCCGCGGTGGTTCTGCCCGGCCTTACGGTCAAGCCCGACCCCGAGCTCTACGCCATGCTCCCGCCGGCCGTCCGAGCCACGGGGACCGTGCGGGTCGCCACCGATGTTCCCTACCCTCCCTTCGAGATGTACGCCGGGGAGGGAAGCACCCGGATCACCGGAATCGACCACGACCTCGGCCAGGCTCTGGGGGCCCGCCTCGGAGTCACGTTCGACTTCGCACCGCAGAAGTTCGACGGGATCCTTCCCGCCGTCCAAGCGGGGAAGTTCGACGTCGTCATGTCGGCCATGACGGACAAGAAGGCCAGGCAGAAGTCAGTGGACTTCGTCGACTACCTCAACGCCGGCCCCGGGTGGCTCGTGACGAAGGGCAACCCCGAAGACATCGCCGTCGTGACGGACGTCTGCGGCAAGGCGGTCGGGGTCCAGACCGGAACCAACCACCAGAAGCTGCTTCAGCAGCGTCAGGAACTGTGCAGGGCGAAGGGCCTTGCGCCCATGACGATCCTTGCGTTCTCGAAGGACTCCGAGGCCCAACTGGCCCTCCGCAGCGGCAAGGTCGTCGCCGACTACCTGGACGAGGTCACGGCCGCGTACGTCGCGGCCACTGCCGACGGCGGCAAGTCGTTCTCCACGGTGACGGGACGCAAGGCAGTGGGGGAGTACAGCGCCTCCCCGATGGGCATCGGCGTGTCGAAAGACCAGCCGGGCCTCAAGGAAGCCATACGGGCAGCCCTGCAGTCCCTCATGGACGACGGCACGTACGGCAAGGTCCTCATGAAGTACCAGGTTTCGAACATCGCGATCGCCGAGGCCACCGTCAACGGAGCCCTCGACTGACCGTCCGACGCCAACCGCCCCTGGAAGGAGAGAACGCCCTCTACAGGAGTCCGGTGCGCCGGGCGATCCTTTCGGCTTCCTTCATGCGTTCGTGGCCGTCGCCGCCGACCCGCTCCAGGACGGCGGCGACGAGCGACTCGACGATCGCCAGGGCGGGCGTCAGACTGTCGTAAGGGGAGTCCGAGGAGACCTGGGTGATGAGGACGACGTCTGCGTGGGCGGCGGCGGGGGAGAGCCACGGGTCGGTGAACACGATGACCTTGCCGCCCCGTTCCCGGGCCAGTTCGGCGATGAGCGTCTTGTCCGCCTCGTAACGCCGGTAGTCGAACAGGACCGTGACGTCACGACGGGTGAGCTGTGTGAGGAAGGACGTCCGCTCCACGTCCTTGTGGGGGAGGAGGCTCACCTGGTCGCGAAACTGCATCAGATGCAGGCCCAGATACTCGGCCAGAAGGTGCGTGAATCGTCCGCCGGCCAGGTGCACCCGGCGCTTGGGATCGCCGAGGAGGCTTACCGCGTCCTCGAACTCGTGCGGCGCCACTTCGTCGAAGGTCTGCGACACCGCCTGCCGCAGGAGCGCCGAGCGTTCGCCGAGATGCGTAGCGGAAGAGCCCTGCGGGGGCGCCGCCGCTTCCTGGTCCGCCGCCTCCGCAGCGGTGTACAGGGTGATGGGCGAGGCGTTGCGGGCGTCGAGCTCCTTGCGAAGAACCGCCTGCAGATCAGGAAAACCCTTGTACCCGAGTCGCGAGGCGCACCTCAGGACCGTGGGCGCCGACACGCCGGCTCGCTCCGCGATCGTGGCGACCGTTTCGAAGACCGCGGCGGGGTATCCCGCCAGAAGGATGCGCGCGACCTTGCGTTCGGCAGGGCTCAGTTCTCCGAGCCGACTGCGGATCTCGTCGGCCAGCGTGGAACTCATGGCTTTCCCTTCTGCGGCGGGTCGCGCCGAGAGCTGTGCGCAGTCGGGCGGCCGTGTGATCCGGCCTTCCGCGTTTCAGACAGTAGAGCTTCGGACAGCAAATGTACTGCCTATTACGGAATCTGCCCACCCCTGTCGCTCCGAGCCCCTGGCGTCGAGTTCCGGGCGGCACCGCCGCGCCGCGGGGGCAGTCAGCACATTCCGTCGAGCGGCAAGCCGATCTCTGCCGCGGCCGACGACTGCGCCCCTGGGCCAGGACGGCTCAGGGGCGCAGTGCGAAACGAGTCACGCACTTCGGCCGCGGAACTAGGCGAACGCGGCGGCCCAGGTCGCCGGCCCGACGACACCGTCCACGGTCAGCGCTTTGCGCGACTGGAAACTGCGGCAGGCCGCATCGGAACCTTGTCCGTACTGGCCGTCCACGGTGAGGGAGTAGCCGTGCGCGCTGTTCATCCGGAACTGCCAGGTCGCCACGCTCGCGTGCACGAGGCCCGGGGGCTGGCGGAAGCTGACCCCGGGGTAGGGCAGGGGGCCGCCCCCGGGGTTGACCGCACCACTGACGACGTGGGCGTACAGGTTGCCCGGACAGCCGGTCGAATGGTGGTCGCGATGACCCGTGATGGCCGGCGCGGCACCGCCCGACACGCGGAGGCGGGTGATTCCGTACCGGATGGCGTCGATCAGCCCCGGTGTGACCACGTCGTAGTCACCGCTGGTTCCACCGGTCAGCGCACAGACCGCGTACCAGTCGTCATTGCCCTGTGTGGTGCCCTGGGCCGCGGTACGCACCTTCTCGCCGCGTCCCTCGAAGAGGGAGCCGTGGACGCAGGCCAGGTGGCTGTAGGCGATGTCGGACCAGCCGTTCGAATCCATGTGGAAGTCCTGGACGGCCCGCACCTGGGTCGCGCAGTCGGTGTGGTCGGCCTCCGCCACCTTGACGGCGTCGACGTGGTGCACGACCACGCCGCCTTGCTCCGGGGTGATGTTGCCGCTGACCTCCCGGGGCGCTCGGGCCCCCCACTGCGCGCGAGTGACGAACGTGGCCATCAGCTCCCGCCCCCTCGGCCCACGGCGCAGTCGACGGCAGCGTTCAACGGCTCGGCGTGCGCGTTGCGGGCGGCTGCGGAGCCGTATATCGCGGCGCTCTGGCGCGGGTGGGTCACGAAGGGGTTCTTGTCGCTCTTCGTCGAGGGGCTGGAAGCACGGGCGGCTCCGGCGCCGATGGCGGGCAGTGCGAGCGCACTGCCGACTGCCGCGAGCAGTGCGGCGCGGCGCGAGGGTCCTCTGGTCAACGGTCCTCCTGCTGGGGTGAGTGGTCGTGATGGTCCGGGGCGCGGGGTGATCGCCGCGGGAACGCGGCGACGCGCCGGCGCCCCGGTGCCGGCGCCCGCCCGCCGTCGAACGGTGTGTCCGACGGCGAGCGGGTACGCCGTGTCGGTTGGGCAGGTCACCGACCTGCCGGACGTGCACCAGGCGGACGGGGAGGCGGTCAGCAGCCGCCGCAGTTGTAGAAGGTCACGTCCCAGTGGTTGCCCTCGTCGGCGTAGACGTTGCCGGCGCCGGACTTCCACTGCGGGGCTCCGTCGCCGCGCAGCCCGATGTAGGTGAACGTGTTCTTGATGTAGTTCCCGAGGCAGGTGTACTTGGAGAAGTCGAGCTTGTAGCCGTTCCAGTGCGAGTAGGTGCCGCTGGAGTGTCCGGTCTCGGTGCCGCCGGTGATGTTGAGGGCGCAGCCGCTGGCGCTCTTGAGGGTCTGGGCGCCCTGGGCGGTGGCGAGGTTGAGCTGCTCGAAGGACGTGCAGGTGGGGTTGTTCCGGTCGGAGCAGTTTCCGGAGGACGACCAGGTGATCCCGGAAGCGCTGAACATCGACGTGGCGGTGGAGTGGCTGATCTTGGTGACGGCGTGGGCGTCGGTGGCGGTGGACAGGGCGCCGAATCCGGGGGCGAACAGCGCGCCGGTGACGAGTGCCAGTGCGGTCATGACGGACCGGATTCTCATGCTGCGTCTCCTGGGTGAGAGGTGGATGGAACGGCCCTTCGGCGCGGATGCCGCACATGAAGGACAGATGGGGGCCCGGCGAACCTGGCGATGTGAGGGCACCGTCTGTCGTCCTCGGTGCCGTATACGGAAAGGCGCGAAGGCGGGCGGCGTAAAGGGCGAGAGGGTGCCTTGCGTGGGGTCAGGGGGTGAGGCGTTCGTCTCCGTCGTGCGCGTATACACGCGGAACGCGCGTCCCGATCCGGGTGACGATCTCGTACACGATGGTGCCGGCCGCCTCCGCCCAGTCCTGGGCCGTCGGTTCGCCCCGGCTTCCCTGCCCGAACAGGACGGCCTGCGTGCCCGGCTCCGGTTCGTCGCTGCCGAGGTCGACCATGAACTGGTCCATGGCGACCTGCCCGGCCACCTGGCGGACGTCGTCCCCGACGAGAACGGGGCCGCGGCCCGAGGCGTGCCGGGGGACTCCGTCCGCGTACCCGAGAGGGATCAGTCCGATGACCGTTTCGTCCTCGGTGACGTAGTGCTGCCCGTACGAGACGCCGTGACCGCCGGGCAAGCGCTTCACCAGGGCCAGGCTCGCTTTCAGCGACATCGCCGGCCGCAGGCCGAGTTGGGCGGAGGTGCCGATCTCGGGGCTCGGCGAGAGTCCGTACATGGCGATGCCCGTCCGGACCAGGTCGAAGTGGGCCTCAGGGAGGGTGAGGGTCGCCGGCGAGTTGGCGATGTGCCGGACCTCGGGCTCGACCCCTGCCTTCTCCGCTTGCTCGATCATCGAGCGGAAAACGTCGACTTGCGTGGCGTTCAAGGGATGGCCGGGTACATCTGCGCAGGCCAGGTGCGACCAGAGGCCGGTGACCCTGACCAAGCCGTCCTCCTGCGCTTCCAGTGCCTCGCCGACGAGCCGGGGCCAATCGGCGGGCCGGCAGCCGTTGCGGCCGAGCCCCGTGTCCGCCTTGAGTTGGATGCGGGCGGTCCTCCCGGTGGCCCGAGCGGCCGCGCGCACCTCGTCGAGGGCCCACCTGTCGCTCACCGACATGTCGAGCCCGGCCTCGATGCCCCGGTCCCACGGATCGCCGGGTGCCCACAGCCAGCACAGGACCGGCACGTCGGTGATGCCGGCGGCCCGCAGCGCGAGTGCCTCGTGAGGCGTGGCCGTGCCCAGCCAGGAGGCGCCCGCGGCGAGCGCCGCTCGGGCACAGCGGACGGCGCCGTGACCGTAGCCGTCGGCTTTGACCACTGCCATCAGCTGGACGTGGGGGGCGACGCGGGCACGGAGCGCTCGGACGTTGTGGCGCAGCGCACCGAGGTCGATCTCCGCAGTGGCTCGGCCAGGTGGTGAGGTTTCCGTCGTCATTGGCTCTCCCTTCAAGAGGCGTCCGGTACGGACGCGCCGAGGACGTGTCGGCAACCGGACGTCCGGTACGCGTCCGGCCTGTCGGGACGGGGAGTGGAGAGGGCGATCGCTTCCCGGCGGCCGTCTCCGGGGTCAGGAAGTGCAGCCGGAGGACGGAAGGGTCCACGGAGACGGCGGAGCGAGACCGTCGTACAGGGCGACCAGCAGCTGCCGGGGGCAGACGGATGCGCCCTGCCGGAAGATGCCGAAGTGGAGATGGGGGCCGGTGGAGTTGCCGGTGTCGCCGGTGCGGGCGACCGGCTGACCGGCGGTCACGCGGGTTCCGTCACTCACGCTGCGGCTGTCGAGGCGGCAGTACTGGTAACCGACGCCGTCATCGCCGTCGACCGCCACGCCCGGACCGCGGGAGTCGTCGAGTCCGCCGTTGAGGCGGGCGGTGCCGGAGGTGATGGCGTACGCAGGGGTTCCCGAGGTGGCGGGCCCGACGATCCCGTCGGCCGCGAGCCCCTGGCTTTGCCGGTAGGAGGTCACGGCGCTTCTGGTCTGTGCGTCGAACTCGGCGTCGGCCGTGACGCCTCCTCCCTGCCGGCGCAGGAGGAACTGCAGGCCGGCCACGTTGTTTCCGGTCGCCCCCTTCTGCAGCAGTGGCCAGTTCGGAACGGTCGCATGGGCAGGGACGGCGGACAGCAACCCGAGGAGCAGTACCGCGATGAGCGTGGTGACCACTGCTGGCGTGTCTCTGTGACGGGAACGGTGCGGGGCGGAGGTGGCGGATGCTGAGACCACGGGCGGTCCTCTCTGCTCGTACGGTTGCCGACCTCGGTGACCTCGAGGGAGACGGGTTCTCCGGGAGGACGGAGCATCGCGGCCGCTCGTTGTGAGCGTGGCCGGCAGGCGTACGGTAAGAACCAGGCCGACTGTCTTGAAATGGACGGGATGTCGATCCGTCCGCAGGTTGCTTGGACTGTTTAACCCTGTGTGGGGACGGTGTTCCGGTATCTCTGCTGATGGGGGAGGGGTGTTCCCACTGCGCGGGCCGTCAGCGCCAGCCAGAGGTCGACCCGGTCTTCGGCTCGGTCCTGCTGTCGTCCCGTCAGTCTGGCCACCTTCTCGATGCGGTTCTGGACGGTGTGCCGGTGCAGGCCGAGCAGAGAGGAGGTCTCGGCCCAGGAGCCGTTCGTTTCGAGCCAGACCCGAAGGGTTTCGACGAGCTCCCCTGCGGGGTCGGCCGCGTCGATCGGCGCCAGTACCGTGTCGGCGAACGCCGCCAGCGTCGCGGGACTTCCGAGGCTGAGCAGGAGCCTGACGGAACCGGCCTCGGACGCGCTGACAGGACGCCCCAACTCGGCGCTGGAGGACAGGAGCGCGATCGCCTGGCGCATGGAAAGGGCTGCGTGCTGGGGGGCGACCGCCGGGCCGATCCCCGCCGGCCGGCCCGGCGCGAAGCGGCGGAGCACCGCCGATGTGTCCAGGTCCTCCGAGACGACCATCTCCACCCTGCCGCCGGTCACGCGTGCCAGTCCTCCCGGCACCGCCAGGGCGAGGTCCGCCGCGAGTTCGACCGGCTCGCCGGCGGCGAGCACTGCTACGGCCCGGATGGTGGAGGAGGGAACGTCGGCGGTCTGCAGCAAGGCCCGGGCCTGCTCGGCTGTGATGTCGCTCTGGAACAGGCGGGCGAGAAGGGCCGCCCGGCGACGGCGTTGTGGCTCGTCCGCCAAATGGCGGCGTTCCAGTTCGACCGAGAGCAGGGACACCAGGACACTGATGAGCAACCGCGCTTCTGCCGAGTCCGCGTTCAGCAGGATGAGGAAGCCGCGCAGCCTCGTGGTGCCGAGAGGCTGGACCACCAGTTTTCCGCACGGCAGGTCGGCGCCACCGCTTCCCCGGAGCCCGTGCAGAGCGACGGTCTCGATCACCGAGGCGGCGTTCGTCAAGAGCTCTTGTCCGTCGGTCCCGGCCGAGCCGAGCAGGCGGCCCGAGGCGTCACAGACGGCGACGCCCGAGTGCACTGCCTGGAACCAGGACGACAGCAGCCCCGTCAGCCCGTCGCCGGAGGCCGCCGCGGAAGACAGGCGACGCTGGGTGCGGAGGGTCTTCTCCAACAGGCGTCGTTCCTCGGACGCGCGAGCCGCGAACACGGCTTTGGTGATGGAGGCGAACGCGACGCTCGGCGGCGCTGCGAGCACGGGCATACCGGCCTGCTCCGCATGGTGGCTCAAGGCGGGTGGCACTGTCTGCAGGGGAAGGCCCGGGCCCACTCCTACGATGAGGGCTGCCGCCTTGCCGGCACCGAGCTCTTCGACGTACGCCGCGTAGTCGCTCTCGTCGGCCGACAGCAGCAGACCGCTGGTCATCACCACTTCGGCGCCCTCGAGCCAGGACGCAGGACGGGTGTTCTCGGTGGCGTGCGCTGCCTCGACGACCCGGCCGAGCCCCGTACTCCCGGCCACCAGGCGGAGTCGAAGAGAGGGGATGGCCAACAGGTCGCGAACGGTGAGAGGCATGGGACGCATGGTCCACGAAGCGGTCTCGGCTGTCGACCGTACGTCCAAGGCCGATGCGAAGACCGTCCGGGACGACGCATCGGCGCGTCCATCCCACAGGGGCCGTGCCGACGGGGCCTTCTGCGGCGGCCCTCAGGCGGGCGGGACGCGGACGGCAGTGCGGCTGGGCGGGGCAGGGCCGCGGAGCGCACGGCGAGAGCCACGCGTCACCGACCGCCCCCTGCACCAGGGACGGTCGGTGCTGGTCGGCGGTGTCAGCGCGAGGGGCGTGACAGCCTGCCTTGACGCTGGATTCGGTCCACGGCTGCCACCGCGTACCAGCATCCTGCCGGAGCTTCGGCATCGTGGTAGGTGATTCGTCTCCCGCCGGGGACCACCGCGACAAGGGTGGCGCGTCCGGCATGGGGACGGGGGCCGGGATCGGTCAGGAAGCGGTATATCGCGTAACGGAAAGGGCTGTCCTTGCTGCCCGGCGCACCTGCGGAGACGCGGAGGACGGCAGCGCCGGTGGAGGATTCCCGCCGGACCTTCACGACGGGCCGGAGCGGGCGAGGCCGCTTGTCCAAGCGGGTCGGCAGCGGGCCCAGGACGGGTTCCTGCCAGTGGGCCAGCCGCATGGCGGCGAAGTCTCCCACGCGATCCGCCCGGACGTCCTTGGCGCTGAAGAACAGGTCACCACCGATTTCGGGAAGTGTGGCGTTCAACGTCAGATGGCGTGTGAGCTCCTTGCCGTCCTGCCAGGGCGCCGGCTGGCCGGCCGCCCCGGACTTGTAGACCGCCTGCCCGATCCACAGCTCGGTGTCCGTGTCCCTGACCACCTCGGCCCACCACGGTGCGAGGACCGCGTAGTCGGCCACCGGCAGTCCGATGTGCCAGTACACCTGAGGCGCGATGTAGTCGAGCCAACCCTGCTGCACCCAACCTCGGGTGTCCGCGTGCAGGCCGTCGTAGGACTGGAAGGCGGCGGTTCGTGACCCGCGTGGATCCGTGGTGGCATTGCGCCAGACGCCGAAAGGGCTGATGCCGAAGAGCGCGTTCGGTCTGACGGCACGTACGGCGTCCCGCATCTCACGGACCATGAGGTCCACATTGGCGCGACGCCAGGCGGCCTTGTCCGTGTGGCCCGCCCCATGGACCCGGAACGTCTCCTCGTCGGGAAAGTCCGAACCCGCCAGCGGATACGGGTAGAAGTAGTCGTCGAAGTGGACGCCGTCGATGTCGTAGCGCCGGACGGCGTCGAGCATGGCTTCCTGGCAGAAGCGCCGGGCGGCCGGCACGCCCGGGTCGTAGTAGAGCTTGCCGCCGTAGGAACGGGTCCACTCCGGATTCGTGCGGGCCGGATGCCGGGGGTCCAGTCTGGACGGGTCGGCCTGCATCGACACCCGGTAGGGGTTGAACCACGCGTGAAACGCGAGGCCCCGCTGGTGCGCCGTCTCGATCATGAAGGCCAGCGGGTCGTATCCCGGGTCCTGTCCCTGCGTGCCGGTGAGCCACTGCGACCAGGGTTCGAGAGGTGAGGGCCAGAAGGCGTCGGCTGTCGGACGGACCTGCACGAACAGCGCGTTGAACCCCGTGGCGAGGGCGTCGTCGGCCAGCCTTGTGAACTCCGCGCGTTGTGCGGCGGGGTCCAGGCCCGTGCGTGACGGCCAGTCGATGTTGACCACGGAGGCGATCCAGACCCCCCGCATCTGCCGCCTGAGGGAAGGGCCGGAGGGCGCGGCGGCATGAGCTGCCACAGGAGGGAGTGCTGCAGTGCAGCCGGCCGCTGCGAGGGCTGTGAGTACCGCTCGGCGGTCGAGGGCAGGACGGAGCGATGAACCGGTTGCGTCTTTCGATGACATGGCTGCCTCCGCGGGGGAAGTGACGTCGGCCTGTGAGACGGACAGTGCTGCACCGGGTGTCGTGGGGCGTCCAGGAGATGAGGCGAGGGGCGCGCAGCCATCCGCACACAAGTAACGGACGTAAGGCTGGCCGTCCTGAGGCTCCATATGTATCGTCTGTTTCGGCTTCCGGGGCCCCGCGGCACGGTCGGCACCCCCTTGTCGAGCGCGCGGTCCGTGTCGTTGCCTCCGGCAGTCAAGCGCAGGGACCGCGTACCAGCCGCCGCGCACAGCCATGCTCCGCCCTGAAGGACGCAAGCCGGTAACGACTCGATGTCCACTGCCCTGAAAGGAGCTTGGACATTCCGTCGGTCGTCTGCCCATCGGCCGGATACCTACCGTGTCGCCCCGGCCCCACTCCACGAGCCGTCCCTCAGCTGCCCCGTCCAGGGCTGCCAACCGCCTCCCCGAAATGAGCACAGCGCACATGAACACCGCCCGCTCCACCGTCCTGGCGGCATCCGTCGCTCTCACCCTCACCCTGGTCGCCACGGCCTGCGGACCGGCAGAGTCGACGAAGCCGAACAACGCGTCCCACAAGCCCGGCGGCGCCTACTCGGTCGCGCTGACAGAACCGGACCACCTTCTGCCGGGTCGGACCACCAGCAGCTACTCCCTGCAGGTTCTGCAGGGGCTCTTCGACCCGCCTGCCTCCCTCGACCCGAAGGACGGCACCGTGAAGCCGCTGGCCGCCCTCTCCTGGCTCACCGAGGACAACATCGTCTGGACCCTCACATTCAGATCCGGAACCACCTTCCACAACGGCGAGAAGGTCACGGCCGCCAGTTTCGCGGACGCGTGGAACGCCGCCGCCTACGGGCCGAACGGCTGGGACAGCAACTACTACTTCGCCCAGATCAAGGGATACGACGCGCTCAACCCGACGGAAGAGGGCGCCAAGCCGACCGCCCGGACCCTGTCAGGACTCAAGGTCGTCGATGAGACGACCCTGCAGGTCACCCTGAAGGCCCCCTTCGGCCAGTTCCCCATGCTGCTGTCCTTCCCCGCCTTCGCCCCCCTCCCCAAGGCGGCCGTCGCCAAGCCGGACGCCTTCGACGTCGCGCCGATCGGCAACGGCCCCTATCAACTCGACGGCCAGTGGGAGCGCAACCAGAAGATCAGGCTGAAGAAGTTCGCCGCCTACCACGGGCCCCGCCAAGCCATGGCCGATCGCATCGACTTCAAGATCTACACGAGCCGCGAGACCGCCTTCACCGAACTGCAGGCCGGCAACGTGGACGTCCTGACGACCGTCCCGGCCGCCAACTCGACCCAGGCGAAACGCCTCTTCGGCGAGCGCTTCTCCATACGCCCCAGCGGAACCATGGACTACCTCGGTCTGCCCGTGAAGGACCCCCGCTTCGCAGACCCCCGGATCCGCAAGGCCATCTCCATGGCCATCGACCGCAAGGGCATCACCCAGGCCATCTACAACGGCGTCTACAAGCCCGCCACCTCGATCGTGGGCGACATGATCCCCGGATACCGTCCTGACGCGTGCGGCAGGACCTGCGCCTACGACCCGGCCGCCGCCAGGCGGCTGTTCGAGGAAGCCGGGGGATTCGACGGCCCGCTGGAGCTCTACTTCTCCAACTCCGATGCCACCTACGAGCAGTGGATGACCTCCGTCGCCAACCAGCTCAAGGACAACCTCGGCATCCAGGACGTCAAGTTCCGCAAGATGGCCCCCGCCGACCTGTCCTCGCTGCTCAACGAGGGGCGGAACAAGGGCCCCTTCCGGCAGAACTGGGTGATCGACTACCCCAGCATCCAGAACTACCTCGACGGCCTCTACTACCCCGGCAACCGATCGGGCTGGAGCAACGGCGAGTTCGACGCCCTCGTGGCGAAGGGCAACGCCGCCAAGGGAGCCGAAGCCGTCGCGGCGTACCAGAAGGCAGAGGACATCGCGCTGCGCGACCTGCCGTACATCCCGCTGTGGAACTGGCAGGACCAGTCGGCGTGGAGCGACCGGATCGGGAACGTCGTCATTGACTCCTATGCCGCCGGCCTCCACCTGGACCGCGTCACCGTCAACGACTGAGGCCGTCACCGACCCTCTGCCGGCACTCCTTCCGGAGCGCCACGCAGACCGATTCCCTGGGGGCCGTCCGTCGTGTGGAGATTCGTCGCCCGTCGCCTGCTGCATGCCCTGCCCGTACTCCTCGGCACCACCTTCCTCATCTACACCCTCGTCTTCGTCCTGCCGGGCGACCCGATCCAGGGCCTCGCCGGCGACAAACCCGTCCCGCCGGCGGTCCTCGCCGAGCTGCACGCCCGCTACCACCTCGACGACCCGCTGTGGATGCAGTACACGCACTACCTCGCCGGCCTCCTCACGGGTGACCTCGGAACCACCTTCACCGGCCGCGACGTGTCGGACCTGCTCGCCGACCGCTGGGCCGTCACCCTGCAGCTCGGCCTGACCGCCTGGGTCCTGGAGCTCGTCCTCGGCATGGCTCTCGGCGTGTGGGCGGGTCTGCGAAAAGGAAAGTGGGACGACAGCGCGGTGCTCTTCGGCACCACGCTGATCATCTCCATCCCCGTCTTCGTGGTCGGGTACCTGGCCCAGCTCGTCTTCGGCGTACAGCTCGGCTGGCTCCCGGTGGCGGGCACCGAGGGCGGCTGGCCCCTGGCCTACCTCCTTCCCGGTCTCGTCCTGGCCTCCTTCGGGCTCGCCTACGTCGCCCGGCTCACGCGCAGTTCCCTCATCGAGAACCTCCGGGCCGACTACGTACGCACCGCCCATGCGAAGGGACTGAGCCGACGGCGCGTCGTGGTCAAACACACCCTGCGGAACTCTCTGATCCCGGTGGTCACCTTCCTCGGGCTGGAGCTGGGCGGTCTCATGGCCGGCGCCGTCGTCACCGAGTACATCTTCAACCTGCCGGGCGTCGGCCAGCAGCTCTTCCAGTCCATCCAGCTCCGAGAGGGGTCCGTCGTCGTGGGCACCACCACCGCCCTCGTGCTCGTCTTCCTGCTCGCCAACCTGCTCGTGGACCTGCTCTACGGGCTGCTCGACCCGAGGATCCGTCATGACTGACACCACCAGGACCCTGGAGGCCACGAGCGACGCAGCCGACGACACGACGCCCCCGCCGTCCAGGCAACGGGCCTCCCTCAGCCAGGACGCGTGGCTCGAACTGCGACGGCGCCCCACGGTATGGGCCGCCCTGATCACCCTGCTCCTCATGACGGCCATGGCCCTGGCGCCCGGCGCACTCACGTCGCTGCTCACCGAAGCCGGAGACCGGTGCGACCTGGCCGACTCCAAGCTCGGCCCCTCCGCCGACCACCCCTTCGGATTCGACCTGCAAGGGTGCGACTACCTCGCCCAGGTCATCCGCGGAACCCGGCCCTCACTGCTGGCCGGCCTCGCGGTCACCGCGGCCTCCCTGCTCATCGCCGTCGTCCTCGGCCTCCTGTGCGGCTTCTACGGAGGCCGGCTCGACGCACTCGTCTCCCGGGTCACCGACATCTTCTTCGGCCTGCCCTTCGTGCTCGGAGCGACCGTCATCCTGGTCGCCTTCCCCGACCACGGCCTCGGCGCCATGATCCTGGTCCTCACGGTGCTGGGCTGGACGACCATGACACGCATCATGCGCTCCCAGGTCATCGCGCTGGCCGAGGCCGACTACGTGAAAGCCGCCCGCATGCTCGGGGCACGGCCCGTGCGCCTCATGCTGCGTCACATCCTCCCCAACGCCATCACCCCCGTCGTCGTCGTCGCCATGCTCAACGTCGGAGCGGTCATCTCGGGCGAGGCGACGCTCGACTTCCTCGGAGTGGGCCTGCAGTACCCCCAGGTCTCCTGGGGACTGCAGCTGAACGCGGCACAGGCCTTCGTCCTCGACCATCCCCACCTGCTCCTCTTCCCCGCCCTCTTCCTGTCCGCGACCGTCCTGAGCTTCATCCTCCTCGGGGACGCCCTGCGCGACGCCTTGGACCCCCGGCTGAAATGAGCGCCCATGTCCACCGCCATCCCTCCGCTGTTGGAGGTCGACGACCTCTGCGTCGAATTCCGCACCCGACGCGGCGCCATCCGCGCGGTGAACGGTCTGTCCTACACGCTCCGCGAAGGCGAGACCCTGGCGCTGCTGGGCGAATCCGGCTCCGGTAAGTCCGTCGCCGCGCAGGCCGTCCTGGGGCTGCTCGACACCCCGCCGGCGCACATCACCCGCGGCGCCGTCCGGCTCCGCGGCGACGACCTGCTCTCCCTGCCACCGGAGCACCACCGGGCCGTGCGGGGCACCCGCATCTCCATGATCTTCCAGGACGCGCTCACCGCGCTCAATCCCGTCCTGACGGTGGGCGACCAACTGTCCGAGATGTTCAGGGTGCACCGCGGGGAGGGACGCAAAGCCGCGCTCGCCCGCGCTGTCGCGCTCATGGACCGCGTCCGCATCCCGGCCGCCGCCCGCAGGGTCCACGACTACCCCCACCAGTTCTCCGGCGGCATGCGCCAGAGGGTCATGATCGCGATGGCGCTCGCCCTGGACCCGGAAGTCGTCATCGCCGACGAACCCACCACCGCCCTCGACGTCACCGTCCAGGCCCAGATCATGCGGCTGCTCGAACAGCTCCAGGACGAAACCCGCATGGGTCTGCTGCTGATCACCCACGACCTCGGCGTCGTCGCAGAGGCAGCCGACCGCATCACCGTGATGTACGCCGGACGCGCGGTGGAGTCCGCGGGGGCGGAGGACCTCTACACCCGGCCCGGCCACCCCTACACCCGGGGCCTCCTCGATGCGGTCCCCCGGCTGGACCGCATGGGCAAGCCGCTCGTCCCCATCGGCGGTGCTCCACCGCTGCCCTCCTCCGTTCCCACCGGGTGCGCCTTCCACCCCCGCTGCCCCCGCGCCGAGCCGCGCTGCGGCAGCGAAACACCTCCCTACCAGACCCTTTCGCCCGCAGGACATCGCAGTGCCTGCCACTTCGCCGAAGAGGTTCACCGTGCCCCCGTTGGCTGAGGCCGCTCCGCCCCTCCTCCAGGCAACAGCGCTCACCCGTCACTTTCCGATCACGGAAGGCGTCCTGCTGAAACGCCGCACAGGAGCGGTCAGAGCGGTCGACGGCGTCGACCTGACCGTTCGGCCGGCGGAGACGCTCGGCATCGTCGGCGAATCCGGGTGCGGCAAGTCGACCCTCGCTTCTCTCCTGATGGCCCTCGACCGTCCCACCTCGGGCAGCGTCGTGATCGACGGGCAGGACCCGTTCTCCCTGTCCTCCCGGGAACTTCGCACGGTCCGCCGTCGTGTCCAGATGGTGCTGCAGGACCCGTACACCTCCCTCAACCCGCGGATGACCGCCGGGCAGATCGTCGGAGAACCGTTCGCCATCCACCCCGAAGCCGCCCCCAGGGCCGACCGCGGGCGCCGCGTGGACGAACTCCTCGAGACGGTCGGCCTGGACCCCACACACCGGGACCGCTACCCGCACCAGTTCTCCGGCGGACAACGCCAGCGTCTCGGAATCGCACGCGCCCTGGCCCTCGGGCCACAGCTGCTGCTGTGCGACGAGCCGGTGTCCGCTCTCGACGTCTCCGTCCAGGCGCAGGTCCTCAACCTGCTGCAGGAACTCCGCCGCGACCTCCGCCTCGCCTGCGTGTTCATCTCGCACGACCTCGCGGTCGTACAGCACCTCTGCGACCGGATCGCGGTGATGTACCTGGGGAAGATCGTGGAGACCGGAACACGGGAGCAGATCTACACGACCCCCCGCCACCCCTACACCCGCGCGCTCCTTGCCGCGGCACCCGTTCCGGACCCGAGACGCCGTGCGGCCGACGAGGAGCACCTCCTGGAAGGGGACCTCCCTTCCCCCGCCGCGCCACCGTCCGGCTGCCGCTTCCGCACCCGCTGCCCCTACGCGCGCGAACAGTGCCTGGTGGAACCGGAACTGCGCACGCGTGACGGAGCCGATCACCCCACAGCCTGTCATTTCCCCATCACGAGGAGGAACGCATGACAAGACCCGTCCCGCGTCGACGAGTGGCCGGCGCAGCAGCCGTCGTGACGGTCCTGATGACCGCGGCACTCGCCACGCCCCCTGCGCAGGCGCGGTCGTCCGTGGCCACCGAGCACGACACCGGCGCCGGGAAGTCGTCCCGCGCGGAACTCTTCCGCGAGGCCGGCGAGCGCCACCACGTGCCCGAGACGGTCCTGCTCGCGGTCTCGTACCTCCAGAGCCGCTGGGACGACCACCGCGGCGCGCCCAGTGTCGACGCGGGTTTCGGCCCCATGCACCTGACCGACGCCCGGGCGGCGCTCGCCGAGACGCACCACCACTCGAGTGGTCACGAGGACCCACGGGGCGACGCGTCCCGGCCGCCCCTCGTACACCGTGAAGCACCCGTCCATCAGGAACGGCTCCCCGCCTCACTGGAGACCCTGGGCCGAGCCGCAGCACTCACGGGACTGCCCGCGAGCCGCCTCCGAACCGACCCCGCGGCCAACATCGAGGGCGGCGCCGCGCTCCTCGCGGACCACCAGCGGTCCGCGGGACTGCCCCTGAGCGCCGACCCGGCCCAGTGGTACGCGGCGGTCGCCGCCTACTCGGGCGCCGGCGAGACGGGCGCGGCCCGCCGATTCGCCGACGACGTCTTCTCGCTGATCAACGCGGGAGAGTCGCGCCGCACCGACGACGGGACCGTCGTCACCCTTTCTCCCGCGCCCGTCCGGCCGGAGACCCGGCAGTTGGAAAGACTCGGACTGAAGGCCACCGTGCCGGGCGCCGAGTGCCCCCGTGACCTGGGCTGTGACTGGACGCCGGCCCCGTACCAGATGCTCTCCGCAGAGCCGGGCGACTTCGGAAACCACGACCTCTCGGACCGCCCGCACAACCAGGCGATCGACTACATCGTCATCCACGACACCGAAGCCACCTGGGACACGACCCTCAAGCTGGTCCAGGACCCGACCTACGTGTCCTGGCACTACAGTCTCCGTTCCGCGGACGGCCACATCGCCAACCACCTGCGGGCCAAGGACGTCGGCTGGCACGCCGGCAACTGGTACGTGAACTCCAAGTCCATCGGTCTCGAACACGAGGGCTTCCTGGCCGAGGGCGGCCAGTGGTACACCGAAGCCATGTACCGGACGTCCGCCCGCCTCGTCCGCCATCTCGCCAAGGAGTACGGCGTCCCCCTGGACCGGGCCCACGTCATCGGCCACGACAACGTGCCGGGCACCGTGCCCGCCAACGTCGCCGGCATGCACCAGGACCCCGGCCCCCACTGGGACTGGGACCACTACTTCGACCTCCTGGGCAAGCCGTTCAAGGCCCACGGAAAGCCCACCTCGCCCCTGGTGACCATCCGCCCCGACTACGACTCGAACACGGAGCCGTACTACTGCGGAGCGACCCCGGCCGACCTCTGCCCGGTGCACGGTTCCGCCTCCATCACACTGCGCAGCGAACCCCGTGACGACGCCCCGCTGGTCACCGACGTCGGCATCCGGCCGTCCCCCGGCACCTGGTCCGTCTACAACCACGCCGCGCGCGTGAGCACCGGGCAGAAGTACGTGGTCGCCGAGCGCCGCGGCGACTGGACGGCCCTGTGGTACCTGGGACAGAAGGGCTGGTTCAAGAACGACCCCCGCCACGCGATGACGCTGCCCTCCAAGGGGCTGGTGGCGCAGCTGCGCCCCGGACTCGACAGCGCGCCGCTCTACGGCCGCGCCTACCCCGAGCCCGCCGCGTATCCCGCAGACGTTCCCGTGCAGCCCCTGGTGCCGCTGCAGTACACACTCCGGGCAGGACAGTCCTACAGCGTCGGTCAGACGGTCAACGGCGAGTACTACCACTCCAAGACCTTCGAGCTCGTTGGCCACACCGTGGTCCGCGGCGCGCTCACGTACCACCAGGTGCAGTTCGGCCACCGCATCATGTTCGTCAAGGCGGACGACGTCGTCCTGACATCCGCCGCCAGACTGCCTCGCGTACCGGACCAGGGGCTGACCAAAGACGGGCCCTGACCGAAGACAGGCCTGACCGAAGACAGGCCTGACCAAAGACGGGCCCTGACCGCAGGCGACATCCGGAGCGGCCTGGAACTCCTCCTCGGGAAGTCCAGGCCGCTACCATGTGGGGCCCGCCCGCCACCAGCGACAGGCAGGGTCGTACCGGAGCTACGAGAGAGCGGCAGGAAGACCGTGACAGGCGAGAACCGTGGGCGAATGAACGACCCACTCAAGCCCCAGGCGGTGCTGCACCGCTGGTCAGAGGCCTGTCACTTCTCCGACGCCACCTTCAGGGGAACGGCCTGGTCAGACGGAGCCCTGCGACTGGAGAACGCCGAAGGGCAAGAGGCCTTCGTGGATCAGCACGGCCACGCCACGCTCGAATGGGATTACGCGACCTGCTCCACCGGCTGGCGTGAGCTGCCCTTCCCCGCCGAGGAACTCATTCCCTCATGGACGGCGCTCACCCCGGCGGGAACCCGGCTGATGGTGAGACTCCGTGTACGCGACGCACAGGGAGACGCCTCTCCCTGGTACGTCATGGCGCACTGGACATCGAACGACGACGTGGTGCACCGCACCACCGTGCCCGGCCAGGCCGATCCCTTCGGAACGGCGGACGTGGACGTCTTCGTGGCGTCCCCCGGCCGGCCCGCGCTCGCCTACGAACTCGAGGTCCGGCTGGCGCGCACCCCAGGCACGTCTGAAGGACCCGCCGTGCAGGCCCTCTGCCTCGCCGCCTCGTCGACACCTCCCGACCACCACCAAGCGGTAAGCGCACCGGCCGGGGCATGGGGCAAGGTCCTCGACGTACCGCGCCGCTCCCAGGAAGTGCACACCGGCCACAGTCCGCAATGGGACGGAGGCGGAGAAGCATGGTCGGCCCCCACCTGCACCGCGATGCTGGTCGAGTACTTCGGCCACGGCCCGAGCGATGACGAAACGGCGTGGATCGACCCCGCCGACACCGCCCCCCAGGTCGACTTCACGGCCCGCGCCGTGTACGACTACGCCTACAAGGGATGCGGCAACTGGGCCTTCAACGCCGCCTATCCCGCCCGTTACGGACTCAGGGGCCTGGTCACGCGTCTACGCTCACTGAGCGAGCTCGAACGCTTCATCTGCGCGGGCATTCCGATCGCCACGGCCCAGAGCTTCCGCATCGGCGAACTGGCGGGCGCCGGATACTCGCCGGCCGGCAGCATCAAGATCGTCTGCGGGTTCACGGACGACGGAGACGTCGTCGCCAACGATCCGCTCTCCGCCACCGACGAAGACGTACGAAGGACCTACCCGCGCGGGGAGTTCGAACGCGTGTGGCTGTCGGCGTCCGGCGGCGGGGGAGTGGTCTACCTCCTGTACCCGCCCGACCTTCCTCTCCCCGCACACGTACCCGGTCTGGACCCCAACTGGTGACCCGTAGGGCACTCCTGGCCCCCGCCTCCTAGGGCTGCCTCGCAGGCCATGCCGGGCTCGCGAAGCACGGCACCGTGCCCCGCCCCTCGGGCGCCGGTGGTCACGGGCCTGGAGCCAGGCACCCCCAAGGCCACGACTCCCTCCTCGCCTTCCGAGGCGACCCCCCCTCCCCGGACGGGCCGTGACGCCTTCCGGAACAGAGGCCGCGCCTCGAACGGACCTTGCCGACAGGACGGTTCCGAGGACCGACGAAACGTCGTGCCCCTCGTTCCGGGCCGGGACCTTTTGTTGATCGCCCGAGTCCGGACCGTCTCTCTAACGTGTGGGTCATGAGAACGGCCCCGCCGCACAGCCGCGGTTCACGTGACGGCACGGTGCGCATCTGCCCGCCGCCATAAGGCACCCGGCGCCTGCGCGTCGGGCCCGCCCCTGCGCATGGCCGACTTACCCCGGTCAGAGGCAGGCCCCTGTTCGCCCCGACGACACCTGCGGCCGGCAGCCGCCCAGCCGTACCCCGCACGTGTGCTCCCTCGCGCCCTGAGACCTGACCAGCGAGATACCCGGCGCCCGAGGTCCGCTCGGCAGAAGAAGGAACACACACCGCCACCCCTCCCGGATCGTGTCCGACTCCGGGCACGAACCCTCCGTGATCGATCTTCGCGACGCCCATTCGCATGGGCACAAGGCGGTAACCCGATGAGTCACCCTTCCGCCGCCCGGACCACGCCGAGTGCTTTCCGGGCCTGGACCTCCCCCCTCACCGCCGCGGACGTCGCCCGCCAGGACGGCACGCCCGGCTGGGTCTCCCTGGTCGGCGACGAAGTCTGGTGGGACGAACCACGACCGCACGAGGCCGGGCGCCGCTGCGTCGTACGCGCCGGGCCGGACGGCGGGGTCGAGGACGTGCTCCCGGCCGGCTTCGACGCCCGGAACGGTCTTCACGAGTACGGCGGCCGGAGCTGGCGTCCCACCGGTGACGGCCTCGTCTTCACCCACTGGCACGACCAGCGTCTCTACGTCCACCGCCCGGACGGTCCCGAGGCGCCCAGGCCCCTGACGCCGACGCGCAGGAACGTCACCTACGGCGATCTCTACCTTCCTCCGTCGCGTGGTGAGGTCTGGGCGGTCCGCGAAACCCGCCTCGGCGGAGTACGCGACGTCGAACGCGCCCTCGTGGCCGTCTCCCTCGGCACGGGCACCGAACGAACGATCGCCGCGACCCACCGGTTCATGACGTGCCCCCGCATGTCCCCGGACGGCCGGCACCTGTCCTGGATCGGATGGAACCATCCGAACATGCCGTGGGACGGCACGGAGTTGTGCGTCGCGCCCTTGCGGGCCGACGGGACGGCCGGCGTCCACGGCATCAGAGCAGGCGGTCCCCGGGAGTCCGTGGTCCAGGCCGAGTGGAGGGACGCCGACAGCCTCTGGGCGGTCACCGACCCCGACGGCTGGTGGAACCTGCACCTCGTGCCCGCCCGGGGAGGCCCCGCACGGGCCGTCGCCGCCGCCGAGGAGGAGTTCGGCGGCGCCCTGTGGAAACCGGGCACTTCATGGTTCGCTCCCCTTCCTGACGGACGCGCGGTAGCCATCAACGGAACAGGCGCGGGACGACGGATCTCTCTGGTGGATCCCGGTGCCGGGCCCGGGCTGCCCGCACTGACACATCTCGACCTGCCCTACACCGACTTCGTCCAGAGCATCGACGCCGGCTCCGGCCGCCTGGTCGCGGCCGGAGCCGGCACGACCCTTCCCTACGCGGTCTTCACCGCCGCGATCCCCGCCACTGGCGCCGCCCATGACCACGAGGCGCGGATCGTCTCCTCCTCATCGGCACCGTGCGTCGACCCGGCCTGGCTGCCCCGCCCCACAGCCCGCACCTTCCAGGCCGACACGACCGAGTCCACTCAGGGCCGGACGGGGACCGCCGACTTCCCGGTGCACGCCCACACCTATCCACCCACCCACCCCCACCACGCCACCCCCGACGGAGAACGCCCGCCCTGGGTGATCTTCGTGCACGGCGGTCCCACAGGCGACTACCCGATGGTGTACGACCTCGAGATCGCCTACTTCACCAGCCGTGGCATCGGAGTCGCGACCGTCGACTACGGCGGGTCCGTCGGATACGGCCGCGCCTACCGAGAACGCCTGAACGGTTCCTGGGGGATCGTCGACGTCCGAGACTGCGTGACCGTCGCACGAGCCCTGGTCGCCGAAGGGCTCGCGGACCCCGACCGACTGGCGATCCGGGGCGGGAGCGCGGGCGGCTGGACCGCGCTCGCCGCCCTGACGCACACGGACACCTTCGTCGGTGCGGTCTCCTTCTACGGCATCACCGACCCCGTCAGCTGGGCGGACACCACCCATGACTTCGAGTCCCGCTACCTGGACGGCCTGATCGGCCCCCTGCCGCAGAGCGCCGCGCTCTACGAACAACGCTCCCCGGTCCTCGCGGCATCCCACGCCAGTGGGCCCGCCCTGCTGCTCCACGGCCTGGAGGACGCCATCGTGGACCCCGCCCAGTCCTCCGCCATGGCCCGTGCCCTGAGAGCGGCCGGCATCCCCTACGAGCACGCGGAATTCCCGGGAGAACGGCACGGCTGGCGGCGCGCCGAGACCATCCGGGCAGCACTCGAGGCCGAGATCCGCTTCTACGAGCGGATCTTCACCCCTCCCGAAGGTCGCGGTGTGAGCCCGAGCCGACCCGTGGGCTCCTCTCTCACGGCGCATCAGCCGTGACGGCCGCCACCGCGGGCAGCGCTTGGTCAGAAGACGCCGCGAGAAGGCCCCGTCTGCTCCCACCGCTGCTGAGACCCGGTGACACCGTGGCCGTCGTCGCACCGGCCGGGCCGGTCGGCGCGACCGAGATGTCCGCTGCCCGGAGCCTGTTGGAGAGCTGGGGTCTCACCGTGCGCTCCACCTCCCGGCTCTTCGCCACCAGCCTTGGCTACCTGGCAGGCTCCGACGAAGAACGCCTCGAAGACCTCACCGAGGCATGGCTCGATCCCGAGGTCCGGGCAGTCGTCTGCGCACGGGGTGGCTACGGAACCCAACGCGTGGCGGACCGCCTCGACTACCCGCGCCTCGCTGCCGCCGGCCCCAAGTTCCTCGTCGGCTCCAGCGACATCACGTGCCTTCATCAGGCATGGGGCGACCGGCTCGGCCTGGTCACGCTCCACGGCCCCATGCCTGCCTGCCGGCCGCTTCATGATGACGAGGAAACCGCCCGTCACCTCCACGTGGCCCTGTTCGGGCCCTCCGCGCCCTCGCTTCCCCTCACCGGACCCGTCCTCGTTCCAGGACGGGCCGAGGGACCCCTCACCGGGGGAAACCTCTCCATGCTCGCCTCGTCGATCGGAACCCCCACCGCACCCGACACCGCAGGCCGCATTCTCGTCCTCGAAGACGTCGGCGAGGACCCGTATCGCCTGGACCGGGCCCTGACTCAGCTCAGACGCGCCGGCGCTCTGCACCGAACGGCCGGTGTGGTGCTCGGTGACTTCTCCGGGTGCGGCCCCCCGGACCAAGTGGAGGACGTACTGCGTGACCGCCTGTCCGACCTGGGCGTCCCCGTGGCAGCCGGACTGCCCGCCGGTCACGGACCGCGGCAGTTGACCGTTCCCCTCGGCGCGGACGCGGTACTCGAGACCGCCCGGCACCGCATCGCCCTTCCCCCGCAGAAAAGGACGTCCTGATGACACGCGTACTCATCTCCGCGGACATGGAGGGCGTCACCGGCGTCACGTGCCCGGACGACGTCGAACCCGGCACCGCCTCCTGGGAACGACTGCGGCCGCTGTTCACCGGCGACGTCAACGCCGTCGTCGACGGACTCCTCGCCGGCGGCGCCGGCGACGTCATGGTCAACGACGCCCACTACACCCAGCGCAACCTGCTCATAGAGGCCCTCGATCCCCGCGCGCGCCTCCTCACCGGCCGCCACAAGCCGCTGGGCATGATGGAGGGGATCGACCGGGCCGACGCGGTCGTCTTCCTCGGTTATCACACCGGTGCCGGGCAGCAGGGCGTCCTGTCGCACACCTATCTCGGAACCGGCCTGACCGCCTTCCGCATCGACGGTGAGCCCGCCGACGAAGGACGTATGAACGCCCTGATCGCCGAGGAACACGGCGTGCCCGTCATTCTGGTCACCGGCGACGACCGCACCTGCGAGGCCGCCCGGGCATGGGCCCCGGACGCCCGCTTCGTCGCGGTCAAGGAATGCGTCAGCCGATACGCCGCACTGTGCCTTCCTCCCACGCGGAGCGCCGAGCTGCTGCGCGCGAGGGCCACCGAGGCCGCCCGCGCACACGGTGCCCACACCGAGCGCTTGGACGGACGGACACGGCGCGTACGCAGCAGTCCCGCACGACCCCACCGCTTCGAGCTCGACTTCCACGCCCCGCATCTGGCCGAGGCGGTACTCGCCGTCCCGACCGTCGAGCACAACGGCCCGCGCGGCATCGCCTTCACGTCACCCGACGCCACCACGGCGGCCAGGACCTTCAAGGTGTGCACCTCCATCGCGGGCGCCGCGATGGAGGACCACTTCGACTGACCGTCCCCCGGCTTCCCCGTCCCGACTCTCCGCGGAGACCTCCGTGACTCTCGCCCCACCGCACGGTCTGCACGACGGCTTCGCCAACGACGTCGCCCAGCTCTGCTCGGACCTTCTGCGCATCGACTCGACCAACGCCGGGGACGAAACAGGACCCGGCGAGCGACAGGCCGCCGAGTACGTCGCAGAAGCCCTCGACCAGGCCGGCGTCGCCACCACCCTCACCGAACCCAGGCCCCGCCGTACCAGCGTCCTCGCCCGGGTCACCGGGCAGGACCCGCATCTGCCTCCGCTCCTTGTGCACGGGCACCTCGACACCGTGCCCGCCGAACCTCACGACTGGACCCGGCACCCCCTCTCCGGCGACCTCCACCACGGCTGTCTGTGGGGACGGGGAGCGGTGGACATGAAGGGGACCGTCGCCATGACCCTCTCCCTCGTCCGCGCTTGGGCGCGCACCGGCCACCGCCCCCGACGCGACCTGGTCCTCGCGTTCCTGGCAGACGAAGAGGCGACGGGAGAATACGGGTCCCGCCACGTCGTCACGACGCACAGGGACCACTTCGCCGGGGTGGAGGAGGCGATCAGCGAATCAGGCGGGTTCTCGATCACCACACGGCCGAGGCACGCCGGGACGGACGCACGCGTGTACCCCATCGCCGTCGGAGAGCGCGGCACCGCTTGGATGCGCCTCACCGCCCGAGGCACAGCCGGCCACGGATCGGGCCCCGGGCAGGACAACGCCGTCGCAGAACTCGTCCACGCCCTCTCACGACTCACCACCCACCGATGGCCCACCGCCGTGTCGCCGGCGGTCGGCACTCTGCTGGACACCCTCGACCGCATACTGGGCATCCGCATCGACCGCACCCGACTGGAGGACGAGGCCGACCGCCTCGGACAGTTGGGTGAACTGTTCGACTGCACCATCCGCAACACGACCAACCCCACCGTGCTCCAAGCCGGTCACAAGGTGAACGTCATCCCCTCCCGCGCCCGGGCCGAGGTGGACGGCAGGTTCCTTCCCGGCGCACAAGCCACCTTCCTGGAGACCGTCGACCGGCTCCTCGGCCCCAAGGTGACGAGGGAGTTCGTCAACTGCGAAGAGGCGGTCGCGGCCGACCACGAAGGACCGGCCTTCGCCGCCATGGCCGATGCCCTCCGCAGCCAGGACCCGCACGCGCATCCCGTGCCCTTCATCCAGTCCGGCGGCACCGACGCCAAAGCCTTCGCGAAGATCGGGATCAGCACCTACGGGTTCACACCCCTCCTGCTCGACCCTCACCTGCACTACTTCGGCATGTTCCACGGAGTGGACGAACGCGTGCCCGTGACCGGCCTCGACTTCGGAGTCCGCGTCCTCCACCGGTTTCTGACCACCTACTGAACGCCCTTCGAAGGGGAACCACCGTGCACCCTCCTCAGCACCTGTGGCCCGTCACGACCACCAGCGGCACCGAAGGCATGAAGATCGGCGGAATGCTCCTGAGCGATCTCGCCGAAGAGTTCGGCACCCCCGCCTTCATCCTGGACGAAGAGGACTTCCGCGGGCGCTGCCGATCCTGGCGTGACGCCTTCAGCGGCCACGACGTCTACTACGCCGGCAAGGCGTTCCTCTGCCACCAAGTCGCCACGTGGCTCAAGGAGGAGGGCCTGGGAATCGACGTGTGCTCCGCCGGCGAGCTGCGCACAGCCCAGCGCGCGGGAGTGCCAGGCGCCTCGTTGATCTTCCACGGCAACAACAAGTCGGCAGCCGAACTCGCGGAGGCCGTCGCCTACGGAGTCTCGCTCATCGTCATCGACTCCGAAGACGAGATATCGAGGCTTTCGGCCCTCGCCGTGCTCCACGGCGTGCGCCAGCAGGTCCTCATCCGAGTGACTCCGGGCGTGGAGGCCCACACGCACGCCCACATCACCACCGGTACCGACGACCAGAAGTTCGGCTTCTCGCTGTCCACCGGAAGCGCCCACCGTGCGATCTCCCGAGTCCTCGGCGCACCAGGGCTCGAACTCGTCGGCCTGCACAGCCATCTCGGCTCGCAGATCCTGCGCCCGGACGTCTTCGAACTCGCCTCCGACCGACTCGTCGGCCTCATGGCCGACACCGCACGCACGCACGGAGTTCTGCTGCGCCGACTCGACCTGGGAGGGGGACTGGGCATCGCCTACCTCCCCGACGAGAGGCCCCTGGACGTGCGGGACCTCGCCCCGGTCATCATCGACCGGGTTCAGAAGGCGTGCGCCGAAGCGGGCCTCCCCATGCCGCGGCTGGCCGTCGAGCCCGGACGGGCGATCGCGGGGCCCACTACGGTCACCCTCTACACCGTGGGCACGATCAAGCGCCGGCCCGGACTGCGCACGTGGGTGTCCGTGGACGGCGGTCTGAGCGACAACATGCGTCCCGCCCTGTACGACGCCTCCTACACGGCTGTCCGCGCGGGCCGCCCCACGGGGAGGGCCGCCGAGGAAACGGTCACCGTCTGCGGCCGGCACTGCGAGTCCGGAGACATCGTCGTGGACTCCACCCCCCTCCCAGCCGACCTCGCCATCGGCGATCTTCTGGCCGTGCCCGCGTCCGGCGCCTATCACCGCTCCATGGCGAACAACTACAACTGCCAGCCACGCCCACCTGTCATCGCCGTCCGCAACAGCACGGCACGCGTCATCGTCCGGAGGGAGACCATCGACGACGTGCTACGGCTCGACGTCGAGTGAGCGACCTCCGGCGGACGGAGCACGACGACGCCGCCACCGCTCGACGAGGCATTCGGTGCCCACCGGCGCACGGTCCTCGCCCCTCATGTCCGCTCACCCGAGGTGACCGGGCGCCGCACCCGCTGGAAGGGAAGGGAAAGACGCATGCTGCACCAGGAAAAAGTTCAGGCCGCGTTGCGAAAAGCAACGATGGAGGGCGTCGTGGGAGAGAGTCACCCGGTCGCCGGCTTCATCGACATTCAGGGCGTACGCGACAGCGTCACCGCACTCCATGACGCTTTCGCCCACGTGCCGGACGTCCTGCACGCCTTCGCCGTCAAGGCATGTCCGCTCGTTCCGGTCCTGCGGCTGTTGGCAGACGCCGGAATGGGCTGCGAAGTGGCCAGCCCCGGCGAGACCCGCCTGGCACTGGCCGCGGGATTCACCCCCGAGCGCGTCGTCCTCGACTCGCCGGCCAAGACCCGAGCAGAGATCCGAGAGGCGCTCACCCTGGGAATCGCGCTGAACGCGGACAATCTCGACGAGCTCGATCGCATCGACGCCCTGCGTCCCCACCCTTCCCGATCCGTCATCGGCCTGCGCGTCAACCCGCAGGTCGGGGTCGGCACCATCGCGGCCATGAGCACGGCGACACCCCACTCCAAGTTCGGGGTCGCCCTGGACGACCCCGGGGCCCGTGCACGCGTGCTCGAAGCCTTCCTGCGGCGCCCTTGGCTCACCCGCCTCCACGCCCACGTCGGCTCGCAGGGTTGCCCCCTCCCACTGATCGCGAGGGGACTCGCCGCGCTGCACCGACTCGCGGAGGACATCAACGAGTACGTCGGCAGACGCCAGGTCACCAGCCTCGACCTGGGCGGAGGACTGCCGGTCAACTTCTCCGACGACACGACCAAGCCGACGTTCAAGGACTACGTCCACGTCCTCACCGATGTCGAACCGGCCCTGCTCGACGGCCGCTACCAGCTGGTCACCGAATTCGGCCGGTCGCTGCTCGCCAAGAACGGCTTCACCGCGGCGGTGGTCGAGTACGTCAAGACCTCGGGCGGCCGGCGGATCGCGCTCACCCACGCCGGAGCGCAGGTCGCGACCCGTACGGTGTTCATGCCTGACGCCTGGCCCGTCCGGATCACCGGTCACGCCTCGGACGGCATGCTCAAGACGACTCCCGCGGTGCCCCAGGACGTCGCCGGGCCCCTCTGCTTCGCGGGGGACGTGGTGGCGCACGAGCGCCTGCTGCCCGAACTCTCGGAAGGCGACCTCGTGGTGTTGCACGACACCGGGGCCTACTACTTCTCCGCGCCGTGGGCGTACAACAGCCTGCCGCGACCGGGGGTGTACGGAGTCCTCCACCAAGCCGGGGACACCGTGCTCATTCCGGTGCGCACGCCCCAGCCGGTGGACGAACTGGTGGAAGAGAGCGGTGGGTGTCATGCCGAAGCATTGCTGGGGCTGTGACCGCATAGGTCCACCGGCTCGGGCGCGGATGGGGCCCGGCCCAGGAGCACGGTCAGGCCCACTCGGCCCGGTCTCACCTTCGCGGGAGCGCGGGCGCGTCAGGCAAGACCGGCGTCGCGGGCCAGGAGCGCGGCCTGCACCCGGTTGGTGACGTCCAGAGCGGTGAGGATGCGGCTGACGTGGGCTTTGACCGTGCTTTCGCGCATGCCCAGGGAGGCGGCGATGTCGGCGTTGGTGTCCCCCTGTGCGAGCAGGGCCAGGACGTCGCATTCGCGGGGCGTGAGCTGGTCGAGCCGGGCGCGGGCGTTGGCGGCTTGTGGCAGCCCGGACCGGTGGTAGCGGTCGATGAGACGGCGGGCGGCGGCGGGGTGGAGCATCGCGGAGCCGGTGGCGACCAGATGGACGGCGCGCAGGATCTCGGCCGGGTCCGTGTCTTTGAGCAGGAAACCGTCGGCTCCGGCGGTCAGGGCGTCGTAGACGTATTCGTCGAGGTCGAAGGTGGTCAGGGTGATGACCTTCGGCGGATGGGGCAGGGCGCGCAGGTGGGCGATGGCCGTGATGCCGTCCATGCGGGGCATCCGGACGTCGACCAAGGCCACGTCGACGCGGTGCGCGGTGGCCTGTTCGACCGCCTGCAGGCCGTCGGAGGCCTGAGCGACGACGCTGATGTTCTCGTCGCCTTCCAGGAGGTCTGCCAGGCCGAGGCGGACCAAGGCGTCGTCGTCGACGATCATCACGCGGGTCATGGGCGGGAGCCGTTCTGTGTGGGGGGCGCGGGCCGGGGGATGCGGGCGGCGAGCCGCCAGGATCCGGCTCCGTGAGGCCCTGCGTGCAGGTGCCCGCCGAGGGCGTGGACGCGCTCGGCCAGGCCCACCAGTCCGAAACCGGACGGGGCGGTGTGCTCGGCCGGTTCACCGGCGGTGTTGATGATTTCCACTACGGTGGCGGGCGCTCCGTACTCCAGACGAATCCGCACCGGTGCGCCGGCTGCGTGCTTGCGGGCGTTGGTCAGGCCTTCCTGGACGAGACGGTAGAGAGCCAGGCGGTGCGCGGCCGGTGCCTGTTCGGCTTGGCCGCTGACCTCGAGTTCGACCTGTTGGCCGGCTTCTCGCGCCTGCTCGACGAGCTCGTAGACGTCACGCAGGACGGGAGCGGGAGGAGCGGCGCCGGTGGTGGGGCCGCGCTCGTGCAGGGCCCCCAGAACGTCGCGCAGGTCCGCCAGGGCTTCGGTGGAAGCGGTGCGCAGCAGCCTGAGGCGTTCGGCGACCGGGGCGGGCAGCGCCGAGGCACGGGTGGACAGGACTCCGGTGTGCAGGGCGATGAGACTGAGGCGGTGGGCGAGCACGTCGTGCATCTCGGCGGCGATGCGGGAACGTTCCGCGGCCCGTGCCGTCTCCTCTCGGAGTTCTCGCTCGACGCGCAGATGCTCGACCTGGGCGTTCAGCGCCGTGACCAGACGGCGGCGGTTGCCCATCCAGAGCCCGCCCACCACGGCCAGAAGCATGAAAAGGACAGGGCCGTACTGCTGCGGGCGCCACAAGGAGATCGCCTCCGGAGCCACGGGGGAGGCAGCCAGGACAACGGCACAGCTGCCCACGGCCATCGCGATGCGGCGGCCCGTGGCCAGGTCGAACAGCGCGACGAGGAACAGCGACAGCATCGGCCACCCCCACAGGCTTGTTGCCACCACCGCTACGAGCGGGGCCACGAACCACGGAAGCCTGGGACCTGCCAGCAACGCCGCACCGCTCAGTGCCGCGACCGCGGTGCGCGGCGTCAGGTACTGGCCGTCGGCGGTCACCGCACCGTTGAGGACGGCGGTGGCGGTCGCCAGGACCACCACCCCCTGGCGGGCGTACGTGCTCCATCCGGAAGAGAGCGTCCAGCTTGCTTTCACCCTGGGAATTTTAGAATCGGGTGGGCGGAACGACCTCAGGCCATCGTCCACCTCTATCCCCTACTTTCGTAGGGGCAGGTGATCTCACATTGGCGGATTCCAAGGATCAGTGCGGTTTCTAGCGTGGAGTCCATGGAAAAGTGGGCCTCTTCACACGAACGTGTCATCGCACAGCGCCATGCCGAGGGATGGATGTTTCTCCTCGAGGCCGCTCGCGACATCCGTACCACCGGTGCCATCGCACCCAGCGGCCCCTCCTTGGCCCGTACTCTGACCGACCCTGTGCGCGCCCGGGCGGACCGACCCCTGAACATCCTCGAGGCAGGCGCGGGGACCGGGGCGGTCACCCGCGCGCTGATTCCCCGGCTGTCGCCCGGAAGCCGCCTGGACATCGCCGAGGCCAACCCGCGCTTCACCACCCGACTGCACCATCTCGTGCACACGCACCCCCACCTCGCGGGTCGCGGTCAGCAGGTCCGTGTCCACCCCCGGCGCGTGGAGGACCTGGATGCCGATCGGCGCTACGACGTCATCCTTTCCGGCCTCCCCTTCGCCAACTTCACGCCCCTCCAGGTCGAGACGATCATGGACCGGTACCTCGAGCTGCTGCACCCCGGCGGCACTCTGACCTACTTCGCCTACCTCGGCACCCGCCTGGCCCGCTCCCTGCTCGCGTCCCGGGCGCAGACGCGCCGCCACCAAGCAGTGGAAGAGGTGCTGCGCGGCTACCAGCGCCAGTACGCCACGGGATGCTGGACGGTCTGGGCGAACCTTCCCCCTGCCAGGGTCTGGCAGCTCACGCTTCCGGCGCCTGCGATCCCCAGCTCCCAGCGCACCGCATCCGGAGCCGACCGGTGAACGCTCTGACCACCGCCCTCGGCCACGTCCCGCCGGCAGGAGCGTATGCGATCGTCGTCCTGGCGGTCATGGCCGAGTCGGTCCTGCTCATCGGCGCCTTCGTCCCCACCCTGACCCTGCTTCTCACGGCAGGCGCACTGGCCCGCACAGGGCAGCTCAGCCTTCCGCTGCTGATCGCGACCGCAGCATGCGCGGTGGTTGCGGGTGACTTCCTCGGCCACCGCACGGGCCGCGCGCTCGGCCCCCGCCTGCGTACCGGCCGTCTGGGCCGCCGCTTGCCCGACGCCGCATGGCAGCGCACAGAGTCGCTGATGGCCCGCCGCGGCGGCCAGGCCGTCCTGTTCTCCCGCTTCCTGCCGGTGATCCGCACCCTCGTTCCCCACCTCGCCGGCGCCACACGCGTGCCCTACCACCGCATCGCCCCCTACAGCCTCGCCGCCGCTCCGCTGTGGGCCACCCTCGAAGCGGGCACCGGATACGCAGCCACCGCATCTCTTCAGCACGCCCTCACCCTCGGCGGCCCGGCCCTCGCCGCGGCCGCAGCCGCCCTGGCGGCGATCCTGGGATGGATGAAGCTGCGCCACCGCGGCCGGACCCGCATGCTGTCACCGGCTGGGCGCCGGTAGCAGACCGGGCCTTCTTCCGCTTGACCGAGGGCCTGGAGGCTCTTCGCGATCGGCTGCGGGGGACACCGCGTGATGTTCGCTGTCACACGATGTCGATCAACGGCCCCGCGGCAGGGGAGCCAGGGCGCGCACGCAGGCCGAGCAGCCATGGCGAAGATGACTTTCGGATAGCCAGGGGACTTGAGGTCCCTCGGGCTGGTCCGCTACGCGTTCCATGTCGGCTGTGGGCCTGCCGCAGACGGTCATGTCGCCGGGAGCTCCTGGCAGGTCGGAGGCAGGGAGCGCGGCATGGACCGCAACGGATGCCGTCGTCTCGCCCGAGAGGGCGCCTTCACGGTTTTCCCTACGCAGCTCTCGCAGCACCACAATGGTCATGGGATCACCCTCCCCGCTGCACCTTGATGCTGCATGCCGAGGCCGGGCATCCGGAGGTAAGCGAACCGGTCACGGACTTTCCCATAGGGGCCGCACCTCTCGCCCGTTGCTCGTTGACCGAGCGGTCAAGACATCGGCCCGACGCCTGGGCCGTTCCGTCGGCGTGCGACGAGCGCGTTCCGCCGAGGACGGCTTCGCCCGCGGGATGTCAGCCTCATCGTCGAAGGGGGCCAGTGCCGGTCACGCTACCGGTCGGGACGGCATGGTCGCGTAGCGGAAGCCGTCGGCGCTCCACTCGGCTCCGACGGATTTCAGTCAGCTACGGCCGAGTGCGTCAAGACGTCGAGCGGCAGACGGATCGCGCTGACCCACGCGGGAGCGCAGGTGGCGGCCCGTACCGTGTTCATGCCAGAAGCGTGGCCGGTGCGGGTCACCGCCCACGCCCCGGACGGCACGCCCATGAAGACCCCATCGTCCCGCAGGACATCGCGGGTCCTCTCTGCTCCTCCGGCGACGTGGTGGCACACGAACGCGCGCTGCCCGAACTGTCGGAGGGCGACCTGACGAGCTCGTGCACGGCAAGTAGTGAGGCGTCGAGCCTCGGATGCTTGACCATGGCCGGGTGAGGGGAACCGCGACTCGTGCGGTGATCGTCGTCAATCGCCGGATCACGGGCCTGTCGGCCGATGTGATCGCTGAACTCATCACTGAACTGCGCCCGTTGTGGCATGAGCGTCACCAGGCCAAGCCGGCCTCTCGACCGCGGGGCCACCCACGACGTGCCGGCCTGCTGGTTCGGAGTCGACCGCTCCACCATCACCCGGGCCTTCGTCCTGGTCCGACGTAGCCACTTGTAGGAACAGGTCCGGCTGATGACGTAGTAGCGGCAGGTCAGCGAGACGTTGCCGGTGACTTCCTGAGGGCGGCGCAGGACCGCCGGGCGGTGCTGCGCCGGGCGGTCCTGCTGCTGTCGCAGCGAAGGGGCATGGCAGATCTCCGTCACGGCCGGAGACCCCGAGTGTCGACAACGTCCAGGGACGAGCTCCGCGACGCGGTTCGAGAGCCCGTCCCCCCATGCGCGGCTGCCTCAGCTGCTGAGCAGCACGCGGGCAGCCCGGGCCAGGAAACGGGGGTCGGTCAGGGCCTTCGGCGGCAGCTGCATGTTCACGACCCCCATGTACTGCGTGTTCACGGCGGAATCGAGCACGGACGCCTCGGTGAGCTTGTCGGCGACCCACTTCTGCACGCGGTAGCCGCGGGGGTAGGGACCGGTGACGTGGGGCTGCGCGAGGTCGGCGGCAGTGGAGAGCTGCCATGCTCCGTCCACGACGGCTTCGACGAGGCGGAAGTAGTCCCAGGCCGGATCGCGCAGGTCGGGGTTGGTGCGGAGGTGGGCGCCGAGGGCGTTGGCCGCCAGGGCCGCCAGCGTCAGGCCTTGCCCGTAGACCGGGTTGACGCTGGCCAGAGCGTCTCCCACGACGACCAGGCCGCCGGGGAACCGGTTCAGGCGGGAGTGCACCCGGCGGCGGCTTTCGACGAAGCGGTACGTCTTGACGTCGCCGATCATCTCGCAGACGTCCGCCACCGTCCGGATCGGCGCGACGCAGCGGCGCATCCTGCGGAGGAACTCCTCGGGGTCGGGGCCGGGCCGGTAGTCGGCGTAGCCGGCCAGGACGACCGACCAGCGCTCGCCTTCCACCCCCACCACGGCGCCGGGCTCCGTCACCTTGGGCTGGTAGTCGCTCGCGGGCCCCGGACTGGAGTGAGCGACGACCGTGCTGCCCAGCTCATCACCGCGGCGGAAGGCAGCGGTGGCGTATCCGAGGTCGATCCTCATGCTGTCCACGGGCGCCTTGTCCCAGCCGTCCCGGACAAGCCACTCCTCCAAAGGGCTGTTCCGACCCATCGCGTCGACCACGACCTCTGCGTCGAACGTCTCCCCGGCCCCGTCGCCGCTGTCGGGCGCCGCAGTCGCCACGCCCACCACACGGCTCTCGCGGAACACGAGGCCGGTGGCCTGCGCCTGGCTGAACCGCACGTTCTCAAGAGCGGCGACGCGGCGCCGCAGGTGACTCTCCAGAAACGGCCGGGTGGCGCCGAGCATGCGTGCGCCCACCGCCGGGGCCTTCAGGCGCCCGTCCAGATAGAACTGCACGTCATCGCCCTCGCCGAGGAGGGCGCCACCCTTCACCAGCTCCTCGGTGATCCCGGGGAACCACCTCTCCAGCTGCGTATGCCCCATGGACAGCAGAGCATGGAGCTGATGCCGCTGCGGAGCGTGCCGACCGAACCCGTCCTCCGCTATGTCATCGGACTCCACCACCACGACGTCCTCGGCGTAGTCGCTCAGCACACGGGCAGCGAAAAGCCCTCCGTAGCTTCCGCCCATGACGATGGCCCGCTTCACATGACCCCCCACCTCAGCACAACGGCCGAGTTTCGAAAGCTTGTTGATGGATGCCGTGCTCTGCGCCGGCCGCTCAGGACACTACCGCGCGCCCTTCAGAGGCCCCCGGGAGCCGACGCCACGGGCCCGCAGCTCTCGCAGTGCCGAGGCGACCAGCGGATGGTTCAGGTGGCCGGCGAGGGGCAGCAGGCTGCTCCGCTCGCCAGATGCAGCCGTGTACTCCCCTGGAAGCGCAGCGACCGGGGCGCGTCCGAAACCACCGGCCGCGCCTGCCGCGCACGAGCAGCGTGAACCCGAGCCGCCTGAAGACGAAGGCCGGCATCGCGCAGCACGGCCGCCGTCACGATGGCCTGCCGCAACCGCCGTCCGTCCGGCCCGAGCTCCATCAAGAAGACCTCTCCCTCCTCGAACTCCGGCCAGCGCACGTAGATGCGGTCCCGTCCCACCAGGACCGCGAAGCCGGGCTGACCACGCTGGGCATCCTTCTGCACGCGGAAACCGAACAGCGGATTCGGATCCGGAGCGTCAAGGTGGGACCCCCTCCAAGCCCCACAGCCCGACGCAAGATCCACGGACAAGCTCCGTGCGACAGGGCACTGGTCACAGCTTCAACCGCTTCGGTTTTACTTCGAGTTCCGTGGTGATCGAGCTGGATGCCGGAGCCGTACGGGGTCGGTAAGAGGCCATGGGGGTGCGGTGATCCGACACTCGATCGTCGCGTGCCGTCAGCTGGGTGATGTCGACTGACCCAGTGCCGGTGTGGGGGCGGGGTACGAGTGCCCAGAGAGCGGCCAAGACGGCGGCGGTGGCGAGGAGGGCGACGGGCCCCCGGCCTTCCCTTCCCGCCCAGCGCCGAAGACCTGCGGGCCCTGGCCCTCCAGCTCGACCGGGCCGGCGGCGCGCACACCTGGCACACTTCCGCCGCGTACCAAGACGGCCCCCTCGTCTCCGCGTCTGCCGACAGCCCGCCACCCCCGTCCGAGCTACGCCGGACCGTACGGGCCGACGGCAACGCCGCGTACCAGCGCATCGAACACGACGGCCGCCCGTGGCTGGCACTCGCCATGCCCGTTTCATACGCCGGCAAGCCCGCACCGGCCGACGGTACGAGCAAGCCGTCCGGCCTGACCGTCTGCGCCTCCTTCCCGCTCGACGACGACCAGGCCGACATCGCCGCCCTCCTCACCGCAGCCCAGGTCGGGGTGATCCCCGCGCTCGCCCTCACCCTCCCGCTCGACCCCACTCCGCCGGAATCCCGATGACCCCCCGTGTCCGTGCCCGTGCCTGTACCCGTGCCCTGGCAGGGGCCATCGCGGCAGCACTCCCCATCCTGACCACCGTCGGCTGTGGCATCACGCCCACCGACCCCACCCCTGCCGGAGCGCCCGCCTCCGGCATCCAGCGCCCCGGCACCGAGGCACGCACCGTCCAGCTCTACTTCGCCGGCCCGTACGGCCTGCGTGCGGTCGACCGCCCCACCGACCGCCCGCTCAGCCCCCAACAGGCCCTCGACCTCCTCCTGGAAGGCCCCACCCCGGCCGGGCGTGAACGCGGCCTGATCACCCAGGTCCCGCCCATGGCCGGCCAGCTCACCGCCACCACCACCGAAGGCGCCGTCGACCTCTACATCCCCCGCTCCGTCAGCAGTGGCGACCTCGACGTCACCGCCGTCGCCCAGCTGGCCTGCACCGCTGCCCACGCCCACATCCCCGGCAATCGCCCCGCCACCCGGGTCGACATCCGCATCCACGGGAACCTCACCCCCTCCCCGACGCCCTGGACCGTCCGCTGCGGCCCCAACGGAGTCGTGACGCCCGTCACCGGCGCCGAACCCACTCCCTGACCAGCCTCAGCCGCCATCGGCTCCGCATGGAAGCCGAGTTGACCGGTTGACCGCTAGGGGATGCCGCCGGCGCAAGACCGACCGCTACGCCCTCGCCCTGAGACAGCTGAAGAGCCGCGGGTCAGCGAGCACGGCCTCTGCCGCGAGCGACGAGACCCCACAGTGAGCCCAAGCCATGCACGCCGGCTCCGTGGTCGCACCCGCCGGCTCTACCCGGTGACGCGGATCCGCAGCTTGTACGGGGCGCCGGTGCTGATGGCCTGGGCCTGCTCGGTGAGGTCGGCGGCGGTGAAACCGAGGAGCGACCGGTCGGCGATGGTGGAGTTGAGGAGCGCTCTGCCGGCGGCCGCGCGGAGTGGCGGCACGATCTCGGCGAGGGGACGGCCGAGGTTTGCGGCCTCATCGCTCCACCCCGGCCGGCGCGGGTCTTGAGGCCGCCGCGCGACCCGGACGCGCCAGGGCTCGACGAAGGCGGCGACGGCGCTGAAGGCTGACCGCGACCGCGCGGGAGCATGATGACCGCGGTGTCCCGTCGGCGGTGAGCGGGTCAGGCCGTGTCGTCCAGCAGGCCGGAGAGACGGTCGAGCACGTGGGGCCAGCCTTTGCCCATGCCTTCGTACGCCTGCCGGCCCATGGGGGAGTCGAGGTCGAAGCCGGCATGGGTGAGGACGAGGCGGGTTCCTCCGGGTTCCGGGCGGAGCGTCCAGGTGAGCGTGGTGTCGAGGGTGCCTTCGGCGAAGCGGTAGGCGAGCAGTTGCTCGTCCTCCACGGCGGTGACCTCGCAGGGCTGACTGCCGAAGGCGCCCATGTCGAGCATGAAGCGGTGGCCGACGACGGCCCTGACGTCCCCGGCGGCCCACCAGCGGGCGTGCAGACCGGGGTCGGTCAGGGCGCGCCAGACCGCCGCAGGGGGGTGGGGCAGGAACTTCTCGCAGGTGATCGTGGTGCGGTCGGTCATGAGTCGCCTTCCTCGTCCAGGAGATCGGACAGCGCGTCCAAGCGCTGATTCCAGTAGTGCTCGAAGGGATGCAGCCACTGGCTCACCTCGGCCAGCCGGCCCGGCTGGAGGTGGTAGAAGCGGTGCCGGCCCCGCGGCTCCTCACGCACCAGCCCGGCGGTGCGGAGCACCGCGAGGTGTTCGGAGACCGCGGGTCTGCCGAGATCGAACATCCCGGCCAGCTCCCCGGTGGAGCGGGGTCCCTCCCGCAGGCTTTCGAGCAGTCTGCGGCGTACCGGGTTGGCCAGCACGCCGAACACGTCTGTGGGCATGACCCCACAATACGTCGGAGAAATCCGACGCGTCAAAAATATCCGACGCGTAGTCGGGGCGCCCACGAGGCGGAGCTGACCGACTGACCGGGCCGGAGCTCCTGCTGTCCGGGCCTCTCGATAGGCTTTGGCAGTGCGCACGGTCGAGCTTTTGTTGGACGAGGCGGCGGACCTGGCGGTTCGGGAGGCCTGGCGGCGACTCGCGGACGCGGGGCTGCCCAGCCAGGCGCACCACCGCTCACCGACCAACAGCCCGCATCTGACTCTGGCGTCCTGCCCGGAGCTGACCGCCTCGATTCGGTGGGAGCTCGCCGAGGTGGCCGCCGTCCTGCCGTTGCCGGTGCGGTTCACCGGGGTGGTCCGTTTCGAGCGGCCCGCCTCGGTGCTGGCCTGGGGGCTGGAGCTGGACTCCGCGCTGACCGGTTTGCACCGCCGGGTGTGGGAGGCGGTGGTCTCGGACAGTCCGTCCGAGACCCTCAATCCGTTGCATGAACCCGGGCGTTGGAGCCCGCACATCACCCTCGGTCGCACCCGGCGGGCGGGTGCCTTCGCCGGTCGGCGCGTCCTCGACCTGCTGCCGCCGCCGCCCTCGGCCCGGCTCGTCAGCCTGCGCAGCTACGACACCGAGACCGGTGCCATTGAGGTGGTGGAGGCCCGCCCCTGAGACGACCCCGACGCCGACCGGCCGGCGCCCCTTCGTCGAAGTCGAAGGCGAAGAAGGAGGACCCGGGCAAGCAGCGACGGCGGCTTCAGGACGCGGACGCCGCCCGTTAGCCGTCGGGCAGCTGCGTCTGCCCCAGCCCCGGCCCCAGCCCCGGCCCCAGCCCCGGCCCCGGCCCCGGCCCCGGCCCCGGCCCCGGCCCCGGCCCAGCCCCGGCCCCGGCCCCGGCCCGGCAGAACCGGATCCGCGACATCGGCGCACGCTGTGATGCGCGCTCTGCCTCTCCTTCGGCACCCCACCGCCTCGCTGGGGTGACAGGACCGGGCCTCGCCCACCGAATGGAGCACATGAGGGGCCCGCGGCTGAAGGCCAGTCGTCCGAACAACTCACCAGCAGTCGGCGGCGGACCATCATCCCGTCCGTTCCGACCATGAACAACACGGTCTGACCGCGTGCCCCGCCGCACCACACCGCAAATACGGCGGCGGGCCCGGTGACGATCAGGACGGGCCGGGCGGTGACCTGCTGGTGGAGGCCGAGGATCGTCAGCGTACGGATCCGGGCGGCGAGGGTATGAAAGGCGGGACGGGGGTGCGCGCCGTCCGACGAGACGTCAACTTCCCTCCGTCAGATCCCGGTCGAGGACGCCAATGAGCCGTGCTCCCGCGCGGTCGGTCCCGCGGCGCCCTTGCTTCGCGTCCGCCGAGGCCCTCTCCAGCCGCAGCCGTGCTGTACGTCCACGCAGTGTCAGCGTCATCAACTGGTTGCCGAACCACGGCCCGCCGGTGCGTTCCCAGCGGACCGCCGGTCGCGCGATCCGTCCGTGGCGGGCGAGGAGGTGCCCGATCCCCTTGGCGAGCCGGCTCCAGCCGAAACGGAACCCGGCCCGCATGGCCGCGGGCACCGAGTTGTGCAGCGGTGAGCAGGTGAACTGGAAGACGCGGGAGCGCGGCGGCTGCCCGGTGGTCCAGACGGGCTCCGCCACATAGGCGTGGTGGACGTCCCCGGAAAGCACGCACACCGTCGCCGGGGCGGTGTCGGCCCTTCCCACCTCGGCGACCGTCTCCGTCAGTCTTTCGAACGACGAGGTGAACGCCGCCCAGTGCTCCAGGTCCGCCCGCCGACGCAGCCACTCGCCGAGGCGCGCCCAGCGCGGGCCGCGTTCGCCCCGGCAGAGCGCCGCGTGCCAGCTCTCCGCGAAGTGGACCATCGGAGGCAGCAGCCACGGGAGTGAGGTCCCGACCAGCAGGTGGTCGACGCCGCCGAGCTCGTCGAAGGCCTGTGTCCGCAGCCAGGCCGCTTCCTGAGCGTCCAGCATCGTCCTGCGCTGCTCCTCCAGCACCCGCGCGGCCCGGGTGTCGACCATCAGCAGCCGGGTGCGACCGAAGTCCCTGCGGTAGCTCCAGCGCGCCGACGCCGGGTCGGCGTCGGCGCGTTCGGCGAACGCGCGCAGCACTTCTGTGGCGTCGTCGGCCGCCAGGACCGCCGCGTACAGCTCGTCCTCGGCGAGCTCGGCGGGGGAGAGGTTCCCGAGGTGCTGGTAGACCCAGTACGACATCAGGCCGCCGGTGATCCGCTCGTGCCACCAGGGCGTCGCCCGCATCTCGGCCACCCAGGCGGCGCTGGTGTTCCAGTCGTCGATGACGTCGTGGTCGTCGAAGATCATGCAGCTGGGCACGGTCGAGAGCAGCCAGCGCAGTTCGGGGTCGCCCCAGGACTCGTCGTAAAGGTGGGTGTACTCCTCGTAGTCGGCGACCTGGTCCGGCGGGGCGGCGGAGCCGGTGCCGGCGGCCCGCCGGTGCCGGGCGATCCAGGCGCGGGTGTCGGCGGACGTCTCGTCCGCGTACACCTGGTCTCCGAGGAGGAGCAGAACGTCCGGACGCTCGGCCTTCGGGTCGGCGGCGAGCCGGGCGGAAAGGGTGTCCAGGGCGTCGGGGCCCACCGGATCGGACTCGCCCACGGCAGGCGCCGCCCACCGGCACGAGCCGAAGGCGACCACCGCGCCCGTCGCCGGGACCGGCGGCGTGTGGATGGTGCTGGGTGGCTGGGACGAGTCCGCGAGGGGCCACACCCGCTCACCGTCGAGCAGCACCTCGTACGCCGTGGCGGACCCAGGAACGAGTCCGGTCACCACCACCAGCGCGTAGTGGTGGTCGGCCACGCGGAACGTCGGAGCCGAACCCCCCGCGCCGTCCGGGCACCGTACCTCCGCCGTGCACGCCCGGTCGGTCTCGACCCACACCGTCGCGCTCGTGCCCGACTCCCAGTCGACGTGCCGCAGGAGCGGTCCCAGCCTCAGACCGGCCATCACGAGTCCCCTTCCTGCGCTCCGCACGGTATGGAGCAGCCGCTCTGTACGGTACTGAACCCGCTGCGGAAACAGTGCCGCTGCGCCGCCCGGACGTCCCGCGCCGGGCCCGACGGACCCGCGAGTAGCGTCGGCTCGCGCCCCGCGTCGGCGAGGACAAGACGGTCAAGATCGACACCGACGTGAAGGGGAACAGGGAGAAGGTCACCGCGACTGTTCTCGCGGCCGTCGCCGAGCGGCTCGGTCCCACACTCCTGCGCCCAGCCCCGAAAACCGGCGAGGGATACGGCTCGTCACCGCCGTCGACCGCGAACCTTCACCGCGACCGCGAGTGCTGCCAGGCCCGCGGCCACCGCCACGGCCCCCGATGACACGGCGGTCGTGCCGACGCCGTCCGCCGGTTCTGGCACAGATCTTGGGGAGCCGTCGCGAAGGATGATGGCGCTGTTCGATTGAGAGGGTCCACACCCCGGTTGATCGGCCTGAAGGCTCACCTCATACCCTCCGCACATGGCTGATGATCCGTTCCGGTGCCGCTGTGTCCTCTGCCATGACCACGGTGACCGGGACGAAGCGGACCACATGGATCCGACGGTCATCGAGCACGTGCAGCAGCACGGATGGCACGTCGTGATGGTCCCCGAAGACGAGATCGGTCCTGGGTCCCGACGCCCCCTCCGCGCGTCGGTCCGCTGCATGCGATCGGCCTCGCTCGACGGCGGTGGGCGGGATCAGTCCAGGGCTCACTGCCGGAATCATCGATTTCGGCGGCATTAGCATCCCGCCCCGTTTGCCTCGAGACACCCGGCCGTCGCGCCGCGACGGCCGGGTGACAGCCGGTTGCCGTATCACACACCGTGTCGGGTGCCCGTCGAGGGCCGAACGCCTGATAGAGCTCTCGTGTGAGCACGCTCCCCCGCTTGAAGCGCTCGGTCGTCACCGTCGTCACCTGTGCCGTTCTGGCCGCCTGCGGCACGGCCCAGCCCACCCGCGTGACCGCACGTCAGGCGACCCCGACCGCTCCTCCGGCCACCACTCCGTCCACGGCGCCACCGAAGCCGTCGCCCACTCCGTCCCGTATCGAGCCCCATCCGGTGGACTGCCGCAAGGCTCGTTGCGTGGCCCTGACCTTCGACGCCGGTCCTGGCCCCTACACGGCCCGACTCCTGGACATCCTCAAGGCCAAGCGGGTCAACGCCACCTTCTTCCTCATCGGGAAGAGCGGCATCGCCCGCTTCCCCGACCTCGTACGCAGAGAGGTGGGGGAGGGGCACGAGGTGGCCAACCACACCTGGAGCCATCCCCGGCTGACCGAGGTCCCGGAGGCCGAGATCCGCCGCCAACTCACCCTCGTACAGGGGCAGATCAAGCAACTCACCGGGCGCTCCCCGACGCTGATGCGGCCACCACAGGGCCGTACCGACCAGCGGGTGGCGGAGGTGAGCCGCTCACTCGGGCTCGCGCAGATCCTGTGGACGGTCACGGCCAAGGACTACCGCGACCACGACCCCGAGCTCATCACCCGACGCGTCCTCGCCGGCGCGGCTCCCCGCGGCATCATCCTGCTCCACGACGTCTACCCGGGCACCGTCCCGGCCGTGCCCGCCATCATCGACGGACTGCGCCGCCGAGGGCTGACCCCCGTCACCGTCTCCCAGCTGTTCCTCCCCGACACACCTCAGCCGGGTCGCGCCTACCGGAGCGCACCGTGAACGCACGGCCGGCGGCCGCGGCGACGGCCGGGAGCCCGAGGGCGCCGGGGTCCGGCCGTTGAGCAGGGCGCAGACGAAGCGTTCCTCGGTGGCACCTGGCTTGGTCTTCAACCTGTGCGGCGGGGGCGTGCAGTGGCCGGCTTCTCTATTCCGGGACGTGGTGGTGCCTGCCTTGCGGGGTGTCCTGAGGCGGATGTTCCGGAAGTCGCGGCGGACACGTGCGGGGGTGAGCCTGTCCGGTGGAATGGGCCTTTCCCATGGACATCACCGGTCGGCTGCGAGCGGTCGGGCGAGGCGGAGTTGGGCGTAGGCGGCCAGGGTCAGCCGGGTCCAGCGGTCGGCCGCCTCGGGAGTGCGGGCCTGCGCAGGGCGCGGTCCGAGCGCATCCGGGCCAGCGTTGGGGCCGGTAGGTCCCGCAGGAGGTGGGTCAGCCGGGGCGCGTCGTATCCGGCGTCCGCGATGATGAGGACGTCCGGGTCCCCGGTCTGTCACTGACCTGCGGTGATCAGTTGAGTAGCGGACGAACGGCCCAGACGTTAGAGATCAAGCTAAAGGGTGTTGCAGAAAACCCAGAACTGGGTTTTCTGCAACACCCTTTACGCCATCGTGCACGACAGGAGTCGTCGCTCCATCTGTGCAGGTCGACGACTCGGGCTCTGCGAAGACGTAAAGCGCTGACCTGCAGCGATGTCTATCGTGCACGAGGTCGGTAGGGCGAAAGCGAGGGCACCGAAAGCGGGGTGGTCCGCCTCTCCAAGCGCTGATCACGTGACGCGGCGGGACGGCCCCGTTTTCGGCGGAGTTCGCCGGGAAGGGGGCCGTCCCTTGGGTACGGGGCCCGCGTCACGCGGGGAGCGGCGGGGTCAGAACTGGAGCGACCAGGCGTTGATGTAGCCGGTGTCGTTGGTCCAGTTGTCGGTGGCGCGGAGCTTCCAGGAGCCGTCGGCGGACTCGGCGGAGGCGTTGAGGGTGAAGGTGCCCTGGATGTTGTCGGCGCTGTCGTCGGAGTCGTAGTCCTTGAGGAGGAAGGCGGTGCCGTCGGGGGCGACCAGCTCCAGCCTCACGTCGCCGCGGTAGGTGTGGCGGACGTCGACGGTGACGGCGAGGTTCGAGGGGGCGTTGCCGGTGACTCCGGTGACCGCGAGGGGTGAGTCGACGGTGGCGTTGTCGCGGATCTGGTAGTCGTCGGTGTTCTCGAACTTCTTGCCGGTGGGCGGCGGGGTGGTGCCGCCGGTGCCGGTGTAGAGGAGCTTGTTGGGGGAGCCGGTGCGGGCGTCGGTGACCTTGCCGGGCGTGGCGTCGGCTACCAGCTTGTCGCGGACCTGGGCCGGGGCCCAGGTCGGGTTGGCTGCGAGCAGGAGGGCGGCCGCCCCCGCGACGTGGGGGGAGGCCATGGAGGTGCCGCTCATGGTCTGGGAGGCGGTGTCACCGGAGTTGGAGGTGGAGACGATGCTGTCGCCGGGGGCGAAGACGTCCAGGCAGGAACCGTAGTTGGAGCCCTGGCCGTTGGACCAGCCGGTGGCCCGGGCGTCGCGGCTGTTGGTGGCACCGACCGTGATGGCCGACGGGGTGGAGGACGGGGAGTAGGAGCACGAGTCGGCGTTGTTGTTGCCTGCCGCGACGACCCAGGTGACGCCGGAGGCTATGGAGGCCGCGACCGCGTCGTTCACCGACTGGGTCTTTCCGCCGCCGATGCTCATGTTGGCCACGGCCGGCTTGACCGCGTTCTTGGTGACCCAGTCGATGCCGGCGAGGACCGGGGCCCAGGTGTCGCCCGAGGTGCCCTGACAGTTCAGCACGCGGACGCCGATCAGCTTGACGCCCTTGGCGACGCCGTAGGAGCCGCCTCCCACGGTGCCGGCGACGTGGGTGCCGTGTCCCTGGCAGTCGGAGGCGTTGGAGTCGTTGTCGATGAAGTCGTAGCCGCTGACGGCGCGGTTGCCGAAGTCGCGGTGGCTCATGCGGATGCCGGTGTCCACGATGTACGCGTTCACGTGGGAGGCGGTGGTGCCGTAGGTGTAGCTCTTGTCCACGGGAAGGTCGCGCTGGTCGACGCGGTCCAGGCCCCAGGAGGGTGGCGTGGGCTGGGTGTCGACCGCGTACGCCACGGCGTCGGCCTCCACGCGGGCCACGGTGGGCTCGGCGGCCAGTTCCAGGGCCTCGCTCTCCGTCATCCGGACGGCGAAGCCGCGCAGGGCGGTGGTGTAGGTGTAGCGCAGACTGCCCGCGTGCCGCTTGGCCAGGGCGCGCGCGGAGGCGGGCACGTCGGCCGAGGAGACCGAGCCCTTGAAGGTGACGATGTAGGAGCCTTCGACCGTCCCGGGACGGTCCGCGCCGACGATGCGGCTTTCCCCGCCGCCCGGCGGTGCGGGCGCGGCAGAAGCCGCGGCGGTGGCGGAGGCCACGGCGAGCAAGGCGGCACTGGTACTGATGGCGAGCAGGCGCCGGAGGGCGCGAGCTTCGAACTCCATGACTGCTTCCTTCGTGGGAGGTGTCCGGACCTGGCTCGATGTCCGGAGGGCGGGATCCGTCGCGCCGGTGGCTCCGGGCGCGCTCCGTCAGGGGTGGGGAGGGCGCGCCCGGAGGGCGGCCGCCGGTCGGCCGGGACGTCGATCCAGGTCAGGATCGTGACGATCCGTCGGCCGAGGGCGGTCGTACGGGCGCCTCTGATGGCGGCGCCCGAGACGACGGGACGAGATGACGTGACGTACGGAGCGGGCTCCGCGACGCACGGATCCGGTCACGCCGTACGACTGCGTGGGGTGCTGCCACCCCGTACCTCCAGCGGTTGGGGACCGTGGTGGACGGGGACGGCGCGACCGGACAGCCCAGAGCTTCGGTCACCCGGGAGGAGGCCGGCAATGCGTAGCGCTACCCAAAGAGTGGGGACGGGGCATCGCCTCCTGGCGTCCGGCGGCGACCGTGTCCGGCCGAGGGAATTCCCTGGGTAGTCGCCCCTATTGCGACGGCGGCCCTGCTGCGGGTAGACCACCTGCGGGTGGACCCACCTGCCCGGAGGGCGCCGCGGCCATCCCGGACAGGGATCCGCCCCGGACAGGAACGCGCGGGGAGTCCCGCCCACAGGGGGCTCCGCGGCGTTCGACGGAGCCACCGGGTGAGTGGCCGGCGAAAGGCGGAGGCGTGGAGAGACGTCCCTTCGATGTGCGGCACGGCGAAGTGGGGGCCGCGGGGCCCGGGTTCGTCGGACGGCATGAGGAGGCACGGAGGCTTCGAGAGGCCCTGCGCGCGGGGCGGAGCGTCGTGGTCGTTCGGGGGGAGGCCGGGGCGGGGACGTCGCGGCTCGTCGACGAGGTGCTCGGCGGGGCGGAGTTCGCCGAGTGGACCCAGCTGCGCGGAACCTGCCCGGACAGCGCGGAGCCGGTACCTCTGGAGGCCGTCACCTCGGCCTTGGCCCAACTGCCCTACCGGCCCGGTCCGCCTGACCGGATGCCGCCGGTCACCGGAGTCGTGGGCCTCGTCGTGCCCGAGCTGGCCGACCGGCTGCCGAGCCCGCCCGCCTCGGCCGCGGACCCGGAGGTACGACGCGGACTGATGCCCCGCGCGGTGGGGATGCTGCTCGCCTCGCTCGGCGACACCGTGCTGGTCCTGGAGGAGATCCACCTCGCCGACCCCGCGACTCTCCGGCTGCTCGACCACCTGACGGACACGGTGCCTGCCGGGCTGCGGCTGGTCGTCACCGAGGACGCCGCACCCGGGTTGCCGGTCCTCGGCGTCCGCGCCCGGGGAGGAGGGCGGTGCGAGGAGATCCGCGTACGACCCTGGACACCGGAGGAGACGGAGCAGTTCGTCCGCCTGTGGGCAGGGGGGCGCCCGCAGGTGCGACCGGATGAGCTGCCGGAGCTCGCGGCACTGGTGTACGAGCTGTCCGGTGGACTGCCCGGAGCCGTCGGGGCGCTGCTCGACGACGCCGGGGAAACGCCGGCGGTCGGCGGGACGGAGGGACCGCGGAACGGGCCGGCCCTCACCACCGTACAAGCCGTACGAGAGGCACGGGTGCCCGGGCGCGTGGAGCGGGAGTTCGCCCGGCGGTGCGGGCCGCTCACCGAGGACGCGTGGAGGATCGTCGCCGCGGCGGCGGTCCTCGACCGGCCGGCTCCCGTCGCCGTCCTCGCCGAGGTGGCGGAGTGCCCGCCCGAGCCGGCCGAAGCCGCCGTCGACGCGTGCCTGCGGCGGTCCGTGCTGCGGGCCGAGGGGCCGTGGATCTCCTTCCGTCATCCGCTGGACCGCCGGGCCGCGCTGGCGCGGGTGCCGGGGCCCCGGGTGGCACGGCTCAGCCTGCGCGCGGCCCGGATCCTGCACCGCACCGGAGACGGGCCGGTGCCGCTGGTCGACCTCGCCCGGCTGTACACGGCCGCCGGACGCGTCCGCGAAGCTCTGCGGTGCCTGGTGGTGGCCGCCGATCGCGCGGCAGCCACCGGTGACTACGCCACGTCCACCCGCCTGTACACCCGGGCGGTCGTCCAGGATCCGCGCGCCGCAGGACGGGTGCGTACCGCCGCGAAACTGGCCCGTACCGCCCAACTGGCGCGTGCCGACGAGCAGGTGGTCGCCGCCGTGCGCACGGTCCTCGACGAGGACGACCCGCCGCCGCGCCTGCGCGGCGAGATCCGGCTGCACCTGAGCGTGGTCCTGCGCAACCAGACCGGAGGGGCGCTGGACAGCCTCGAAGAGGTGGCTCGCGCCATTCCCGACCTGGAGGCGTCCGATCCGCAGACCGCCGCACGCGCCATGGCGGTCGCCGCCATCCCCTCCATCCAGGGCTGGCCCGTCGACCGGCACCGACACTGGCTGGACCGCGGCGAGGCGCTCGCGGAGCAGGTCACCGATCCGGTCGCCCGGGCGGCCATCGCCGCCAACCGGGCCACCGCCCTGATGCTCGTGGGCGACCCACGCGCCTGGTGCGCCGCGGAGGCACTGCGCGGACCGGCCGGATCCGCGATGGAGGCCGCGCACCACGCCCGGGGCTGGACCAACCTGGCGCACGCGGCCGGCGCGCTCGGATACGGCACGCGGGCACGGGACTTCCTCGACCGGGCCGTCGCCGGACTCGCCGACACCAGCAGCCCCTATCTGGAAGGACTCATCCAGACCGCCCGCCTGGTCCTCGCCTGGCACGGCGGCCGCTGGGACGACCTGCACGCGGCCGCAGACCACACCACCCGGCTCTACCAGGAGATACCGGACCTGACCGCCGAGGCGATGCTGGTACGCGGACTGACCTCGCTCCACGTGCTCGGCGACGTTCCCCGGGCCCGCCACGACCTCGCGGAGGCCGCCCGCACCACCTGCTACGACACGGGCTTCATCCTCACCTCGTCGGCCGCGGCCACCGCCCGCCTCCACCTGGAGGCCGGGCGCCCCGGGCAGGCGTGCGAGGCCGTGGAGGACGTGCTGCGCCGGATCGAACGTACCCAGGGCTGGGTGTGGGCGAGCGAGGTGCTGCCCGTCGCGGTGGAGGCCCTCCACGGCAGCGGCCGTACGGCGCGCGCCCGGCGGCTGGTCGCCGACTTCGCGGCCGGGTCCGCGAACGGCGACGCGCCCGCAGCCCACGCCGCCCTGACCGTGTGCAACGCTCTGCTCGCGGAGGCCGCGGACCGGCCGGACGAGGCCGTCGGCCTGCTGACGGACGCGGAGGCCCAGTGGCGGCTGCTCGACCGCCCCCTCGACGCCGCCCGCGCCGCGGAGGCCCGGGGACGCTGCCTGCTCGACCTGCGCGGAGAGGCCGCAGCCCGGGGCATCCAGGACGTGGTCGAGGTCTACCGGCAGCTGGGCGCCCGCTGGGACGTCGCCCGCTGCCGACGACTGCTGCGCCGCCACGCCATCGTCACCACCCACCGCCGAGGCCGCCTCGGCTACGGCGACCGGTTGTCCCCGCGCGAGGAGGACGTGGCCCGTCTCGTCGTCCAGGGGCGCGCCAACCGGGACATCGCCGAGAGCCTCGTGCTGTCCACCCGCACCGTGGAGCACCATGTGGCGCGCATCATGCGCAAGCAGAACGTCGCGTCGAGGGGCGACATCGCTGTGCCGTGAGGGAGGTGAGGGGCCCGGAGCACGGCAGCGCGTCACCGCATCGCCGTATCACCGCGCACCTCACCACCTCGCCACCGCATGACGGCGGCGGAGGGTGCTGCTTGCGGATGCGCGGTGGCCCTGAGGAGACCTCCTGAGGCGTCGTGCGCTGTCCTGACGGCGAAGGGCGCACCCGGCCCGCGTGATCAGCCGTTGATCGCGATTCGGCCGAGACCGGGCCGGAAGCGGCCGGTCGGGACGATACTTGCGAGGGCAGGGTGCCCTCGCCTCCATGGCGCCACAGCAGGGCAGGGGCGGGGCACGCCTTCATCGACGCATCCGAGGGGAGCCGTTCATGACCACGGCGAAAGACCTGTTCATCATCGCGATGGACTCCGGGCAGGAGCCCGCCGTCGGGCAGGGGGACCTGTCGCTCGCGCTCGCGGGCGCCGAGCTGATCGATCTTCTCGGTGCCGGTGGTGTCACCCTGGAGGACGACCGTGTCGTGCCGGGTGAGCCGTCGGCCCCTGACGACCGGCTCCTCGGTGAGGCGGGGGCGGAGATCGTCCGGCAGACGCCGTACGAGCGCGTCGAGGACTGGCTGTGGCGTCGGGGCAGGGACCTCGCTGCCACCTACCAGACCGCGCTGGAGGTCGACGGTGAGCTGACGCGGAAGGCAGGCGGCCGCCTGCCGTTCGGCGCGCGACGCATGGAACCGGTCGATACGCCGTCCCGTCACGCGGCCGTCGACCGCTGGGAGCGGCGGGAACCCGTCCTGACCGCCCTCGCTTCGGTCGTCGGCATCGGCGGCGACCCCTCCGACGTCGAGCCGGGTCTCGATGACGAGGCGGCCACCTCCGTGGTCGCCGCCGTGCACGACGCGGTCATGGAGCTGGAGGCCGTCCGCCAGAGGCGGACCATCGAGAACGCGGCCTTCGCCAACCTCTGGCGCGGGCCGTGATGCGAGTGGGGGTTTGGAGCCGAAGCCACCGATGACGGAGAACGGCCCACCGGCTGCCCAACGGGAGCCCGGGGCCTCTGCCGATCATGGTCTTCACATCGGTGTCGCCCCGCTCAACCGCTGGGACAGCCACCAGCGATGCCACTCATCTCCCACTGCTCCTGATCGCCCGGTGCTCCAGGGCATCCAGGGCATCCAGGGCCCCGGTCTCCCGGGCTTCCGTCTCCCGGTCTCCCGGTCTCCCGGTCTCCCGGGCTTCCGGGCTTCCGTCTCCCGGTCTCCCGGGCTTCCGGCCCAGTGATCTCGCCGGGTTGAGCGGACGTGAGCGCCGCCTCGTGAAGGTGGCGCTCACGTCGTAGCCCGCCCTGCTCAGCAGATGACGCGGTACTCCTCGCCGGGGATGTAGGCCGCCCATTCACCGAGGGTGAGGGAACCGAAGCGGGTACACAAATCGGCGGCGAGGCGCTCGGGGGCGAGGGATTGGGTACGTGGGCGGGTGTTACTTCCCTGGATGTGCAGGTACTGGCCGTCCGGAGTGAACGCGAGGGTTCTCACCCGGTCCCCGGCGGTGGGCAGCGGGGCGCCGGTCACGGTGCGGGACGGGAGGTCCCACAGGCGGATGCCGCCCGCCTGGGTGCCGGCGGCGAGCGTGCGGTTGTCCGGGGAGAACGCGAGAGAGGTGACGGCGACCGGGGTGCCGGCGGGGCCGTCCGGTTCTCCGCCGACCAGGACGCCCCGTGGGGACTTCATGGCCCCGTCGTAGAGCAGGATGCGGCCGGAGCCGTCGGCGACGGCGAGGAGGTCGCCGGTGCCGCTGTACGCCATGGCCTGCCCGAGGTCCCGTTCCGTATGGTCCCGGAGCATCCGGCCGGTGGGGAGTTCCAGGACCGTGCCGTCGTTGAGGGCCGGCAGCGACGTGCGGGGGTGGAGCGTCATCCGTGTGGCGGGCGTCCCTTCCCGGAAGGGTGTGAGCGGCTTGGCGTGCGTGAGGTCCCAGACCTCCGTCGAGACGACGCCGTACACCACGGGCCCTCCGCGCGTGTTCGTCACCGCGAGGGCGTGAGGCGCCTCCTGACCCTGACTCATGCCCACGTCCGCCGCCGGGCGGCGGGCTTCCACGTCCCATACCCGGATGCGGGGAGCCGGGGCCGGTGCTGCGCCGCGGTACTCCAAGAAGGGCGTACGAGTCCCTCGGCGGGATCGGGCGCTGCCGCCGCAAGTACGCGCACGCCCTGAGTGCGTGAGCCGGCTGAGAGGCGATCTCGATGAGGTCGGCGTCTTCGAGCAGCGGGATCACGCTCGTGATGTTCTCCCATGCCCTCCCCCTGGTCTTCGAGGACCGCGGTGCCGTCGAACCCGAGTCCCGACCGAGGGCAGCAACCGTTCAGGCGCCGTCCTCCGGCTCCAGTCCGGCGGACCGGCTCACGAGCGGCGTGGGAGTTCCAAGTCCAGCCGGATGTACTTCCCTGCCTCGTCGGCATTCGGCAAGCACCGGACGACGGTCTGGACAGGTACGGCGTGCCGTTTCCGGGTCACGCTCGTCGAAGGCACCGGTGAAGAGGAGCACGCCGTGGACGAGTTCCACCTCTGCGTGGCGGTGGGCCAGAGCGTGTGGAGGGCTTCCGCGGCCATGGGGGCTGCCGGCGGCGGCAAGTCCGGGCCAGGCGTGCGCGGCCTTCTCCCGGCCGTGGCGGACGTTCCGTTACTGCGGCCGTCCTGCCTGATACCGCTGATCGTGGTCCTGAACCGCCTTCTGCCCTGCGCTCACTACGGCTGCTCACTACGGCAGGTCGGCCTCGGCCGCTCGTAGAGACGTTCGTCGCCCGGTCGGAGTCCGGATACGGGGCTTGGCCGCGGAGAACCGGCGGCTGCGGGCCGGGTGTAGCGCCTTCCGGGGCTTGCGCGGTTGGTCAGGAACGTGTGGCCGCGGGGTGGGCGGGTGTTGCCGTGCACGACAGGGTGCCGGCGTCGCCGAGGTGGAACGGCTCATGGGAGGTGGTGGTGCCGTGCCGCAGTGTCAGCAGTACCTCGCCCTTGGTGTAGTCCGGGAACCACACGGCGTACAGGGTGCGCGCGCCGTTGGCCACCGTGCCGACCCTCAGGACCTTCACCGGCGTGCCGCTGCACGACGCGCCCGTGACCTCCTGATGGTCGGCCGCGAAGATCCGGCCCCAGCCGTGCGCGAACGACGTGAAGAGGGGGCTGATCCCTCGGCGCTTCGCCACAGCCGGATCGTACGGACGCGTCGCGCAGGCCTGGTGGAAGACCAGGTCGCCGGCTACTGACGCCTGACAGAGCCGGTGGTCGCGCGTTTCCCAGGCATAGGCCGCGTTCCCGTCCGGCCATGCCTCGATCAGCAGGTGCCCCGCCGGGCCAGGCGCGTCACGCTTGAGCACCGTCGCTTTGCCGAGAGCTGTACGCGTCCGTTCTACGACCTCCGCCCGGGTGACCGGATGCGACGGTGCCGCTGAGGAGGACGGCGCTGTGACAGGCGTGCGGCCGGTGTCCTTCGAGCAGCCCGTCAGGGCGGTCGCGGCCAGCGCCGCGGCGGTGGCGGCAATCCGAAACAGGTACCGCATGATCCCTCCCCCGTGCCGATCATCTTCACGGCGAAGGAAGAATCCCATCGGCCCCCACTGCTCGGCAAGCGAGGACTCGGCGTCCGACCGGCTAACAGGCGCTTCATCCCGTGGGGTTGCCGCTGCAGGCAGAACCCGGGTGTGCGACGAGCGGGTGGACCGTAGGGACCGGACACCGTGAACGACTCCTCCTTTCATCAGCCGCGTCTCCCCGCCGACGAGTTCCTTCACGCTCTGCGTGCCTGTTTCCCCGGGGCGCATCCGCAGCGGGACACCGCAGCCGCAGGCGTCCAAGTTGGGCAGGCCTGGGGCGCGGTCCGCGGGCAGGCCTGTTACGGCCGTGACGTAGGCGTGGGCGGTGCGGGAGCCTTGCCCGTTGCGGACCTCCACCTCAGCCTCAATGGCTACGTTCAGTAGTGCTCGCCGGACAGGCTCTTTCGAGATCTCCTCTGGATGTATGCGGTCGGCGGAGTCACGCCTGGCCCCGTGCCCGGTGCCGTTTCGCGTACGACCAGGTCACCGTGGTCATCAGGACTGGGATGGCGAACAGCGGAGCGAAGGTGAAGCCCCAGACGGTCTGGGCCGTACCGCTCGACATGTACGTCTGGCTCTCGACGGTAAAGGCGACCACGAGTTGCCACAGTGCCAGCAGGACCAGGACAGTCGAGGCGGTCCAGGCCAGCGCGGCGAGGGTCCGCGGTCGTATGGGCTGCCACCGGTCGCTGACGAGCAGCAACGGGAACAGGGCAGCCAGCTCGCTGACGACGGAGAGGCCGACGACATAGGCGATGCCCCACCCCGGGATGTCGAAGACGTCGCCCAGGACCTGCTCGCTGTAGCCGACGTAGACACCGGATGCCATGGCGACGCGCCACAGACCTGACGGCACAGCACACAGGGCGATGGCGTGGGCGGCACGGCGCGCCCATACGGGCGCGGGGGAGGCAGGGAGCGGAGCGGTCGCTGTCGTCATGGCATACATGCTGGCCGTGGGCATGGCAGCCACGCATCGTCCGCTATGGCGGACCGTCTCCCCCGTGCGGGGGAGGGAGCACCCCGCTGAGGCAGGACGGAGCGGGGTGCTCCCTCCAGGTTGGGTTTCGCATCCTGTCCGGCAATTGACGGCGTACGCGACGAAGCCGGCGGTCAGCCGGACCATTCGCTCTCACGGCTCAACCGAGGAGGAAGCACTGAGCGTTTTCAGCGTGGCCACTGATGGGATGACGCCAGTGAGGCTGAGGTGGGGGCCCGCAACGGGCAGGGCTCCCGCACCGCCCACGCCTACGTCACGTCCGTAACAGGCCTGCTTGAGGACCTCCCGTTCAGGTCACCGGGGACGGCGGGGCACGGCGCAGGCCGGTGTTCCTCCCGGCAGCCGGTGGCGGTGGGTCGCGACGAGCCGGTAGACGCGTCGGGCGGCCCACCGCACGCCGGGCAGCAGGAGCACCGCGCCCAGCGGTGCCCAGGCCCCGCCCGCGCTCAGGAGCGTTTTCGCGACGGCCCGGGCCCCTCCCTCCACGGCTCCGGCCGGTGTCACCCACAGCACCTCGTACTCGGCGCGTTCCCGGGTGACGCCGAGGGCGTCGAGGTCCGCGAACTGCCACGGGATGATGTCGCAGCGGGGCCGTACGCGCCGTTCGGCGAAGTTCGCCGACGTCGTGCAGAAGCCGCAGTCTCCGTCGTAGACGAGCACAGGCCGAGAACGCATGCCTCCATCATGCTGCGTCTCGACGCCGAAGACGTACGCCGGGCCGGCCGCGCGCCGACCCTCGGCCCCGCCGGCCGAAGTCGCGCGGCGCCGCCCGTCTGCCAGTCTTGGACGGGTGACGGCTGATGCGCGGGGACCCGCCCGCACTCCCGACGGACGGTACGTGATCGTCAACGGCAGACGCTGGCGGGCCACGGACCCCAAGGTGCCCCAGGACGTCGCCGCACGGCTGCGCTCCCACCTCATGGCCGCGCGTCGTGCCGTGGCCGCGGCCCTGCGCGCCCAGGACGCGGAGGCCGAACGCGCCGCCCGGACCCGGGTGCACACGGCGAAGGTCGCCCTCGGGGAGCGCGGCACGCCGTGGTGGGACCAGGAGGAGACGGAGCGCCGCGCCCGCTGGAACGAGGGGCTGGCGGCACTCGACGAGGACACCGACGGAGGATGAGCCGGGCTCTCCGGACGCCGTCCGGACGGTGCTCGAAGGTCACCCGGACCGGTCGTGTCGGCATACGCCGCCGTACGGTCGCGTCCTTGTCGGCCTGGCGCTCCCTTCGGTCCCTGGTCGTTTAGGCAGCTTTCTCCCGAGGGCGCATCGCTTATCCGCAGGCGAGGTCCGCGACGCCTCGGTGGAGGCCCCGACGGGTCAGGGTGCAGGCGAGGCGTCGGTCAGTGTCACCCAGTCCTGGACCGTCTTGTGGTGAGAGCCGCCGGCTGTGCTGGTGGCCACTGCCCGAGCGTCATCGGCGGTGCAGGGTATTCCTGCGCGGGTGAGCAGGACGAGCGGCCACTCGGGGCCCGCCCCGGCCGGTTCTCGATCGAAGGGAGTCCAGTCCCAGGCGCCGTCGAACCGCCATGCCCGGCCGGCGGCGTCTGCGACCTCATCGCCCAGCTCGAGAGACGCATAGGGCCGCATGAGCAGGTCGAAGGTGAAGGGGATGCCAGTGCCAGGGCGGAGACCGTACCCGGTGCCGTTGAGATGGCTGTCGTCCGGGAACTCGCGATAGGACACGCCACGAGGCAGCACGCTTACGGTGAGATGCGGACGCGGCAGCCAGCCCGTCCCGAGCGGAGGGTCGTGGTGGTCAACTGCCGTCACGTGCACGATGGTCGGGGGCACTCCGACGCGGCAGATGTCGCCCGCTTCAAGCTGCCCGGGCGGCGGATCCGTCCGAAACAGCTCCAGATCTGACCCAGATGCCTGCCCGCCGGTGTCCACACCCAGGGCCATGATCCCGTTCCAGCGCATGAAGTCACTGCCTGTGTCGATCTCCCACCAGGGCCACCGTATCGAAATGCAGTCCCACGTCACCCCCCGCTCGACCTCGGCCGGCGTGAAGAGGCAGGCGACCGACAGCACGTCGCCGACTCGAAAATCCTCTGCACCCATCACTCGGCCAGGGTAGGCAGGTCCACCATGGCAAGCTGCGCCGGCCTGCCGGGCGGGGCTTAGCGGTCCTGACAAAGGCGTTGGGCGTGCCGGTGGGTGATGAGGCAGGTGGCGAGGCCGAGGAAGGCTTCGTGGAGCTCGTCGCGTCGTTCCCAGCGGAAGCGGAAGCGGAAGCGGAAGCGGAAGCGGAAGCGGCGGAAGCGGCGGAAGCCGTGCAGCCAGGCGATCGTGCGCTCGACGACCCAGCGGTGGACGCCGAGGCCGAAGCCGTGCGGGACGCCGGACCCGAAACCGAGCTTCTGGGGCAGGTACTCCCACTGGATGCCGGTGTGAAGCACGAACAGGATCCCGCACAGAGCCTGCCCGTCAGGCACCCACGGCCGCCCTGCCACCGGCTTCGGCGCCGGAACCGGCAGCAACGGCTCGATCAGTGACCACAGTTCGTCCGAGACGATCCACGGCCGTGAGTTCCTCTTCGCCGAGAACGGACCAACGAGTGACCGAGCCGACAGCCACATGACCAACGACTTTTTAGGACCTCTTACAGCCGGTGACCGGTGGCTGAGCCGCTGGGATCGTCGGCCAGGGCGATCGCCGTGGTGATGCGCTTGCCCACGGGCTCACGGTGGACGGCGAAGCTCTGGCCGACCGCCATCACTATCTCCAGCCCGTGCTGCCCGACCCGGGTCGGGTCGGGCGCAAGGACGGCCGGCGGGGTGGGATTGCTGTCCCACACCGTCACCTCGACCGTGCCGCCGACGACCTCCAGGGTCAGCAGGCACGGGCCGGGCGCGTACTTGCGGGCATTGGTGACCAGCTCGCTGACCACCAGCTCCACCACGCTCATCGCGCACTCGGACACCGGCAGGCCGTGCACAGCCTGTACATCGGCGAGGAAGGTACGGGCCAGTTCGCGGGCGACGGCAATGTCCTCGCTGCCCTCGAAGAGGCCGGACACCGACACGATGTCCGCCATCAGCGGCCGACGGTCCGCAACGCCTGCTGTGTGCCCCATTCCCGTTCCCTTCACCACGCGACCCTGTGTGCGCGACTCCGTATACCCCCCGATCGGATCCTCACACCGCGTGGGCATCGGAGTTTCGCGAGTGCGGCGGTGTCGGTCAGGCCGCGTCGTCGAGGGCGATGCCGAGCACGCGCCGAGTGCCGGTGAGGACGGCGAAGACGTGGCCCGCGGTCGTCCACTCCCTACCGACTGCCTTGTACATCGCCCTCTGACGCATCCGGTGCCGGTAGAGGGACGCCAGGCACATGGCGGGGAGCGGGCTTGCGCGGGAGCGACGTCCTTTGGCCTCGCCGTTGTAGAGCACTCCGCGACGGTGCTGCACCTGTTGGCAGACCAGGAGCGCGTGGTTCTCCGCGAGGGAAGATCTACGGCCCCACCCGCCAGGCCTCCGCCTGGCGCGACATAGAAGTACCCGGGGCCCCGACAGACGAACCGATCGCGGACATCGCCCTGACGCCCGGCGACCCGATGTCCCTGAGTACGTGATCTTCGGCCAGGCCTGAGCGCACCTCGCCCGCGCCCAGCACCATGACCAGGTGTCGGACGCTCTGCGACTGGGGCGCACGCGTTGAAGTCCCACGTGCGACGCCCTTGGAACTCCTTACGGAAGGCCTCTTCGAGCTCGGCCGCCCGGTGACGGCGCCGTCACGGTCTCCGCGTGGGGTCCGTTGCGGGGGTGGCCGCCGTTCCTCCTGCCGGGGTGGGCTTTCCACTCTGAGGTGATCGGTGATCTCCTCCTCCAGGGCGGACTCCGGCAACCGCCTTGTCGGTTGCCGGAGCAATCCGCCTTCCTCGGCCGGCTGCAGGCCCCCGGCCCGGCCCCGTGGGATCGGTTCGCCCATCAGCCGGTCGTCCACCACCCGCGCCGGCCCGGGCCGTCAGTGGGGGACCGGCTGCTGGCCGGTGCGCTCGGACTCGTCCTGTACGAGCAGGGACAACAGGGAGGCCAGGGGGAGGCCGGCTTCGGCGGGGTGGCGCAGCACCTTGCCCGGCTCTATGCGGTACGTGTTCGTGCGGCCTTCTCGCGTGTGGGAGAGGTAGCCGTCCTGTTCGAGGTCCGCGATGATCCGCGAGACGGCACGCTCGGTGAGCCGGCAGTGGGCGGCGATGTCACGGATGCGAACGTTCGGATTGTCCGCGATGGCGGCCAGTACACGCGCGTGGTTCGTGATGAACGTCCATCCGGTGTGAGATTCAGAGGATCCAACCATGCACCGGATTTTACGGGACCCCGGTTGCCGGAACAGCAATGCATGACATAGTTTTCCTGTAATAGATGTCGTACCTTCCCTCGCGCGGAGGGATCACCGGAGGGAGTCCGAGAGTGCCCTGGAGCGAGGATGAGGCCGTCGCGTCCGCACTCCTGACCGCACCCCGCAGGAAGCTGGTGCCGGGGCAGAGCGCCGGAGATGGGTCACGGCAGGATCTGGTGTTCCAGTACGAGTGCTGCGGGGCGCAGGTCGTCGAGGCATGCGGCGATTACGACATGCACTCCATCGGTCCCTTGGCCGACGCGTTGAAGACCGCCACCGAGACGCATCCGAAGGTGATCCTGGACGCCTCCAGGGTCACCTTCGCGGACTCGACCTTCCTGAATCTGGTGATCCTCATCCACCAGACGGGAAAGCTGCGCGTGGTCGCGCCGTCGGAGCGGGTCCGGCGGCTCTGTGCGATCACCGGCGTGGACGACGTTCTGCAGATCCGGGACACGGTCGACGACGCTGTTGCCTCGTGAGCACAGGCGACAGCTGTCAGGATGGGGCGTTTCGGTCCGAGGCCCGTACGCACCGGTGCGGGAGCGCGCGTGGATCGATCGGACGAGATCCGGCATCCGGCCCCTCGTCGACGGTGGCGGGTGCTTCCGTGAGTACTCGCGCCATCTCCAGCACGCTGGAGTAGGGCGGCGAACCTTCCCCTGCCCAGCCCTGTGTCCGTTCCGTCGTCGACTTCTTGGGCGGGCTTGGATTGGGGTGGAGGATCGGGGGCAGGCGGTTGCCGAGCGCATGGGACCGCTCTGACTGCCCATGCACCTGCCGTCTCCCCCTTCCGGCAGGTGCGTGGGCAGCTGAACGGCCCGCACCAGGCAGGGGTGCGGGCCGTTCAGCATGAGGAGGCCAGACCGGGGATACCTGCTGGTACTCCAGCCGTAGATCGTGATCTCGATGGTGAGGGGCGTCGAGGCGGCAGGTGTCCAGCGTGGATCATCTCGCCCGAGATCGCCCATGCCGTCGCGGGCGTCGGCTCCTTCTCCGTCTACCCGAGTTCACCGCGACGGAGGGCGTCCCTCATCTCGCGGAGCTTCGCGGTCGTTGCCGGGGTCCCCTCCTGTGCTTGTTCAGCGAGTCGGAGGGCGTCGTCGATCTCGCTGAGCTTCCTGGAGGACAGGACGGCCGCCCGCTCCATCAGGTCGTCCCGGGACACGGTGGTCCGCCACGTGCACGGGGTGAAGCCCGGACGCGGGAACGCGAGCCGCAGCACGCCTTCGAGCGGCAGCCCTTCACTGGCGCCGACCGTCACTTCGATGCCCAGGCCGCTGATGTCGAGGCCCGCCGGAGCGACGACCTGCATCACCTGGAACCCGGACGCGTCGTCTCCTGACAGCAGTACGACCAGCCTCCGCTCGTCGAACTGGACCCACCAGACTTCGCCACGTTGCACAAGCCCTCCGATACACAGGACGACAGGCAGACGCTGCGCGACCTGACGCGGTGTGGAGACGGGTGTGGCCACCGTCGATCATCGGTGTGTGAAGACAAACGATCATGCGGTGGCCGCAGGTCACAGCGTAGACCCTGCCTGCCGGCAGGAGGCGTTCGAGGGCCTGATGAGCCGGACAGCGGGACGCTTCCCACGGGTCGAATCCCGACGCCGGGCCTGGAAGTTGGTACTCGGCCTGTGGTCGGACCTGCCGCGCAACAACTGCTGGACCATCGCCTCCGCGCCGGCGATGGAACGCTCGAAGTCGCGCACGAGACGGCGACTTCGCATCAGGTGGGCGAAGAACCGCTCGGCGATCCACCGCTTGGGCAGCACGACGAAGCCGCGCATGTCGTCGCTGCGCTTGACGATGGCGAGGACCAGATCGTGGTTGCGCCGGCGCCGGAACAACGCGGAGACCCGGTCCCACGGTGGGAAGTCGGCAGGCATGGCCCGCCACTTCGTGCCGTCGTCGACCAGGTAGTGAATCGCGTCCAGCATCGCGCGGTGGCAATAGGCCTCCGGTTGCCCGCCCCGGCCCCGCAGCCGGTCCGGCCCCGCAGCCGGTCCGGCCCCGCAGCCGGTCCGGCCCCGCAGCCGGTCCGGCACCGCAGCCGGTCCGGCACCGGCAGCAGCGGCCGGACCACCGCCCATTCGGCGTCCGACATGTCGGTGGGATACCGACGCTCGCGCGCCCCGTGGTCTCTGGCGTTCCCGAACCTGTGCGCCAGACAGTCACACGCGAGAGCGGCCGAAGTGGGCCCCACTCCCGCATTGCCGTAGAAATACGACAACAGGGCCTCCTGGAGCGCACGTTGGCTTCGACACCCTTCGAGCTACCAAGAGGCCCAGCTCTCGTGCACGGCAGCCGCCGCAGTCACCCGATCGAATGACTTCTCGACGAGATCGGGACGACGGCAGACGCGTCGCTTCTCGTGATTGCCGGGACGGACAAATCCGCACTGCCCTCCAGGTAGACGGTCGGCTTGGTGACGCCCCGAGGCCGCCTCGCGGGTTTGAGCCCGGTGCCGCGACTGACGAACCTGGCGAAGAGTCGTGCCTTACCGGCTCGAGGCGCGGCCAACCGCCCCCGCTACGTCCTACTTCTCCTCCGGCTCCCAGGCGCGGAGCAGGTCGAGCAGCCCTGCGTCTCCGTCAACGTGCAAGGAGTCGGCCTGGATCCGGTCGTACAGGTAGAGGACCAGCTCACTGGCCGTGCCGTGGACGGAGGCGCCGGCTGCGTCCGAGTCCTCGGCGGTCGCGGCGGTGGGCGCGGGTATGCGGGTGATGCGTGCGCCGTCGCCGTCGACGGTGAGACGCCAGGAGCGGCCCTCGGCGGCGTGGAAGTCGAAGGCCGTGGGCTTGTGAGGCCAGGCACTCGGCGTTGCGCAGACGGTGAACAGGAACTCTTCCACACCGTCGAGTGCCAGCTCGACCGGCAGCGGCTGCGGGGCGCCCCCGGCGAGCTGGGCGTCGTAGGTGTGCACCGCGGTCTCCTGGACCCGGTGCCGGGCGGTGCCGCCGGCGGTCTGCGGTGACTGCGACGCGGGCCACCACGTCCAGCACCCGCTCTCCGGTCCCGCCGCGCGCAGGGCGCCCAGCAGAAGCTGCGTCGACGCGTCCAGCCAGGCCAGCAGGGCCTCACGCTCCTGCGGCACTTCCAGCGCGGCGCGCGCGGCGACGGCCTCTGCCGGGGGCGCGTCGGCGGGCCCCGCGCTGACGATGGCGGCCCAGAAACGGTCTCCCCCACCCAGGTGCTTCACCAGTTCGAACAGCGTCCACCCAGGGCAGCTCGGCACCTGCGCGTCGAGACCGGGCGCGGCGGCGACCACGGCACGGAAGGCGGTCGACCGTTCATCGATCAGTCGCAACAAGTCGGGGAACTCAAGATTCTTTTCCACGCCGGATGTCTATCACCGTGCTCCGGTGATCGGACAGCGATTTTCACAGTCGCCGCCGGTTGGCCATGGCGGACGTCCTCGCCTCCCACCGCTCGGGTGACAAGCTGCGCACTGCTGTGCGAGGACGCTGGTGGTGGCGGTACGCCAGGCGTCGTGCCTGTGGGTGCTCTGGCCTCGCCGCGCGGCCGGGCACCTCGGCGACGTGACGTCCACCCGGTGCGCACGGTCATGCTGCCGCTCGATGTGCTCGATGTGCTCGATGTGAGGAACGCGGAGGTCGCGACGGCGGGGGAAGACCGGTCGGGCCGGGAGTTCAGGTGACTCCCGTTCGACCAGCACTCCTCAAGTTCGGAACAACAACAGCCACTGATGAACAACAACAGCCACTGACCACGACCCCGATCAGGCACACACGGCTCCCCAACAATCACGCACCAGCTCGTCAATGCACCGTGGCCCCCGGCGTGCTGCCGGAGGCCACGCTGCGTAGGGAGGTCTCGGCCCTGCGCTCCCGAAGCTGCCGCGAAGTGACAAGTAGCTCTCCGCAGCCGATGCCCGCGCCCATGGCAAACTCAAGGGCCGTCAGCCCAAGCTGTCGGCGCGCCGGCAGGCTGAACTGGTCCGCATGCACGCCACCGGCGAGTACACGATCGCCGAACTGATGGAGGTGTTTTCTGTGGGCCGCGCCACCGTGTACCGCGTCCTCGAACGCGTTGGTCACGGCCGTACGGGAGGAGCCGCATGAAGCGCCGTGAGTCTGAGCTCGACCGGGACGTAGCCGCGCTCCTGGCGGCCCAGGCCTTCATCGAGATCCGGCATCTGGCCGGGAGCGCACGACTCGAATCGGGAGACAGCTCCGAAGAGACACTGGAACACATCAGGTTCCTGGCCAACCTGTCCCACAACCTGCCGGGTATCGCACGCCCGCGTCCTTCCATGCCATCCCGCCTGGGCGCGGGCCCCAGGAGTCGGGATCAGGCGACGGCCGCACGGCCGATGACCGGGGTTTGGAACACCGTCGGCCCGAAGGGGCAGGCATGGATACTGCGCCACATCGAACAAGCGGGACGAACCTGGACGCCGCCCCCACCCCTGCCGGAGCGCCGTAAGGGACCGTCACCGATGACACCGCGGCAGTGGGCCGGGTTCCTGCTCGGGCGCTGGCCCGTCAGGACCCCCGTCGGACGCCAGCCGCTGCCCGCAGAGGCGAACGTCCTCAAGCCCCTCGACACCGAGGCGCTTTGCGCGCTGTACGCCGAGGCCCGACGCCTCCGACTCGGCCTGGGCGGAGGAGGACCTTGGCTCCGAGCCCACCTGGATCCCGACGGCGTCCACTACCTGCTGCCGGACCCAGCGTCGTACTACTGGCCCGGCACGCCGATCCGTGATGTCGAGATCGGATGGTGGCAGTGCACCGTGCTGCTGCGGATGCGCGACGGAGAGCAGGTCAGCGACATGGTCGCTGTTCTCCCTGAGTCCTTCACGGCGCTGCCTTCGACGCTGCCCCGGCGGCAACAACTTCGCCTTGCTCACCGCGCCCGATCCACCGAGCGCGACCTCTACCTCTGGGGACGGGAACACGAGGCCGAGTGCGTCCCGGAATTCTGCGGTCACGTCCCCGAAGCAACGAACAGCGCACCGACGACAACATGACGGCAGCGGGTTCGACGGTCGACTGCGGTACGACAATGACTGAGCACAGCCCCGGCTGCTGAGAGCCACTCGTCACTTCGCAGCAGCTTCGGGAGCACAGGGCCGGTCAGACCCTGTCCTGTCGCAGTGAAGCCGTCGGGTTCTCACTCGGTCTCATTCGAGCTGCCAGATTCTCGCTGCGTCGCGGTTGGCCGCCGGTTCGTCTCGCCGAACATGGGGCGTACCGCCCCTCCTATCATGAGGGTATGAGTTCGAATGTGGGTGCTGAGGTGCGACCGGAGCCGAGTGCCACGTTGAGCGGTGACGAGTTGGCCCGCTGGTACTGGACACTGGCCGAGCTGACCGCGCTCGCCCGGGAGCTCGGGGTGCCGCGGGGCGGTGGGAAAGCGGCGCTGACGGAGCGGCTACGGGCTGCATTGGACGGTGCCGCCCCGCCGGCCGCACCGCCCCGGACGCGCAGCGCCGGCCGCCAGCTCACCGCGCCGGTGAGCGGGTCCACCGTGATTCCCCAGGGCCAGCGGTGCAGTCAGGTGCTGCGCGAGTACTTCCGCCGCGAGATCGGCCCGGGCTTTCACTTCGACGCCCACATGCGGACGTTCGTCTCCGAAGGCGCAGGGCGCACCCTGGCCGACGCCGTTGCCCACTGGCACACCACACGCCAGGCCGCTGCCCAGCTTCAGGAGATCGGATCGCAGTTCGAACTCAACCGCTTCCTGCGTGACTGGCATGCCGAGCATCCGGCCGGCCGCAGGACCGAAGCGCTCGCTGCCTGGCGCGCTCACCGCGACCGGCCTCGTGGTCCGGCCGCGGGGTGACCGACCCACAGCCATCCCAGGGCGCCGAATGCCTGGGAGCCGGGCCCCAGTCGCGCGATCCCTTCCGTGAAGACCAACTCGTCTGAGAATGTCACCGGACCGCATCTCCAGGTCATCCGGCAGCCCTGCAGGTCAGAACCGCACCACCTGACAACCGGAATGCGACAGCACACGCAGCTCAGTGGGCGCACCGTCGCCGCTTATCTGCACAACTTCAAGTTGTGCGGCGGTAGCTTCCTTCCATCAGGTGTCACCCTGCCGAGTGCGGCGTCACCGTCTCCATGCCGTGCAGTGTCTGCTGCTCTCCTCGGCGACAGCGCAGAGCTGGCCGATGAACTCGCGGTATTTATCGGGGACATCGCGGTTCTTGCTGGGCGGTCCGTCGATCCACTGCTGCCAGAGGCCGTCCGGGGTGAGGAAGCCGGCCGTCTGATCAGCACCCAGCCGAGCATCGAGCAGCAGGAGTGCGCCCATGGCGGCTGGCTGATCGTAGGAGAGGTCGAGGCGGCGCAGGTAGTGGTCGAGACAAGCGACCAGGAGGTCGGCGCCGACAGAGGTTCCGAACATGGCGAGGGCGACGCAGTAGGCCTGCCCGGCGTACGGCCCCTCGCTGGCGAGTAGGAGTCCGCCGAGGCGTTCGCGGAACTCAGTTCTTCCGGCAACCGCGATGAGCCAGGCTGCTGTCTTACGCTCGCGCCATCCGCCGTTGGCTTTGTCCATGAGTACGGACAGCGAATGTTCACCACTTCGGGAGGCACCCGGGATTCGAACAGCCCGTGACCTGAGGCCGGTCAGTACGGCGCGTTCAGTCCCACCAATCGTTGCCGGTGTGCCAGCGCTGCACCCACTCCTCGAAGCCCCATGCCTGGTCGCCGGGTGCCGGGACGGCGCCGACGTCGGCGATCATCCACACCTCGCCGCGGCGGGGGCCGGTGGTCAGCAGGAGCCAGAACGACTGCCCGTCCTCGGACCCGAGAACGATGGACCCCTTGTTGAATGCGGCGTCGATCCGGGGGTCCTCGGGGTCGACACTCTCGTCGTCCTCCCAGGGCCAAGCCGCCTCCAGGGGGAACGGTTCGCCGGGCTGTCGCGGGCCAAGGTCAGGCCACGTTTCGGGCAGCCAGCCGAGCGGCTGGAGACCGCCGTCGCCGGCGGGGCCGAGGCTGGACCCGTTGCTGATCTCCGCGATGAACGTCCTGTACGGCTCTGGGAGGACCACCTGGTTCTTCTGCTCCCAGTCCGCGACGGCTTCATGTCCGAGCGCCGGCTCTCGCCATTCCGGCGGAAATGCGGAGCGCAGGAAGTCGAGAGTGGCTTCGGCGGGACGCTGATCACGTGTGTCTGTCACGGCAGCATGCTGGCAGAAGGGGCCGACACGCCATCGCGGCTGCCTCCCTCCGGGGCTGTGCTGCCCAGGCCATGAACATCGAACAGAGCTGGAAGCAGGTGCCTCCCGAAGCGATGAACATCTGCTGCTCGTTCTCATCGACAAAGCCACGAGCCGCTCGGGGTCCTCGTGGGCGTAACGCATAGCCGCATCCTGTCCCGGGTGAAGCTGTCTGATGGTGCTCCTGAGTGGTCCCTCGTACATCTTGTCCAGACCGATCTGGTGCTTCCGGTACGCGAACGCCAGGTCGGGCCACCCGGAGTGCACCTGGTCGAGGATGCCGACGAATCGGCGAGCACGCTCATCATGGCGTGCACCGTCTCGATGAACCCGCCCAGTCCGGAACGGGCACCGTGTTCTTCGAACACGGTCACGAGGAGATGGCTCACGCTACCGTCTGTAGCAGCCGCTTCGCGGGGCTTCGCCCCGTCGATCAAGCGATCGACGGGGCGAAGCGGCAGGCCTGACTCCGCGTCCTCGAACGGCGTCCTCACACCGATGAACCGTCACGAAGGTTTCGACGTTAGGGGACGCGGACGCACGTACTGCCGCTCACCGGCTTATGCTTGATGGCCTTGCGGGTGAGCGGACCGTAGTCGCCGTCCACCGTCGTGCCGGCCCTCTGCTGCGCGCGGCGCAGGGCGGCCTCGGTGGCGGAACCGAAGTCCCGGTCCACCACGAGGCTTTCGCCGTAGCACATGTTGAGGGTCTCCTGCAGCGTACCCACCGCGACGTTGTTCATGACGCCCTGAGACAGGGCGCAGTTGACGTTGACGCTGGTCGTGCCGTAGTTGGGCACCCAGGCCCCGTAGTAAGACGCGCTCCAGTTGCATGTCGGGTTGGCCGCTGCGGCCGGGGTGGCCGAACCAAGCGTGATCATTCCGCCGCCCAGCGCCAGGACGGTGGCGAGCAGTGCATTCACGGGCTTGCGCACAGGGAACTCCTTGGGGGGAATCGGACAGGACTGACGTCGCCAACCGGTCGTGGTGCGGCGGCTGGACTTCGTTTGTGGTGCGGCAAGACCTTGTCAGCTGTGATTGCCGGCAGCCATCATGTTTCGCCATATGTGAAAGATGCATGTCAAATTGGGGGAACTGTTTGCTCCGCATCCATTTCACTGATGCCGATCTCGCCCGTACGCGTGTGGCAGCCGCAGCGGATCCGTTCTGGGAGATCGCCTCCAGCCTGCATCGCTTCCAGACCCGCCGCGGCCGCTGGGCCTATGCCGAATGGCATCGCGCCGCCCGGAGCCGCCTCCACGAGGAGCGACTGGAGACGACCGTGCGCGGCATGCTGTTGCCGCTCTTCCCGCGCGCGGCGTATTTTCCCGACTTCCTGACTCCGGCTGCGGCGGGCGGCGGGTGGGATGCAGGTGTGGACGCGATCATGTCGGCACCCGCCCCCCAGGTCCTCCAAGAGGTCCAGACGCTGGCCCAGGTGAGTGGCGCTCCCGCGTGGGCCCCTCGCCTGGCCGAGACGAAGATGCGTGCCGAGCTGGTGCAGGTGCTGCGGGCCTACTACAACGCCGTTATCGCGCCCCAGTCCGACCGTGTCCAGGCAAGCCTGGAGGCCGAGCGGTGTCTGCGGGCTCGCGCCCTGCTCACCGGTGGCATCGACGGACTTCTCCAGAGTCTGCGCCCGGCCATGCGCTGGGAGCCGCCGGTGCTGCATGTGGACGCGCACGGCGACGATCGGGATCTGCACCTGGCAGGCCGTGGGCTGCTGCTTGTGCCCTCGTACTTCTGCTGGGGCTCGCCCGTTCCTATCGCGGACCCCGGGTTGCCGCCGGTCCTTGTCTATTCGGTCCTCGACGGGGTGCCGAGCCGTGACCGGGCCCCGGCGCTGGCCACGGTGTCGGCGCTGGCCGGAGTCGTCGGACGCAGCCGCGCCGCGATCCTCCACGCCTGCGCAGCGGGGGCGACCACGGGTGAACTCGCGCGAGCTCTGGCGATCTCCGCCTCGGCGGCCACACAGCACAGCTCTGCACTGCGCGACGCCGGACTGATCAACAGCCGGCGGTCGGCCAACACGGTGCTGCACACCCTCACCCCGCTCGGCGCGGCGCTCGTTCAGGCCAATCCCCTGATACGCGCGGAAGACTAGCGTCCTGCTCGGCGGCCGACCTGCACGTTGCTGCGGCCGAGCCGCCACCGGCCGGGCTCGACCTGGTGGAACGCGGGGAAACGGCGCAGGAGCCGGCCGAGCCCGTCCCCCCGCCGCCGGCGCGGCTCCCCTGGCGGCGGGGACAGTTTCTGAAGGATCGCGGTCCGGGGCAGCGGCTCCGGCGACCGGGCGAGCGTACGAGCGACTTGAAAGAGCAAGTCTCCGCCCGGCGCACCGCGCTCGACCTCCTTCCACGCCGCCTCGTGCTTCTCATGCTCGACGAAGGGCATGCCGAACGCCGTCTCATGGGGAGCCGTTCGACGGTCGGGAGTGCGTGGCGGTTCGCCTGCGTGTCCGCGACGAGCCGGTGTCCGCGTGGGAGACGGCCCTTGGCGCGGACGATGACCCAGTCTTCCGAGTCAGGAATTCTGTTCAGATATGAGGCGAGGGGTTCGGGGATCTCGTCCGCGGACTTCGTCCAGACGTAGGGCCTGGGGTTCGTGTTCCAAGCGGCGATCCAGGTCCGGATCTCGTTCTCCAGGGCTTGGACGGTCTTGTGGACGCCTCGCCGTATCTGCTTGTCCGTCAGCTCGGCGAACCATCGCTCGACCAGATTGAGCCAGGACGATCCGGTCGGCGTGAAGTGCAGGTGGAACCGGGGGTGTGCCAGCAGCCAGGTTTTGATGGCCGGGGTCTTGTGGGTGGCGTGGTTGTCCAGGATGAGATGGACCTGGAGGCCGGCCGGGACTTCCTTGTCAAGCTTGATGAGGAACTTCTCGAACTCCTCGGTCCGGTGGCGGCGGTGCAGGGAGCCGATCACCTTGCCGGTGGCGACCTCGAGGGCGGCGAAGAGGGTGGTGGTGCCGGCCCGGACGTAGTCGTGCGTGACCCGTTGCGGCACGCCGGGCATCATCGGCAGCACCGGCTGCGAGCGGTCCAGGGCCTGGATCTGCGACTTCTCGTCCACGCAGAACACCAGGGCCTGCTCGGGCGGGTCCAGATAGAGGCCGACGACATCGTGGACCTTGTCGACGAGGTACGGATCCGTCGACAGCAGAGACGTCTCCGAGCGGTGCGGCTGCAGTCCGAATGCCCGCCAGACCCGTGACACGGTCGACTGTGACAGACCCAGTTTCTTCGCCATCGAACGTGTCGATCAGTGCGTTGCGTTCTTCGGCGCGGACTGCAGCGTTCGGGTGACCAGCGCGGCCACCTGCTCGTCGGTCACCGACCTGGGGCCGCCCGGGCGGGGCATGTCGCCCAGGCCGGCGATCCGGTGCTCGACGAACCGCGCCCGCCACCGTCCCACCGCATGCGGCGTCGAGCCGAGCCGGGCCGCGACGTCCTTGTTGGACGCACCTTCGGCACAGGCCAGGATGATCCGGCACCTCAAGGCCCACGCCTGTGTCGTGGAACGGCGCCGCACCCACCCCTCGAGCGCGGACCGCTCCTCACCGGACAGGATCAATTCGGCCTTCGGCCTCCCCGTACGCGCCATGGGGCAAGCCTTACATCTGAACAGAATTCCCGACTCGGAAGAGTAGAGCAGGGCGGGCTGGTCCGTGCACTGTCTGAGCCCCGACTATGCCTGCTGTATCCAGAAAATACCCGTGACCCTCACTCCTCCGAGCCCGGCCTTCACGCCCTCTCCTCCTCGTCGTCCGCCCGGGTGGGTGGGGGGAGGGGGATGCGAGTCTGTCCCTCGATCGGTGCCGGGGTGCGCTCGCCGAGCCGGTCCTCCAACTGCCGGAGCCTCGTACGCGTCTCCTCGGTCGTCATGTTTCCCCCATCACCGCCGTCGCGGACCGGGATCCGACGGACGGCCCTGCCCCTGCGCCGCCGCCGATGCCACGGTCCGGGCGTCCTCGCCGGTGAGTTCGACGATGCGGTGCGGCGGAACCCCGGCGGCCGCGGCCCGCGCCAGCAAGGCGTCCCGCTCGCCCGCGCAGTCACGGTAGGCCAGCAGCTCTTCCTCCACGCGGGCGAGGGCGCCCGGCGTCAGCGCGTGGCGCAGCTGGTTCAGCTCCTCGTCGCTCAACGGGACGGGCAGCTTCTCCGCCCCGTCGGGGATGGCGCCCGTCTCCTCCGGCGGCAGCAGCCGGACGCCCGGGGAGGCGGCGGTGACACCGTGCGCGTCGAGCCAGGCCCGTACGGCGGGCGTCTCCAGGCACGCCAGGTCTCCCACAGCGGTGACGGAGGCGCCCAGCGGGGTCGCCGGGTCGTCCACGAGGAACAGGTAGGCGTCGTCGGTCATGCTCGTCTCCTTCGTAGACGCGATGGTCGTGTGCCGTCCTCACCTACCCCCTTCGGCGCAAGCCACCCCGGCTCCGGACACCCTCGCCCACGGCGCGCCGGCGCCGCGCACGCCGCCGTCCCGCCCGGCATCCGGTGCCGGTTGTCCGCCACCAGCCGGTAGACGGCGTGAGCGACCCACCGCACCGGGGGCAGCATGAGCAGCGTCCCTAGGTGTATTGATCACGAGCGTTGTTGACACTGGTCTGGTCTTGAACATGGCGAAGACCTCCGGTGTGGTGGGAGCTGTCTAGGAACTCACC